>CALCHM010000172.1 GCA_937901345.1 uncultured Prevotella sp. | reverse complement strand
CATCCGTCCCAATCGCCGCAAGTGTGGGCTTCCTGTTGAAGGAAATCCAGTGCCTTGGGCCCCTTCAGGCATTTATTTGGAGCATCGCCCCACCTTTACGTTCGACCCACTCTTTCATGCCGGCTGCTATTATGTGCAGGAAGCCTCGTCCATGTTCGTCGAAAGGGTTCTTCAACAATATGTAGAAACTCCCGTCGTGATGCTCGACCTTTGTGCTGCACCCGGTGGGAAATCGACCTTGTGCCGTAGTATTCTGCCTGAAGGAAGCTTGCTTGTGGCTAATGAGGTGATGCGCAACCGTTCGCAGATTTTGGCGGAGAACCTCATCAAATGGGGATATCCTGATGTGGTTGTGACCAATAATGACCCAGCCGATTTCACTTCGTTGGAAAATCTCTTCGATGTTGTCCTTACCGATGTACCTTGCTCGGGCGAAGGAATGTTCCGTAAGGACGAAGTGGCCGTTGAAGAATGGAGCGTGGAGAATGTGGATGTCTGCTGGCAACGTCAGCGCCGCATCCTGACGGACATCTGGCCGACATTGAAACCCGGTGGATTGCTCATCTATAGCACGTGTACTTTCAATCGAGAGGAGGACGAGGACAATGTGGCATGGATAGCCCGTGAACTTGGAGAGCACATCGCGTGCCTCGTCGGTATTGACCTGAATGGAGATGGCGTATTTGAGAGCCACAAGGTCTACCCATCCACAACGACGATTACGACCTGTAACTGCGCCATATTCATTACCAATGTGGCGGATAAGGTCGCCCGTTTCGTCAAAGAGTTCCACGGGGAAGGGACCAGAACCTACACGAGTAGAATAAGCCTTAAAGATACCAAAGATGCGGTCAATCTTGTTTGGAGCCACGCCAAGACCTGTGCAAACACCACCACTAGTGGTTGAACTTGAAGATACGAAAGGATAAGTTCCGTGGTCAATATCGAGCAATGAACCTTGTGCACCTTCAGCGAGTACAGTCTTGCCTTCTGCAAGATAATTGTTGATGTCGATTTCAGTTTCGCGAAGGGGGAACTTACGCATATATTCAACCCCCTCCATCCACTTCTGTTCTTCCTCGGTGATGTCGTAGTCTGTGAAGTTGAGATCACGGAGAATCTGCTCGTGGCGTGCCTTGAGCGCCTGATACTTTGCCTCAAAGTTATCGAGGATATCACCAACACGAAGACCTACGCGCGCAGCCTTATCTGAATAAGTCGGACCAATGCCCTTACCCGTTGTACCAACCTTTGCCTTACCCTTCGCTGCTTCATAAGCGCGGTCAAGAACGCGGTGAGTGGGAAGAATAAGGTGAGCACGACGACTGATGTGAAGACGATCGGTAAGTGTGTAACCTGCAACTTCAAGTTCGCGAGCTTCTGCCATGAAAAGGTCGGGAGCAATGACACAACCATTACCAATAATGTTGATCTTACCTTCATCAAAGATACCTGAAGGGATAGAACGAAGCACGAACTTCTTACCTTCGAAGATGATAGTGTGACCTGCGTTAGGACCACCCGCAAAGCGCGCGATCACATCGTACTGCGGTGTGAAGTAGTCAACTACTTTACCTTTACCTTCGTCACCAAAAACGATGCCAAGCAGGGCATCTACTTTTCCTTTTGCCATAATATATTTAATGTTATTGTTATTAGCATAATCATTCTAGAAAATCTAGCATGTCTAGACAACTAGAGAAGCAAGAACATCATCAGGGTTATGCGATACGCTGAATGAGCGCTCTGAAGATGTCTGCCATCAAGGGTTGCACGGCATTTGCCGCTTGCTGCACCTCTTCGTGACTCACTTCTACGATTTTACCCTCAACACCTAAGTCGGTAATGATAGAAATACCAAACACGCGTATTCCGCAATGACGCGCCACGATAACCTCTGGCACGGTAGACATACCAACAGCGTCACCACCCATAATGCGATACATTTTGTATTCCGCAGGAGTTTCAAACGTCGGTCCTTGAGTGCCTACATAAACACCCTCTACGGTTTTGATGCCTTTCTCTTGAGCTATTTCACGAGCAAGAGTGAGATATTCGCGGTCGTATGCTTCAGACATGTCTGGGAAACGCGGACCAGTGGGGAAATTCTTTCCGCGAAGAGGATGTTCGGGGAAGAAATTAATATGGTCGGTGATCAGCATTAAGTCTCCAATTTCAAAAGCGGGATTCATGCCCCCTGCTGCGTTTGAAACGAAGAGACTTTGAATTCCGAGAGCATGCATGACACGCACTGGGAATGTCACCTGCTTCATATCGTAACCTTCATAAAAATGAAAGCGACCTTGCATTGCTAAAACTTCTTTGCCACCTAGTAGTCCGAAGATGAGTTTTCCGCTGTGTCCTTCAACTGTTGAAAGAGGGAAATGCGGTATCTCGCTATAAGGAAATTCATCAATTACTTGTATTTCTGCCGCCAAACGTCCCAAACCTGTGCCAAGCACAACGGCAGTTGTGGGGCGCGAAGTGGTATGCTCTTTCAACCACTGTGCAGTTTCATTTATTTGCGTCAACATAATCGTGAATTATTGTATTAAATTTTTCGGTTTGTCCGAAAAGGAATTTCACTTCAATAGGTTGCACCAGCAGATGTTGCTTTACCGCTTCGCTGAGTGTGGGAAGTTGTTGCAAGCGTACAGCATCTTTCTCTGTCGTGATGACTTTACTTCCTTCGGGAAGGGTTTCGAACGCGGCGTTTATGCGTTCCACATCACTCGGAGTGAAAGCATGGTGATCAGGGAACGCTAGCGGTTTGATTTCCACACCATGCGCTTCTAAATAGGCATAGAGCGGTTGCGGTTTAGCAATGCCTGTGAGCACCAATGCACTCTGCGGAAGTCCTGTCTCCTGATGGTTGCTTGCGGAATAAGGATTGGCGTAATCGAAATTCGTAAAGAACACCTCCTGCGTTGGGAGCGGTGTCAGTTTCATACGGATTTGTTCCGCAGCAAGGGATGAAAGATGTTTCGGACACTTCGTTACAACAATGATATCGGCACGTTGTGCTCCGACTGCACTTTCACGGAGTCTGCCCCAAGGCAATACGCGGTCGGCATAATAAGGACGCGCGTAATCCGTGAGCAAAATATTCAATCCAGGTTTGACATAACGATGTTGAAAAGCATCGTCAAGCACAACGACCCAGTTGTTCGGAGTTTTTCCCGCCTCCTCGCGCTCAGCAATCAAGTGTTGCATACCCACCACGCGTTTTTCGCAAACGGCAACTGTACATTCTGGAAATTTCTGCTTGATTTGACGGGGTTCATCGCCAATATCGCTCGCACTAGAAGTTTCAGTTGCTAGACGGTACCCCTTTGTCGCACGACCATATCCACGACTCAAAACGGCAACGTCCTTACCCGCCTGTTGGAGCAACTTTACGAGGTACTCTGTATGGGGCGTTTTTCCCGAACCTCCCATCGAAAGGTTGCCCACTGCAATAAGCGGCACGTCAAATGCCTGTTGTTTCAATCCCCAACCGTTATCGAACAAGAAATTGCGGATTGACATAATCAGGTTGTACATTAGAAATGCGGAATTTACCTTAAACGATTAACGCAAGTTAGGAGCGTAGGGCATACGTGCCTGAAGGTAGTTTCCATTCTGAATTTGCTTCAAGATATGCAAACAACTATAATGCTCGCCCAAGAGTGTACGCAACTCACGTTCCATATAGTTTTCCTTAGTAGTTTCCAGGAGTTGCGTTACAAAAGCATCCTTCGCAGGATAATTACCTACCGCGAAATCAGGTGTGTTTGCCAATTCGGCAGCATAAGCAATAGCATCTTCAAGAGAACCCAATTGGTCAACAAGTCCGATTTCCAAAGCCTGCTGTCCTGTCCAAACGCGACCCTGTGCAATTTCGTTCACCGCTTCCTTAGTCATTCCGCGACCATTTGCCACACGTGTGAGGAAGAGGTCGTAACCGCGTTCGATATAAGCCTGCATCGCTGCTGTTTCTTTCGCATTAAAACCACGACCAAAAGCACCGAAGTCAGAAGATTCGTTGGTTTTCACTACGTCAAAGTGAAGACCGAGTTTTTCAGTAAGCAAACCAGAGAAGTTTGGCACCATACCAAAAATACCAATAGACCCCGTAAGTGTAGAGGGTTGAGCAAAGATGCGATTGGCATTACATGACATATAATAACCACCCGAAGCAGCATAGTCACCCATAGAAACAACAACAGGTTTCTTTGACTTCAACAATTCAATGGCATTCCACATCTGCTCACTCGCAAAAGCACTACCACCAGGCGAATTGATGCGGAGCACTACGGCTTTCACCTTATCGTCGTTCATCAACTTGTCAAGGTCTTCCACAATCTTGCTACCCACAATCTCTGCGCCACCTGCCGAAAGACCGGTCGTCTTTTCATCTACGATTTCGCCAAAAGCATAATACACTGCAATCTCATTGGAGTTCATTTCGGGCACCACAACGCTAGCCAACTCCTTGGGCGAAACCAAATTTGCCTTCACACCACCCAAATGATTGCGAAGCACGTCACGCACGCCATTGTCATAAACGAGATTGCCACACTCAGCACGACTGCCCTTATTGCAGATATTGATTTCAGTTTTGCCACCTAAACTACAATGAAAAGAGTCTATTGTTCAGATTCGTTTTTATCGCCTTTTGGTCTGAATGGTCTGTTATTCGGACGACGGTTTCTGAAGTTTCTATTTCCGTTGT
>CALCHM010000171.1 GCA_937901345.1 uncultured Prevotella sp. | reverse complement strand
GATCTGGTTGGGTTTTATCAGGACGGAGTTACCGATTTTGAGATCGGTACCGCGCCGGATCATTTAAACATTGGTGACAAAGAGATCATCTCCGACCAGCTGACAGCGATTCCCCAGCCGTTCGGTGAGAAGTTCCCAGCCGCTCCAATCGTTTTCAGCCATGCCGTCCTCAATGGAGTCAATAGGATAACGATTCACCAATTGCGTGAGATACTCCACCTGTTCTTCGGAAGTGAGGCGTAAACCTTTTTCACCTTCAAAAATAGTGTAATCGTACTTGCCATCCTTATAATATTCTGACGCCGCACAATCCATGGCGATGGTCACATCTGCACCAGGTTGATAACCTGCTTGCTTAATGGCTTCCATAATGCAGTAAAGCGCTTCTTCGGTGTCACGAAGTGAGGGGGCAAAACCACCTTCATCACCAACGGCGGTATTAAAAGAGCGCTGCTGGAGCACTTTTTTCAACGCGTGAAAAACTTCTGCGCCCATACGTAATGCTTCGCGAAAACTCGTTGCACCAATAGGGCGAATCATGAATTCTTGAAAGGCAATAGGAGCGTCTGAATGAGAACCACCATTGATGATATTCATCATCGGAACAGGAAGCGTATGCGCATTCATCCCTCCCAAATAGCGAAAAAGAGGCACACCTTGCACCAATGCTGCAGCACGGGCAACGGCTAAAGAAACGCCTAACAGAGCATTTGCACCTAAACGCTTTTTCGTAGGAGTACCATCCAACGATAGCAATCTGCCGTCAATGGCGCGCTGATTAAAGACATTGGCACCCTGAAGTTCGGGAGCAATAATCGTATTCACATTTTGAACGGCCCGCTTTACTCCGCGACCATTGTAACGATGGAGTTCACCATCACGAAGTTCTAAGGCTTCATTACTACCTGTTGATGCTCCAGAAGGCACTGAGGCACGTCCTAAAGTACCATCTTCAAGCGACACATCTACTTCAAGCGTTGGATAACCTCTGGAGTCAAGAATTTCACGAGCATGGATATTTTTGATAAGCATATATTTTTTACTGTTTAAGCAACTCCAACGTGGATTTGCATTGCAAAAATATAACGACTTTTCCATTCAAAACAAATAAACTCCCATAATAAATATTAATGGTTTTATAAATATTGTCAATAAATCTTTAAGAGTTCTAATAAATGCGCTTTACGCATGTACTAAACAAAAATACACAAACACAATATAATATCGACTTGAGGTAGATATACAAAAAAAATTGATTGTCATCCCGACAACCAATCTTTACTAACCTTAAATCTAATACCATGAAAAACTGATGCAAAATTACACCCTTTCAACATATTTAGCAACTTTTCAGAGTAAAAAAATAGATTTTTTTAAAAAAATTTCTTATTTAGAAATACAATTGCCACCCTAATTTTACATTTAACTAACATCTTGCTAATCACGTTTGTTACGTGGGAAATAGGTAAGAACTTGCTGTCTTAACATCGAACGATCAATATGAGTATATATCTCTGTTGTTGAAATCTGTTCATGACCTAACATGGCCTGAATGACGCGCAAATTGGCACCTCCTTCCAAAAGATGTGTAGCAAAAGAATGTCGCAACGTGTGAGGGGATATCTTCTTTGTGATTCCTGCACGCTCAGCATAAAGACGTAAATTATGGAAAACCGTAATTCGGGAAAGGTGTTGTTTACGACATACAGATATAAAGACATAATCTTCTTCACCTGCCTTTGGGGTTATCGTGTTTCTTGTAAGGAACCAAAGATCTAATTCTTTGATTGCTTGATTAGATATAGGAACAAGGCGCTCTTTATTTCCTTTACCAACAACTTTCAGAAAACCCTCTTCTAAAAATAGGTCATGCATCTTTAAATTACATAATTCAGAAACGCGCAAACCGCAACTATAAAGCAATTCTAAAATCGCCTTATCACGTTGACCTTCGGAGTTACTCAAATCTATCACAGCAAGGATGGAATCAATTTCTGCGGTAGAAAGCACTTCAGGTAAATGCAATCCCTTTTTAGGCGACTCTAACAACGCAGTAGGATTCGTTTCTATGATCCCCTCTAAAATTAAGTACCCATAGAAAGAACGTAAACCAGAATGAATACGTGCGATAGAACCTGCTGAGATACCAACTTCATGCAATTGCCAGGTAAAACGATGCAAGTCATTCAACTTTACATCACGAACATGCAATTTTTCGGATTCTAAAAAATTATAGAAATGGTTCACATCTCGCAAATACGCATCGCGCGTATTAACAGAAAAACCTCTCTCGAGCAATATATAACGTTTAAAACCTAGTAAGAGATCATTCATAATCATGGAGTCTACAAAACTAAGAAAAAATCTGATACAAATTCAATGAAAACACATTACAAAGGTAATATATATTCCAAAAATCAAATACAATCCACACCGTCAAATACACTTAATAGAGCTAGAGAATGTCATAATAAAAAAAGAATATGAGTATCCGGAATACACCTCTAACACCATAAATATAAATGTCATCGAGTTGTATAAGTCACTCCGTTTGCCAGAATCCTCTAAACCAACGGTCGCTTACCAAAAGGTAAAGCAAAGGGTAAAACCATTTAACTAGGTCTATGCCCTGAACAGGTATTCTTTAGTCTTTGAGAACGTTACATCAAAAAAATAATACGTGAAGACAATAACAAAAAAAGAGGTTCTTCAAGATTTTGAAGAACCTCTCTGAAAAGTGGCGGC
>CALCHM010000170.1 GCA_937901345.1 uncultured Prevotella sp. | reverse complement strand
TAAACAACTAAATGATCTAAAAAATCAACCATGATTTTAAGGACGCACGCACCGTACGTCCGTACCAGTCAATCGAATTTTCCACCCCGCAGGCAGCTGTAATCTGTAATCTGTACTCTAAAAAAGTATTATGAAACAAAAACTACACCCCCTCTGTGTTGCCCTCCTAGCCCTCGTACTCTGCAGCACACCCCTCTTTGCCCACGACTTCGAAGTCGATGGCATTTATTACGACATCACGTCTGAAACGGATAAGACGGTAGCTGTGACTTATCGTGGTTCCAACTCCTACGATTATTCAAACGAATATTCCGGTACAGTCACCATTCCCGAATCCGTAACCTATAGTGATATCACCTACAGCGTGACCAGCATTGGGTCTTGGACTTTCTCAGGTTGCTCCAGTTTGACTTCCATAGAGATTCCTAACAGTGTGACCAGCATTGGGGGGCATGCTTTCGATAATTGCAAAGGTTTGATGTCCGTGGAGATTCCTAACAATGTGACCAACATTGGGAATTTTGCTTTCGATAATTGCAAAGGTTTGTCATCCGTGGTGATTGGTAACAGTGTGACCTGCATTGGGTCTAGTGCTTTCCAAAATTGCTCTGGTTTGACTTCCGTGGTAATTCCTAATAGTGTGACCAGCATTGGGGATGCTGCTTTCCAAAATTGCTCTGGTTTGACTTCTGTGGTGATTGGTAACGGGGTGACTAGTATTGGGTCTTATGCTTTCGCATATTGTAACAGTCTTCAAGTCGTATTAAATAATTCAGTTCTTAACTTCACAAAGGGTAGTTATGAACATGGTTGGTTGACATCCAATGCGACGGTGGTTTGCAATGGGTATCAGCAAGTAGATAATTTCATTTTTACAGAAGAGGATGGTGCATGGTATCTACGACTATATATCGGGAATGAAGCAGAATTGGTGTTACCTACCAATTATAAAGGTAATAACTATAACATTGGGATATATGCTTTCTATAATTGCGACGATTTAACTACCGTGGAGATCCCTAACAGTGTGACCAGCATTGGGGGGCTTGCTTTCGGAGGTTGCTCCCGTTTGACTTCCGTGGTGATTCCTAACAGTGTGATCAGCATTGGGTCTTCTGCTTTCGGAGGTTGCTCCAGTTTGACTTCCGTGGTGATTCATAACAGTGTGACCAGCATTGGGTCTTCTGCTTTCTATAATTGCTCCAGTTTGATGTCCGTAGTGATTCCTAACAGTGTGACCAGCATTGGGAATTCTGCTTTCGAATATTGCTCCAGTTTGACTTCCGTGGAGATTCCTAACAGTGTGACCAGCATTGGGTCTTATGCTTTCTTTGGTTGCTCCAACCTTAGAGTCGTTTTAAATAATTCAAATCTCACCTTCACAAAGGGTAGTTCAAGTTATGGTTGTATCGCATACTATGCAAATGTCGTTTGCAATGGGTATGAGCAGGTAGATGACTTTATTTTTACTGAAGAAGACGATGCTAATTATCTACGAGCGTATATAGGGAACGCGACAGAATTGGTGTTGCCCACAAATTATAAAGGCGGTAATTATGGTATTGGGAATTATGCCTTCCGTGAATGCTCCAGTTTGACTTCCTTAACTATTGGCACAGGAGTTCTTTCTATTGGTTCATATCAGTGTTCGCCTAAAAAAACAATATGGTTGACAAATACACCCCCGAACGGATGGTCAAATTTGAAGGGGACCATCAATTACGTAGCAAACGAGCAGTATGGCAGTTCAAGCAATGTGAAGGTATATCCCTATTTGAGTTCTATGTTTGAAACAGAAGGGGTGAAGTACGTTCCAGTAAGTCCCTCTGAGCGTACTTGCGATGCTATTGACTGCAGTTATGATAGTGCTGTTGAAGCAATTAATATTGGCGAAACCGTATCGTACAGAGGTGTTGCCATGACCGTTAAGAATGTAATGCCTTATGCGGCATACGGACACAAGACTGTGAAACAACTCTCAGTGTCTCATAAGGGAGAAGTTGGAGCGTCTGCTTTTTACGGATGTACTGGAATCACCACACTCACTTTAGGAGATGGTATAACATCTATAGGCGAAAGTGCATTCCGCGAATGTAGCAATCTTTCGGAGGTGAAGATTCCTAAAAAGGTTATAGAATTAGGGGATTACTGTTTTGCAAACACTGCATTGGAATCTATTTCCATTCCCGCAAGTGTAACCCGCATCGGCAGCTATGCATTTGATGACTGCACAAAAATGACTGATGTCGTGATTGAGGATAGAACTGCAGACCTTTCGTTGGGGTCTAATGATGAAAGTCCCTTGTTCGCTGACTGTCCGCTCGACTCGGTATATATTGGTGGTAACATTTCTTACAATACTTCTAACTACTATGGTTATTCGCCCTTCTACCGCAACACGTCATTGCGCAGCGTCGTGATTACGGATAAGGAGGAGGAAATTTCGGACAACGAGTTCTATGGTTGCACCAACTTGAAGAACGTAACGATTGGCGGCGATGTGAAGAAGATTGGCAACTGGGCATTCAGCGGATGTAGCAACTTGGACTACTTCTCGTTCGGTAAGAGCGTGAAAACGATTGGGCAAGAAGCCTTCTCCGACTGTGTGAACTTGACGAAATTGATTAGTTATGCCGAAGTGCCTCCGACTTGCGGCACAATGGCTTTGGACGACATCAACAAGTGGAATTGCGTGTTGCAAGTTCCCCAATCGGGCCTCGCTGCTTATCAGCAAGCAGACCAGTGGAAGGAATTCTTCTTTATCGAAGATGTATTAACTGCTATTGGTGGAGTAACTGCAGATGGTGCAGTGCCTGCAACAGTTGACGTGTACAGCACGAATGGTATGCTCATCAAGCGCAATGCTGATTTGAAACACTTGAAGCACGAACTTCCCGTTGGCATCTACATCATCAACGGCAAGAAGGTATTGGTGAAGTAAAATCAACTAAACTAAAAATCACGAACAAGAAAGAATATCAAGCGCCTAATGCAACAGCCATTTCTGTTGCTTCCGAGGGTATGCTCGCTGCAAGTGGTAGTGACCACATCCCCGTGGGGCCTATTCCCGATATCCCCGCATCCAATGAACGCCAGTTTGCATGGGATGGCAATTACTGGGAATAGAACGACTGGTTATATTCAAGCAGCATTCACTGCATTGATATAAAACAATAGAAAGAAACCGTTTTAGAACGCACTCACGCTATATGGGAGGACGTTTCTAAAACGGTTTCTTTGTTGCACTACAGCGACGGCGTTTTATGGCATTTAAACAACCGTCTTCCGATGGCAATGCTTATTCTCTAAGATTGACCTTTTGTAAAGAACTATGCTTCTCTCTCTGCTTCGGTCTAAAATCGTTGCTTTCATGAATTTATGAACGATTCGTTACTAAGAATCCGTAATTTATGCATAATTTTGCGCTCGAGGGAAATGCGGTTAAAGTATCGCCTTCCTTCTCTTAGATTTAAACTTTCAATCATTTATTAATCCCAATATCTAATAACTTATGAAGTTAAAACAGATTCTTTTACTCGCACTTGCCACTCCCGTCATGGCTGGGGCACAAGTTATGCAAGTAGACAAAACGAAGTGGGTGGATTATGAAGATAATTTCAACCCCGATTATTCGTTGATTTACTGGCAGGGTGACGAACCCATGCCCGGTGCTAAGCGCTCACGCTCGGGTGGCGAAATGGGTTTGCAAGAAGTACAGGACCGTACGGACTTGCCAGACCATATCAATGCTGCCGAAACGAAGTATTTCCCCCCTGTGTTTAGTCAGGTGAATGGTTCGTGTGGTGCTGCTTCGCGTATCTGCTACATGCTCACGCATGAGTTGAATGCTTATCGCGACCTTCCTGGTAATGTGGAAGAAAATCAGTTGCCCTCTCACTTCGTTTATAACCTTACTTACGGCAACTCGGGTAAGGATGAGTTCATTCAGTTTATCGGTGTGCCCTCGGCAAAGACTTACGGTGGTCGCATGAATTCTGCAATCTACGGTTCGTATAACTGGGACGACCCCAACATTGGTTGGATGAACGGTTACGAAAAGTGGTATGAAGGTATGTTCAACCGCGCTCACAAACCCTCACACATTCCTTTCACACTCCAAACGGCAAAGGGACGCAAGGTTTTGAAGAGTTGGTTGTATGACCACCATGGCGACCCTGACTTTAAGGGACGTCCAGGTATTGTAGGTATCGGTGTGGCATCAGCAAACGGTAGTGCTAACATCGCAAATACCGAAGTCAATCGTGCTGCAGGTGTTGTGGGAATGCGCTATCTCACACATTGGGGAGAGTCTGTTGACCACGCACTTACCATCGTAGGATATGACGACCGCATCGAGTTTGACTTAGACGGAGACGGCGTTTATGGCGAAGGCGACCTTGAAACGAACGACCCCTGGGGGAAGCAACCTCTTGAAAAGGGTGCATGGATTGTTGTAAACTCTTGGGGTCCCTGGTGGGAAAATAAGGGTTTCATCTACTGCCCCTACGCTTGGAGTGTGCCCGCAGCGGTGAAGGACGGAAAGGGTTACGTGCCTAACAACGGATGGTGGACTCCCGAAGTTTACCGCATCCGAAAGGACTATCGCCCCTTGCGCACAATGAAGGTTGAAGTGGAATACACACACCGTTCCGAATTGTGTTTCTACGCAGGTGTTTCAGCTGACTTAAACGCTACAGAACCTGCTAAGGCAGTGCCCATGCACCACTTCATCTATGCCGGTGACGGTGCCAATGGTAACACTAACCCCGCTCCCGAAGTGCCCATGCTTGGTAGGTGGACAGATGGTTTCCATCACGAACCTATGGAGTTTGGTTACGATATCACTGCCCTCTCTGAAGGTATGGACCGCTCACGCCCCTTGAAGTACTTCTTCATTGTGGAACGCAAGCGCAACTCAATGATTGGTTCAGGACGCCTGCACAACCTTTCTGTAATCGATTACGAATACAACCTTGATGGTATTGAAACCCCCTTCAAATTGACTGAAGAAGAGTGGACCATTGACGGACGTAAGGGCGACCGCATCGTTTACTCTACAATCGTTTACGGTTCTTCTTCATGCTACGCTCCCGAAAATGTTGCCATAAGTGGTGACCAACTCACTTGGCAAGAACCTGTGCGTTCGGGCAAGAAGATTTTGGCGTACAATGTATATTGTGGTGGCACAAAGGTGGGAGAAACCAATGCCTCAACGCTTACTTATGCCCTCACGGAGGCAGGTGAGTACCACGTAACGGCGGTTTACAAAGACGCTGAATCGTTCGCTTCTAACAAGGTTTATTACGCTGGCGCTACAGCAAGCACGAAACTCCCCTCTGCCTTTATCAAGCAAGGTGGTTTCACAATCCCCAACGTCTTTGGTACAAACTACGAAAAGGCAACTATGGAGTTCTGGCTCCGTCCGCTCTCATTGCTCAACTGGAACCAAACTGCTGGTAACTGGGGCACATGGATGATGCACGCCAACGAAGACGGTTCGTTCACTGTTGGATGGGACACTCAGAATCGCGTAAATACGGGTTCGGGCACGTTTACTGCTGGCGCTTGGAAGCACATCTGTATCGTGGTTGACCGTGGTGCGCTCACCGTTTACGTGAATGGTGCGAAGAAGGCTTCACACAACGCCTCTTCTTACTCAGGCCTTGGCGGTTTCGGAGATTTGACATTCACAGCAGGTAGTGGCAATAGCTACTTCGACGCAGAACTTGCCGAATTCCGCATTTGGAAGCGTGCGTTACCTGCAGCAGACGTTAAGAAGATGTATCAAGTCTCTTTGCCTGACGCAGCATTGACAAACGACCTCGTAACCTACTATCGCGGTGACATCATCGACATTAACGGCACACCTCACTTGCGCGACTGTGTAGGCGGTAATCATGCGCCTATTGCGAAGACCAGCAAGTCAACGGCTAACATCGAACAGCGTGAGAATAAAAACACCAAGGTAAAGACTTCTACAGCGACTCCTACGGTAGAAATCAATGCACCCTCGGGAGATATCTACGTTGGTGCGCCTGTTACGTTCACGGCAACGCCCAGCATGAGTGCTACAACACTCACTTGGACCATCCCCGCAGCGAATATGAACAACGTAGCGATGAAGTCGCCCACAGCCTACTTCGCAACAGAAGGCAAGCACCAGGTTATTGCGAAGGTAACTAACACTAGAGGCGCCGAAGCTTCCGACACATTGGAAGTGGAAGTGAAGAAGCCCGAAATCAGTGCGGCATTCTCACTCTCTGCAGCAACTTGTGCTGTTGGCGAAAGCGTAACGTTCCTCCCCGAATCTCCTGTATTTGGTTACGAATACGAATGGTTGGTGGACGTTTCGGATTACGAAAAGCAGACTATTAATTCTATGGTTGGCGCTGCCACTTATAATTTTGCAGGTGTCTTTGCCGTACAGCTCAATGTGAAGTTGAACAACACCGTTTTGGCAACTGAAACGAAGTATGTAGAAGTAAAGAACGTGGCACCCACTGCTGCCTTCGAGGTGACTCCAAGCATCGTTCAAGTTGGTGAAAAGGTGAACTTCTACGACAAGTCTTTGTCATCACCAACGTCATGGGAATGGATGATCAGCAATGATTACTTGACTCACTTTATTGAAGGACGCAATCCTGAGTATACGTTTAACGCTCCTGGTAAATATAATGTCAGCCTCACGGCAACAAATGCCCTCGGTAGCAGTACTGCTTCTAAGAACAACGCCGTAACAGTATGTAATGGCGACTCTAAGAGCGGTTTGAACTTCAACACGGGCAACGCTACAGTGACAATGACTAAGGCACCCTTCACTAGCGGCAACTTCACTATTGAATGGTGGATGTCTCCCTCATCAATCGACGTTGCAGGCAGTCATGGTTTCGGTCATTACGGAGGTACCATCGGTGGTTACGTTACCGATAAAGGTGCCATCTCATTGGACATCGTGGGTGTAACACACACATCTGACAACAACCTCGTAATCGAACAAGAATGGCACCACTATGCTGTAAGTTTCAACGGAGCAGCTGTTACCTTCTATCGCGATGGCGTGAAAATGAAGGAAGTTAAGAGCGAAGCGCCTACGGAATACAACCTCACTAAGTTTGTCATTTCGCGTTACGATTATCCTTGGAACGGTAGCATCGACGAATTCCGCGTATGGGGTTCATGCCTCAGTCAAGACCAATTGCAGAGCGTATGTAACCGCAGTCTTGCCAACGAAGCGGCTTTAGCAGAAGTAGCAGACTGGAACTTGCTCGCTTACTACAACTTCGACCAAGGCACAGGCACCTCAATTACCGACCATTCTGGAAATGGCAACGCAGGTATCCGCGAAGGTTTCGGTCCTGACGGTGACGCTTGGGGCGCTTCAAAGGGTGTTTGGAGTCTTTCTGTAGGTCAGACATCAAATACTGAAACTAACGTAACAGCAAAATATTTGAAAAACTACCAAGAAGCATTTGCTGGAGACCCCAACCGCAAGGTGAACGGCGACAACCCACGTTTCTACAAGATCAACGACTGGACGCTTGAAAACAATCCACGCCGTTACTACAATGGTGTATATGTTACTACAGGTGCCCACGTGGATACTGAGAAGAACAAGGCGATGACCATCACTACAGGATGGGACCGCTTCGACAAGACGCTTAAGGACCACAAGATTTATCAGACCGTAAAGCTTCCCGCAGGTTATTACCGCTTCCGCACGAAGTATGGCACTTTCGAGGATCAGTGTGAAGGCTGTTACGTAGTTGCTGCCAAGGCGGGCGAATTCCCCAACACGGATGAGTTGCACAAGGCCCTCGCTGCTACGGCAATGAAACCCAAGACCTCAGTGTTGTACAACGGAGTGAGCTTCATATTGAAGGAAGAAACGGAAGTTGACCTCGGTTTGTTGGTGAACATGAGCGGAGACAAATGTTTGACTATCGCAGCCTTTGAATTGCTCTACACGAAGGCAAGTTTCGAAGACGCTCCCTATTCTTACACGTTGACTATCCCATCCAACGGTTTCACAACGCTTTGTTTGCCCGAGGCAACGGAAATGCCTGAGGGCATAGCGGCCTACATTGCTACAAAGGTGGATAACGAGGCACAGCGTCTCCACCTCTCACGCGTTGAGGGTACAGTGATTCCCGCAGAAGAGGGAGTTGTTATCTACGCTCCCGAAGCAGCAGGTAAGACTGTCATTTTCCGCAAGGCGAATGAAGCAGCTACAGACGCTTGCGAGGGAAACATCCTCTACGGAACGCTCACCGAAGAAGAGCGCACAAGTGACGACGCTTGCTATAGCATGAGCGACAAGGGCGGTAAGGTTGGTTTCTACCCCTACATGCCCACAACGCTCCTCGCTAACCGTGCATACTACTTTGGCGAAGACCTCAGCGGTTTCAACCTCATACTTACTGACACAGGTTTGGATACCGACATCGATGGTATTGCTACAGGCACTCCCGCAGGTGCTATCTACGACCTCAGTGGTCGACGCGTGAAGCAACCTGCTAAGGGTGTTTACATTATGAACGGAAAGAAAGTGGTGCGTTAAGCGATTCGCACTTCTATACGATTTTAGGACAGGGTGTGTCAAGCAAGTCTTGACACACCCTGTTATTATATGCCATTCTAATGGCGATCGAACAACGTTTGCAAGGTGGCATTACCCACGGTGTCCGAATCTCTACTTTGAAATTTCTCCAAAACGAGATAATCGTTACGTTACTATGTGTTGCGACGCCCCAATTTCAATCCAGACATTAACTAACTCATGAAATAGTTAATATTTTTGTGTGTAAGAGTGAGTAAAATGCAAGGCGCTGAAATTGAGGATGAAGGAAGTGTACTGAAGTACATGACCAAATCCGAAATTGAGGAGCAACGCAGC
>CALCHM010000169.1 GCA_937901345.1 uncultured Prevotella sp. | reverse complement strand
TAACGAAATCGTTCCTTTCTTGCAGTCAGTAGACAGCAAGTTGCGCGAAGTGTTGGCTGTAGCTGGTGGCGAAGAAGCTGCTCCTGCTGAAGCTGCTGAAAAGGCTGCTGTATCGGCTACAGATAGCTTGGCTGCTGCTTTGAAGGGTGATGCTGCTAACAACGAAGCTGCTTTGGCTCAGTTGAAGAAGGAACATCCGTTGGCTTCTATCCTCCAGTTGGGTGGTTATGGTTGTGTAGTAGGTTACGCTAACTATAAGGACACTGCTGAAGTGAACAAGTTGCTTGCTATGAAGGAAGCTCAGACTATCCTTCCGAAGGAACTTCGCTTGAAGTGGGGTGTGAAGGCTGCTGATTTCGATAAGAGCGGTCAGATCTACGAATTGTATGCTATCAAGTCTACAGAACGTAATGGTCGTGCTCCGTTGGAAGGTGATGTAATCACTGATGCTAAGGATGACTTCGACAACTTCGGTAAGCCATCTGTAAGCATGTCTATGAATACAGACGGTTCTCGTCGTTGGGCTACTTTGACTAAGAATAACGTAGGTCGTGCTATCGCTATCGTATTGGATGGTTATGTATATAGTGCTCCGAATGTAAATGGTGAAATTACTGGTGGTCACTCACAGATTACAGGTAACTTCACTCCGGAAGTGACAAAGGACTTGGCTAACGTATTGAAGTCTGGTAAGATGCCTGCTCCTGCTCGTATCGTTCAGGAAGACATCGTAGGTCCGTCACTCGGTCAGGAATCTATCAACCAGGGTATCGTGTCATTCATCGTGGCATTGGTATTGTTGATGATCTACATGTGCTCTATGTACGGTATCATCCCGGGTATGGTTGCTAACTGTGCATTGTTCGTGAACTTCTTCTTCACATTGGGTATCCTTACTTCATTCCAGGCTGCTTTGACTATGTCAGGTATCGCCGGTATGGTATTGTCACTCGGTATGGCAGTGGATGCTAACGTGTTGATTTACGAACGTACTAAGGAAGAATTGAGAGCAGGTAAGACTACTAAGGCTGCTTTGGCTGACGGTTATTCTAACGCATTCTCTGCAATCTTCGACTCTAACTTGACATCTATTATCACTGGTATCATCTTGTTCTACTTCGGTACAGGTCCTATCCGTGGTTTTGCTACTACTTTGATTATCGGTATCCTCTGCTCGTTCTTTACTGCAGTGTTCTTGACTCGTATCGTTTACGAACACTTCATGAACAAGGACAAGTGGTTGAACTTGACTTTCACTACTAACATCTCGAAGAACTTGATGAAGAACCCTGCATACAACTTCATGGGTTCTGCTAAGAAGTCATTCACTGTATTCGGTGCAATTATCGCTATCTGTGTAGTATCATTCTTCGTTCGTGGTTTGGCTCAGAGTATCGACTTTACAGGTGGTCGTAACTTTGTTGTTCAGTTCGAACAACAGGTAGAACCGGAAACTGTTCGTGACCTCTTGAAGACTAAGATTACTGAAGACAACGTTCAGGCTATCGCTTTGGGTACAGACAAAAAGACTATCCGTATCACTACTAACTACCGCATCAACGAAGAGTCTGCAACTATCGACTCTGAAGTAGAAGAATTCATCTACAATGCGTTGAAGGAAGGTAACTTGTTGGCAGAAGGTACTACATTGGAAGTATTCATCGACCGCGATAACCGTACAGGTGGTTCTATCATCAGTTCACAAAAGGTAGGTCCAAGTATCGCTGACGATATTACAAGATCTGCAATTTGGTCTGTATTGTTCGCTTTGGTTGCTATCGGTGCTTACATCTTGTTGCGTTTCCGTAACATTGCATTTAGCTTGGGTGCAACATCTTCATTGGTAATTGAAGTGGTTTTGATTATCGGTGCTTACTCATTGTGCCACACATGGGCTCCGTTCTCATTGGAAATCGACCAGACATTCATCGGTGCTATCTTGACAGCTATCGGTTACTCTATCAACGATAAGGTGGTAGTATTCGACCGTATCCGTGAATTCCGCACTTTGTATCCTAAGCGTGACCGCTTCCAGTTGTTCAATGAATCATTGAATACAACATTGGCTCGTACTATCAATACTTCTGTAAGTACATTGGTTGTATTGTTGTGTATCTTTGTTCTTGGTGGTGACAGCATCCGTAGCTTCGCATTTGCGATGATCCTTGGTGTAGTTATCGGTACACTCGGTTCATTGTTCTTCGCAGCTCCTGTTGCTTACTTGACATTGGGCAGCAAGTTGCCGGAAGAAAATAAGTAATTGATATAAAAAAAGAGGGCTTCCAATTGGGAAGCCCTCTTTTTTTTGTATATTTGTTCCTTGTATTGAAAGAAAGAAAAGTTTCAACATATTAAATAACTGAACATGAAAGCTTTAGTAAAGAAAGAAGCCCAGAAGGGTATTTGGTTGGAAGAAGTTGCTGTTCCAAAGGTGGGTGTAAACGACGTTCTTATCAAGATTAAGAAGACTGCTATTTGTGGTACTGACTTGCACATCTACAAGTGGGACGAATGGAGCCAGAAGACTATCAAGACTCCAATGACTATCGGTCATGAGTATGTAGGTATTGTTGCCGAAGTAGGTCCGGGTGTACGCAACATCCAGGTAGGCGACCGTGTGACAGGCGAAGGTCATATCGCTTGTGGTCATTGCCGTAACTGTCGTCGTGGCTTGCAGCACATTTGTGAAAACAGCATCGGCGTAGGCGTAAACCGTGATGGTGCGTTTGCTGAATACCTCTGCATCCCCGAAAGCAACGTAGTAAAGCTCGACGATCGTATCTCTGACGATATGGCGGCTATCATGGACCCCTTCGGTAATGCTACTCACACAGCCCTTTCATTCCCCCTCCTCGGCGAAGACGTATTGATTACAGGTGCTGGTCTTATCGGTACAATGGCTACGGCAATCGCTAAGTTTGCAGGTGCGAAGAACATCGTGGTGACAGACCTCAGCGACTATCGCCTTGAAATTGCAAAGAAGATGGGTGCTACTCACACCGTGAACGCTTCAAAGGGCGAAACCGTTGCCGGAGCAATGGAACAACTCGGCATCCGTGGTTTCGACGTTGGTCTTGAAATGTCAGGTTCTCCCATCGCTTTCCGCGACATGGTGAGCAACATGTACAACGGTTCAAAGATTGCACAGCTCGGTATCCTTCCTCCTACAACTACGGTTGACTGGAGCGAAATCATCTTCAAGGCACTCACAATTAAGGGTATCTACGGCCGCGAAATGTGGGAAACTTGGTACAAGATGGAGCAGATGCTTATCTCTGGCCTCGACCTCACTCCCGTTATCACACACAAGTTCCCCATTGCCGACTTCCAAAAGGGCTTCGACATCATGGAATCAGGTCAGTGTGGTAAGGTTATCCTCGAATGGGACTAATACATCACTACTTATAATTAAAGGCGCATCCTGGTGGGTGCGCCTTTATTGTTAGTGGAGGAGAATCGGAGGACTCAGAATTCTCGGAGTTCTCAGAGGACTCAGAATTCTCAGAATTCTCAGAAAACTCAGAATTCTCGGAGAACTCGGAATTTTCAGAGCACTCAAAGATTCTCAAAAAATCGGAGCATTCAGTTGATGCTGACTGCTCCGATAAACTTTATTTCTTGAACAAACGGAAGAGTTCGCCAATCCAAAGCACGAGGGAGGTGCCGAGGATGCAAATAACCCAATCGTTGAAAGAGAGGCGCGCTACGTTAAACATCGTGCCACCGAGGGTAACAATCAAGATTTGTCCGAGCACGATAACTACGGCGATGCTTACGAATGAGTTACAACCCTTAAAGTGGAGCGCTGAAGCACCAGTAAGGTAAGCGCGAGCGTTGAACATATTCCAGAATTGGAACATCACGAAGAGGGTGAACATCAAGCTACGTTCGTAGGGCGAAACGCCTGACTGGGGAGCAAGTGCCGAAAGATTCAACACATCGGCGAGCGACTGAATATCGTATGTATTGGTCACATAAGCCAATCCCAAGATGAGCACCGTGAAGATGAGTCCTACAGAGAGGATATTTGCCCACATGGCCTTGTCAATGATAAAGTCTTCGCGCTTGCGGGGAGCATCCTTCATCACCGTCATTGAGGGCGGAAGCGAAGCGAGTGCCATAGCCGCAAAGGTGTCCATGATGAGGTTCACCCAAAGCATCTGCGTTACGGTGAGGGGCGTTTCCATACCGAGAAGGGCACTGATGAGCACGATGAAACATGCCGCCATGGTGACCGTCATTTGGAAGAGAATGAAGCGCTGAATGTTGCGATAGAGCGAGCGTCCCCACATCACGGCACGCGTAATGCTGGCGAATGAATTATCGACAATCGTAATGTCACTGGCTTCCTTGGCTACGCTAGTGCCATCGCCCATTGAGAGTCCTACGTGAGCCGCCTTGAGGGCGGGAGCATCGTTCGTACCATCACCCGTCACGGCAACCACTTGACCAAGGCGCTGGAGGGTTTCGACAAGGCGCTTCTTATCCATCGGGCGTGCACGCGCAATAATGCGGAGGTCGAGGATGCGCTCTTCGAGTTCGGCATCGGTGAGTTCTGCAAATTCAGGACCTGTGATGAGGTTGCGTTCGGTTGACTTTTCCGTCCAAATACCGATTTGACGACCTATTTCACGCGCCGTACCGGGAGTGTCGCCCGTCACAATGGTCACGTTGATACCTGCGCTCAAACAATCACCTACGGCGGCAGGAACATCGCTACGAACAGGGTCGGCAATCGCTACAACACCAAGGAAAGTGAGGTTCTTGGCTTCCACCACCTTGTCATTAAAGGTAGCATCGCCCTCTTCCAACACTTGGTAAGCAAAACCAAGCGTACGCATGGCGAGGTTCTGATAATTGAGGAGCATAGCGTCGAGCGACTCCTTCGTCACATTGCCAAGACTCTGCTTACACAAGGCATAGACGTATTCGGGAGCACCCTTCACGTAAAGCACCTTCTTGTTCAACTTTGAAGAATGCACCACGGTAGCCATATACTTGCGCTCCGTAGAGAAGGGCAATTCGGCAACATACTCGGCATCGGAACGCATCTTCATGAAGTCAACACCCTGAGCGCGGAGCCAAAGGATGAGTGCGCCTTCCGTAGGATTTCCGAGAGCACGGGGCTTTTCGCCCGTGAGGTCAAGCGTGGCGGTAGAGTTCACGGCAATGCCTTCGGCAATGATTTCCGACATTTCATCGGTGCCCAATTGCTGGGCTTCGGGAAGGCCGAAGAAGCGCGTTTCGTGAATCTGCATGAGATTTTGCGTGAGCGTACCCGTCTTATCGGTACAAATCACGGTCGTTGCCCCCATCGTTTCGCACGCATGCATCTTACGCACCAAGTTATTGGTCTTCAACATGCGACGCATGCTATAAGCAAGACTCAACGTCACCGCCATAGGAAGACCTTCGGGCACAGCTGCTACAACGAGCGTCACCGCCACCATGAGCGTTTCGAGCATGTGGCTGAGGAAGTGCATCGTGTCGAAACTTTCGCCCCAAGGGAAGGCCGCAAGGCGTGCGATGAGAATGATGCCCGCAAAGGTGTAGCTGATTTTTGAAATCTTATTCGCAAGTCCGTCGAGTTGCTCATTGAGGGGCGTCTTCACGCTATTGTCAATCTGTGCGGCAACGAAGACCTTACCGTTTTCCGTGTGGTCGCCCACGGCAAACACGCGCGCTACACCATGACCTTCCATCACCGTTGTTCCACGCATCACGTGGTTTGAGGGGAAGGTTGCTTCTTCGTCAAATTCCTCCTTGAGGATGGTCTTTCGGCAAAGGGGTTCGCCCGTAAGCGTCGATTCGTTGAGCGCCATTGCCGACGCTTCGAGCAATTCGGCATCGGCAGGCACTTCGTTACCCGTAGAGAGCACGATGATGTCGCCCACCACGATGTCCTTCTTAGCCACCTCCGTAGTGTTGCCACCACGAATGACTTGCACGGGTTCGTCATCGTTCACCTGATTGAGCAATTCAAACTCCTTGTCGGCCTTCATTTCGAAGTAGAACGAAAGGCCTGTAGCGAGGAGAATGGCTACGATGATACCGATGGGTTCGAGGAACACTTCCATTCCAGCATCTTCATGACCGAAGAATTCATAGAACGAAATACCGATGGAAACAACCGCCGCTACAATCAGGATGCGGATGAGAGGGTCGGCAAATTTGCCGAGAAACTTTACCCAAAGCGATTCCTTAGCGGGAGGCGTCAAAATATTTGCGCCATGCTTGGCACGACTCTCAGCCACCTGGGCTTCGGAGAGTCCTTTGTACGTTTCTTTTTCTTGCATCAAACTAAAATCTTTTCAGAAAAACTTGCAATCTAAGTAGCAATGAGCCTACCTTAGATTGCAAATCATTTTATAATCTACTATGTTAAATTTAAAATGGCAATATTAGTTCATCGCATCAAGCAACGCAGCCATTTCCTGCTGGAGTTCGCGTGCCTTTTCGCCCGCCACTTCCGCAAAGCGTTCGGTAGTGTCGGCATAGATAATGCCACGACTTGAATTGACGAGCAATCCGCAATCCTTGGTCATACCATACTTGCACACTTCTTCGAGCGAACCACCCTGAGCACCTACGCCAGGAACGAGGAGGAAGTGGTTGGGCACAATCTTACGGATGTCTTCAAAGAGTTTGCCCTGAGTAGCGCCTACTACGTACATCATCTGCTCATCGTTTGCCCATTGCTGAGACGTGCGCAACACCTTTTCGAAGAGGCGTTCGCCTTCTGTGTCCTGCATGAGTTGGAAGTCGTGAGAACCCTTATTGCTTGTCAAAGCGAGGAGAATCACCCACTTGCCTTCGTACTGGAGGAAGGGTGTTACAGAGTCTTCACCCATGTAAGGCGCAACGGTGAGCGAATCAATGTCCATTTCTTCAAAGAAGCAACGTGCGTACATTGCCGAAGTGTTACCAATATCCCCACGCTTTGCGTCGGCAATGATGAATTGGTCGGGATAGTTCTGCTTGATATAATTCACCGTCTTTTCAAAGGCAATCCAACCCTGAAGACCGAAGCATTCGTAGAATGCCAAGTTGGGTTTGTAAGCCACCGTATAGGGCGCGGTAGCATCAATAATCGCCTTGTTAAATTCGAAGATAGGATCTTCTGCATCCAAGAGGTGTTTGGGCATCTTCTTCAAGTCAGTGTCCAAACCTACGCAAAGGAAAGACTTCTTCGCACGGATGTTGTCAATAAGTTGTTGCTTAGTCATCGCTAATAAAGATTTATGGGTTCACACGAGGGCAAACACTTGGTTATACATTATCATTATTTATAATATTGTGTGCAAATGTACAAATATATCTGCTCGTATGGAATGAATCTGTAGAAAAATCCGTAAGTTTGCGCTAATTTTTGAAGTCCTGAGATTGGATAACCTTGAAGTTAAAAACACGAAGTAGCGTATGATGCTTTTAATTAAGCACCATCTTCAACTTCCGCAAACTCAGACAGAAACTCCCCTAACCAAAGAAAAAACTATGTCTAAAAAACAAGATTATCTCCGCGCTAATCAAGAATTTCTCACCCAAAAAGCACAAGAAGAAGGGGTAAACTCACTCGCTAAGGGCATACTTTATAAAGTCATCTCAGAAGGCACAGGCACCACCTGCCCCACCCTGCGCAGCATTGTGTGCGTACACTACCGTGGCACGCTCATCAACGGACGTGAATTTGACAATAGTTATCAACGTGGATACCCTGAAGCCTTCCGCCTCAACGAAGTTATCGAAGGGTGGCAAATAGCCTTGAGCAAAATGCACGCTGGGGATAAGTGGGAGATTTACATTCCAGCAGAGATGGGTTATGGCAAGCGCTCGTCAGGTCCCATTCCTGGCGGTTCAACGCTTATTTTCGAAGTCGAACTTTTGAGCATTGGTTAAACGCGCCCCATCCCCCTTAATTGGCACGAAATTTTAAAATCCATACATCCGAAACGCCTTAAAAATCAGCATTACTATGCCACAATTCAAGTCTTTTTCTTTGCTCCTCATAACACTATTATTTATAACCCTTTCATCATGTAGTAGTCATACCGCCACAACATGTTACGGAGACGGAATTGACATTTCTCACCACCAAGGCGATATTAATTGGAAAAAGGTAGCACGCTACAAAAATTTGCAATTCGTTTACATCAAGGCTACAGAAGGAGGCACGTATCAAGACCCGAAATACCAACACAACCTCAAACAAGCGAGACGTCGCGGTTTGAAAGTGGGCAGTTATCACTTCATGCGCACCACGAGTAGTGTATGGTTGCAATTCCTCAATTTTGTTTCTCACGTGCCGCACAAGAAACAAGACCTCGTACCCGTAATAGACGTAGAGGAATGTAAGAATTGGACATCTCAGCAACTCGCTGATAGCGTGAATCTCATGTCACAACTCTTGGAAAGAGTTTATGGTCAAAAACCCATCATCTACACGGGTCAAAATTTCTATAACAAACACCTCAGCAACCGCCTGCCACAACACCCTCTATGGATTGCATGTTATAGCAATACACCGCCAACGGTGAATGAACCTTACATGATTTGGCAATTCACCCAACGCGCAAAATTGAACGGCATCTCCACACCCGTCGATCTCAATCTATTCACCTCCAAGGGGAACATTAAGAAACTTAAATTGAAGAACTAGAAAAGAATCTAGAACAGAATAAAATTATGCCTGTGCAAGTTGCGCGGGCATTTTTTGCGTAAAAATATATCAGCGGGACCCCAGCGAGCATTTCTGAGGGCAAAAAAATGCCAGCGGGACCCCGGCGAGCATTTCTGAGTGCCAAAAAAATGCCAGCGACGTCGCTGAGCGAAGCATGGAGCGCTTGTAGTTGGAATGCTCTGAAGGTTTTGAGCGCTCTGAGAACTCTAAAGACTCTGAAAACTCAGAGTGCTTTGCAGTCTAAAAACTTACTTCTGCTTCGATTTCGCGTTCGCGCTCAAAATCGTAGAGCGTGAGGGAGCGGAGGGTGAAGTAGAGGTTCCAGTAGGTTTCGAGGGCGCTCATGGCGGATTGTCGGGCGCTCTCTTTTTCGCTGAGGGCGTTGTTGAGTTCGAGGACGGTGTTTTTACCCATGACGTAGAGGCGGCGTGCCACGTCGTAGTGGCGCTCGGCGGTTTCTGCCGTGCGGCGACTGATGCCTACGCGCCGTGCGGCGAGGTTGAATTGTGCCACGATGCGACGGATGTTTTGCTCGAAGTCCGTTTCAGCTTGTTCCACCTGTATGGCCACGAGTTCGCGCTGTGAGCGAGCCACCTGGATGCGCCCCTTTCCGCGTCCCCAGTCGAGGATGGGGAGCGAGAGTCCAATGCTGACGTACTGCTGGTCCATGGGATTGCGATACGCCTCCTTGAAGCGGTTGGCGGTTTGCGTGAGTCCGAAGCGGAGGTAGATGTCAGCCTTCAGTCCTGCCTGACTTTTGGCGTAGGAAACGTCCGCATCGGCTTGCGTCAGTCGGCGTTGCCAACTCAACACGTCGGGCGAGCGTTGCAGAGCGATGCTCAATGCGCGCTCGGCACTGACGGTGAAGACGGGCACAATGCTGTCGGTGTGAATCACGAGGCTGTCGTCCGTCGTGATGCCCAGGTAAGAGCGGAGCGACTGCATGGCATAGTCGAGTTGTGTACCCGCATTGAGCAGGGCGGTTTCTTCGTTGAGGCGTTTCACTTCGAGTTGGAGCATGTCGCTTTCGGTGATGGAACCCATTTCGTAGCGCCCTTGAGCAATGCGATAGAGCGTGTCGGCCTGTGCAAAGTTTTGACGCGCACTCTCGAGATTGCTTTGCGCCAGCGCCAGACTGAAGAAGCGACTCACGGCACTGGCCTTGACAAACTCAACGGTCTCGACGTACGAACGGCGTGCCTCGGTGTATTTGGCAGGTTCGATGCGGCGGTCCCACTTCATGGAGTTGTAGCCAAAGAGTTGCTGGGAGTAGGTGAGGAACACGGGTGCCGTTTGCCACGACGTAGTCTTGTCGTTGAAAAGGTCTAAGCGGTCGATGGACGATTGCACACTCAGCGTACCGCCCGTCCACGGCACGTTTTGCGTCAAACTCAAACTGAGGTCCGACGAAAGCAGATTCTGCTCCACGTAGCGCACCGTACCGTCGCCCTGCGTCACCTTCGAAATACTGCGGTTCAAGTAAGGATTCGACGTGAGCGTCAGCGAGGGCAGGTAGTTTGCCTTGTGGTAGCGGTAGTTCCAATATGCCGTGCGAAACGTATGCCGCGCCGCCTGTGCATCGGGCGAAGCCTCGCATGCCAGTTTGAGCGACTCCTCAAGCGTTAAGGTGCGCTGGGCGGAGGCACAAAGGGGAAGGAGGAGAAGAAGGAGAAAGTGTTTCATATTGAGTTTGCTGAAGTTAAACGACTATTTGGGGCGGTATTCTCACTTTAAATAATCCCTTTCGGGATGTTTTAGAATTAAATTTATTAATTTTGCACCCGTAAGGGTTGATTTTAGGTGTTTCTAAAGGTGATTAAACCCGAACGGGATGTTGCATCAAACTAAATTATTATGGACTTAGGAAAATATATCATTGAAAAGAGAGTGTTGCACAAACTTACGCAGCAAGAGTTGGCGGAGCGTAGCGGTGTGGGCGTTCGTTTTGTTCGTGAGTTGGAACATGGCAAACCTACAGTGCAGTTAGATAAGGTCAATCAGGTGCTTTCGCTTTTTGGCGAAGAATTGGTGCCCGCTAAAATCTCAGGTGTATTATGAAGAAGGCAAAAATCTTTATCAACAACATTTGGGCAGGCATACTGACAGAAGATCATGACGGTTATCACTTTGCATACACCGCTGATTATCTGAAAACAGATGGCGCAAAACCGTTGTCACCCACGATGCCTTTACAGGAAGAGGCGTACGAAAAAGAGGTGATGTTCCCGGTCTTTGACGGATTGATACCTGAAGGTTGGATGTTAGACATTGTGGATAAAAACTGGAAGATTAATCCACGCGACCGCATGAGTCTTTTATTGATGTGTTGCAAGGATTGTATTGGTAATATAAGTGTGCATGCATATGAATCAGAAATTAGTTAAGAGGTGTCTTGTCTGTTATAAAGAAATTAAGGATGGACAGGCTGACTATCATCCACGATGTGCGAAGAATTTATTTGGAAAAACGAATGCGCCATTATTGCCCTACACAAGAGATAATATTGAGTCGCTCGCCTTACAGATATTGGAGAGAAGCACTTCCGTAACAGGGGTGCAACCCAAGTTGTCATTAGATATAAATCGAGGAGGTAAGAACGAACCTGATAAACTCACCATCGTTGGACTTTGGGGGAATTATATCTTGAAACCACAAAGTTCTATATATGCTGCGATGCCAGAGTTGGAAGACCTCACCATGAAACTTGCTGAAGTTTCGGGAATTGCCACAGTTGCTCACGGGTTGATACGCATGAATGATGGGGAATTGGCGTATATTACCCGTAGAGTTGATAGAGGAGAGTATGGCGAGAAGATATCCATGTTGGATATGTGTCAGTTGACAAATCGATTGACTGAGCATAAATATCGTGGTGCTTATATCCAATTAGCGCAGACCATTAAGCGTTATTCCGCAACTCCAATGCTCGATGTACAGCGTTTCTGGGAAATAGTTTTGTTCTCTTGGATTACCGGAAATTCTGACATGCATTGCAAGAATTTCTCTTTGATAGAGCGCTTCGGAGTTGGTTATCAGTTGTCTCCTGCGTATGACCTGTTAGCAGTTTGGTTGACAGGTATAAAGGACAATGATGAACTTGCTATGCCCTTAGTGGGATTTGGAACTGACGACGACCAAACCATTGCAGGTTTCAACCGTGCTTCATTTGTGGAGGCGATGTATCAGTCGGGAATAGAGGAGAAAATTTCCAGCAGAATTATAGATAAGATGTGTGCGTCAACTCAAAAATGGGATGCGATTATAGATAGTTCTTTTCTTTCTGATGAATTACAGTCAGCATATAAAAAATTGGTGCGTAGTAGAATTGAACGTTTATTGAAGTTGTAAATAGTTGCCTTGCGGAGTGGAGTTCCATGCCGCAAGGCATTTTTTTTGAGAGAAAAGGTCGTGATGGGCGCGCTGTGGGAAAATAATCTGAATGCTCTGAGTGCTCTGAAGACTCTGAGAACTCTGAATACTCTGAGGACTCAGAAAACTCAGAATAATCAGTACTCTATCAGTTGTACTCTGTACTCTATCAGTTGTACTCTGTACTCTGTTATCTGTACTCTAAAATCACCCCTTTATCACCTCCGCTGGATTTTCCCTGAAGCACACTTTTACTTTATAGGCAACAAGGGCGAGGATGATGAGGGCAATGATGAGCATAATACCGAGGGTTGGCAGGATGCCGAGGGAGATTTGCAGGGTGTAAGTTTGCAACCAGAGCGTCATGAGGTAGTAACCTACGCAAAGTCCGATGATGGTGCCGAGGGCTGCAATGATGCCGTAAGTTAGGAGCGTGCGACGCAGGCAATCACTGTAGTGCGCACCAAAGACGCGACGGATGGCAAGGGCACGGCGCTGACGCTGGAGGTCGGCACTCAAGAGGGTGATTAAACCAAAGAGGGCGATGCCCAAACCTACTGCCGAGAGCACAGAGTAAAACCACAGGAAGCGTTGCTCCTTTTCATATTCGCGCGCAATAAGTTCGCCGTAGTTGATGATGCTTACCTGCCCCGCGTCGGGGTTGATGTCGTGACGGCGCAGGAGTTCTTCAACGGCGGCAATGCCTTCCTTTTCTTGTCCGGGGAGGAAGCGGAAGTAGAGTCTTACACTTTCCGATTCATCCATGTTGGCGCGGTAGGCAATAATCTCAGGTTCTTGATGGAAATCGCGGGTGCAGAGGTCGAGTGTGCCGATAACCTCAAAGGTCTTTGGAGTTTGGATATACGGATGCTCAGGCGTCACTCCGTAATATGCCGCAGCGTTGCTGCTGAGTAACAGCTGGTCTTCCCCCCATCTGAATTTGCCCTCCATAGGTTTCCACAAGGTGGGCTTCATCTTAAAGAAGTCAATCGTAGCTTCGGTAAGTTCCAGCATGGTTAAGCCCTGCTTAAAGCTATCTACCTTATAGCTTATCATCCAACCGCGTTGGAAGAGCTCGTGATTTGTAATGCAGGTGTCAACCGCCGAAAGGGTGCACATTTCTTGGGCAATGGCATCGGTGTTGACCATCTGTCTTTCCTCATAAGTATGGCAATCAAAAACATATACCCCTTCAGCGTCCAAGCCCAAGGCATCGTTGGTCACAAAGTGGATTTGTCTGCCCCCGTTCCACACCAAGAAGAGCAACAACACACTTACCGCCACCTGCACCACGGCAAGCGGATAGTTTAAGGCTGAGGGACGCCCTTGCGGAGCACCCTTGAGCGCACGTCGGTGCCTGCGATTCTGAAGATACACGGGAATGAGGCAGAGCGTGAGCAGGACAAGGAGCAGTGCAAGCAGACTGCCTGCAAGCCACAAGTAAACCTCGGAACGCGAAATCTCCATCCCTTCGAAAAAGGTGTCGAACGTCAGTGTCAGCAATACAAAGGTCATCACGCTGATGCCACACGCCATCACCGTCACCTCAGACTGCAGGCGGAGCAAGGTGTCGCGACTGCCTCCACCCAAACAGATGCGCAAGCGATGGTCGGTCCAGCGGGCGTCTGCTCCAGTATTGAGCAGCGCCAAGTAAGAGAAGAGTGCCGACATGAGAAGCAGCGCAGAGAGTATGAGGAAGACGCCGTAATAGAAAGCTGCTTTCCAAAAACTTCCCTCATGGCGCATCAATTCAGCCATATTGAAGGGCACGAGTTGGAGGGACGTGATGTTGTCGTTGTAATGCGATGTCGAAAATCGCTCTACGGTTTCATCCAAGATGCGTTGCATGCTCTCGGGATGCTCTGTGCGGACGTAGAGCGACATATGTTCGGGTGAATAACAGAAGTCTAACTCAGGCGTAGGCTCTACTTTTTTGTAGAGATACGCCGTATAGTTATACGAAACCGTTTTACAACTTTCCGCCTTAACGACTCCCGTCACCCGCAATGGCTTCTGCACGTCATGCTCACGCGTGAACTTAGCCGTAATCGTTGAACCCACAACGTCGGTAGTGCCAAAAAGCGCAAGGGCACACTCGTCGGAGAGCACAATTTCGCCTTCCTTCGTCGCAGGTCTGCCACTGACAAACTCAGGGCGCATCACCTTGTAATAGTTTGGACTCACAATCACCGTTTGCTGTAGGATTGTTGTGTCGCGTGTACCGATAATGTCAACGCCTGAATACATGCAATACCCCACTTGAGCATCGGCAGGCGCGTGATCGAGAATGTCGCACGCCACACAGTCATTGATGCTGTAATTAAAGGGAGTAAATCCCTCGGGCGTCTGAATCTGTACGAGGTAAACATCCTCTACGTCGGAAATATGACTCGCCTCGTGCGTCAAGTGCCAAATGGTAAAGGCTGAATATACGAAAGCGGTGAGGGCAAACGAGAGTATGCCCATAATGAGAACGGTTTGCCCAAGATTGCGACGCATGTGGCGCAGGGCTTGTAAGAGGTTGATGGTTAGGGTGCGCATTGATTCGACAATTTATATATAAAGCAGATGGGTAGGATTTATAATCCGCAGGCGCTCTCCTCTCCCTATAAACAGGGGGAGAGCGCCATTCGGATTAAATATCCCGCATGGTAGTTGTACTTTGTACTCTGTTATCTGTACTCTATCCTACATTTCCACTTCCGCAACCACTTCCCCGTCGAAGAGGCGCACGATGCGGTCGGCATAGTTGGCATCATGCTGAGAGTGCGTCACCATTACAATGGTAGTGCCCTCGGCATGAAGTTGCTTGAGCAGGTCCATCACCTCCTTGCCGTGCTTAGAGTCCAGGTTACCCGTGGGCTCGTCGGCAAGGATAATCTGTGGGCGTGAGATTACCGCACGTGCTATGGCCACGCGCTGCTGCTGACCGCCCGACAGCTGTGAGGGGAAGTGCTGTGCACGGTGTGACATTGCCACGCGCTCGATGACCTCCGTCACCTTCTCGCGGCGCTCCTTCTTGCTGGCGCCCATGTAGATGAGAGGCAGTTCCACGTTCTCCGACACGTTGAGTTCGTCAATCAGGTTGAAGCTCTGGAACACGAAGCCCAACTTGCCCTTGCGGATATCCGTGCGCTGGTCCTCGTCCATGGTGCTCACGTCAATGCCGTTGAGCATGTAAGTACCCTGGGTGGGAGTGTCCAGCAAGCCCAGGATGTTGAGCAAAGTAGATTTACCACAACCTGAAGGACCCATGATGGCAACAAATTCGCCTTTCTTCACTTCGAGATCTACATTTTGGAGTGCCCAAGTTTGAATGTCTTCAGTTTCAAATACTTTCTTGATGTTTTTAAGAGTAATCATAATTGTTGTTTTATTAAAAGGTTATGAGGTTTTTAGGTTATGAGGGTTGTAAGGTATAAGGTTGTAAGGTTTTGAGAGCCATCCGGAGGAATCGCCCCAACGGGGCTGCGAGCACATAGCCCAGGGCAAGTTCCGCAGGAACGGCGCCCTGGGTTTGCTCGTTGTTGAAGGTGCGCCCCTGGAGGGGGCAAAAGCAGAAATGAAAAAGTTTTTACTATGTGTATTGGGCTTTTGCCCCTGTAGGGCGCACCATGCGGGATGGTCTCTACCCAGGGTGTCGGCTCACTTCGTTCGCCTTGCCCTGGGCTATGAGCTTTTGGGCTTTCAGCCCGAACAAGTGGGCGCGCGGTGAGAAAAGGTCTCTAAGGTCTCTAAGGTCGTGAGAACCGGATGGAAGTTGTACTCTGTACTCTGTGCTCTGTACTCTAAATTCACTCCTTCTTCACCACCTCCGCGGGTTGAATCTTGCTCACCTTCCAAATCTTGTTGCTGATGGTGAGGAGGGTAATGGCGACGACAATGAGGATGGCGAGGATGAGGTAGAAGAAGAGCCAGGTGAGGTCTTCGCTGAGGAATACGTCTCCATCAACTATTTGTATCGTTGCTATGACAGCGCTGGAAATGACAATGACGATTACGGCGCTGATAGCGAGCAGGCGCAGGTAATATTTGCCGAAGAGCAGGATGATGTCTCTGGTGTGAGCACCGTGAATCTTGCGGAGTGCTACCTCTTTCTGACGTCCGCGGCTTTCAAGGGCAATGGCGGAATACACACTTGCCACGATGCAAAGGATACTCACGATGACGAGAATCAGGCAGAGCTGGCGCATCATTTCAACCATGCGCATGAGGTTAAACCACTCATCTGCGAGATTGTGAATCGGCAGGATGTTACGGTCGCCCGGACGTGCTTCGCGGTAGAGTTCGGTGATGTCGTCCTTCACCTTGTTGTACTTTCCCTCCTTGGGGAAGATGATGTAGTGAGGATTCGGAGAGTAAGACCACAGTTCCGAAAGGTTGCGCAAATCACGCCAGTTGATGTCTTCGTCCACCATCCAGAAGGAAGGACAAGTATAAGAACCATGACGATACCCCGGAAGGGCAGGAGCATAACCGATGAGCGTGTAGGAGCGTTGTTTGTAGAGCGGACGCACTTGCTCGTCACGGCTGACGTCAAGGTTCCACTTCTTGCGCAGCCGCTCTGCCTGCTCGGTGCGTACGTAAATGGCGCAGTAAAAACCGTGCATCGTGCTATCGGCAGGGAGATTGGGGGTAATCTCTACCTTCAAGAGGTCTATCAGATTTTCGCTGGTGGAGAGGAAACAGTAACAGTAATCCAGGAACGTACCATCATCTTTTCTATTGGTCCAGAAATTGCGCACCAGTGTTCTGTCGAGTTGGTCTGGTGCTACTTCAGCAGGGCTGTAAATGCTATACCCCACGTGTTCTACGTCCCTGTTTTGCGCCAAACGATTGGGGAAGTCAGGAATGGCAATTTGAAAAGTGGGTTGGGGAATCATGATGGCCTGTTGGTAAGGCGTGCGGTCTTCGGAGATACCTCCGAATTCCTGTTTCTCTAAGATGCCAAACACATACATCATTCCGAGCACGGCAAAGGTAAGGAACATGCTCACGGTGAGTTGCGTGGTGAGCATAAAGCCTTGTCCCTTCGTCATCGTGCGGTGACTGCGCCCCACTCGCATACCTACGGGAATGCGCAACTGGCGGTAAACGGCGGCAAAGGCTGCGATGAGGGCGAGTAAGAGGGTGGCAAGCGTTATCCACAGTTCAAGGTTCAGGATAAAGTCCACATCGAAATTCAGTTGCTTCTGAAAGCGCTGTAGGATGGGGAGTGCATAATCTGCCAGAGAGTAGGTCAGCGCCACGGTTGCAAGCATGGTCAGCGCAAAGACGATAACGACTTCCCAGGCAAGGAGCATGAAGAGGTGGCGCGTGCGAGCGCCCATCGTGCGGCGCAGTGCCATTTCGCGCGAACGGAGGGAGAAGAGTTGCAATTCCATTTTCAGGAATCCCATCACCCCAATGATAAGCACGCTGGCGCCTAACGAAAGTACCACCCCGATAATGAGAATGATGAGGAAGAGTTCATCGTTATCAAAGGCCCGACCGTGTAGCTGGAAGGTGTATTCGGGAAAGGCGCTTTGCAGTTGTTTGAGCAAGTCCTCGCCCGTGTATCCCACGGTCAATTCTGCGGTAAACCCGTTTCTGTTTTCAAAAGCCGTTTGGGGGTCGTTGCGGATAATCACTACGGAATTTGTGGTATGGGAATCCAAGCGGTCGGTCACCTTTATGACGTCGCGGATGGGGCGTTTCTCAGTGCCATCCATCATCGCAAATTCAAAACCGCGGGGGTCGGTGCCTTCTCCAAAGAGTTGGGCACTCAAGTCGTCGGTGATGAGGCAGTCGTTCTCCTCCAACTCGGTGAGAGGTTCGCCCGTTATGGCAGAGCGATACCCGTAGTACATCCAGTAGCGCGGAGAGGAATGTGTGTAATAGCAACTGCAGGTCTTGGGTTGGTCCGTGTTGTCGTAGAAAGTCTGGTCCAATCCCGTAATGGGTACATAACCATGTAGTCCTTCCATTGCAGGAAGTTTCAGGCTGAGCAAGCGATTGAAGAAATCATTGTCTAATTGTGCATTCGGCGGGAAGGAACCTGTCTTCCTGAGTCGCTGCGTTTCTTCATAAGGAGTTGCCAATACACTGAACGTAGCGAGGTCCTGTTTTATCTGATTGTAATAAACGGAGCGCCCGAAGCCGTACATGAAGTACACCGTAATGGCAAAGCACACTACCCCTGCCGCTAAGCAGAGAATGGAAATGGCGTTCTGCACTTTATATTTCAGCAGGTTGCGCCAGGAGGTTTTGAGGTGATGTAGGAACATGATGAGGTTGTGAGGTTGTAAGGGGTGAGGTTGTAAGGGGTTGAGGTTATAAGGTTTTGAGGTTGTAAGGTTGGTGGAGCGTAGAGCGCTTGTAGTCTGAATAGTCTGAGTGCTCTGAGAATTCTGAGAATTCTGAGAATTCTGAGGACTCTGAAAACTCTGAGAACTCTGAAGACTCTGAAGACTCTGAGGACTCTGAAGGCTCTGTGCTCTATTTAATCACGATTTCTTCAAAATCCCCCAACCGCTCATAGCCACTGATAATAACTTTATCATCGGGTTGGAGTCCGTCAATGACTTCGTACTGCTCGGGATTTTGGCGCCCAATCTTGATTTCTTTGCGGCGAGCGATGCCGTCGTTGTCGATGCAATAAATCCAGCGGCCGCCCGTCTTTTGGTAGAAGTCGCCACGGGGAATGATAACCGCCTGTTCAGGTTGGCCGAGTTCAATCCTTACGCGGTAACTCTTGCCCAAGCGAATGTTGTCGGGCGTTGTGCTGGTGAAGGTGAGGTCGGTGTCAAACTTACGGTCGCGCACTTCGGGCATGACGCGGGAAATCTGAAGCGTAAAGGTGTCTTGCTTTTGGATGATGTTGGCAGGCAGTCCGGCATGGATGCGCTCCACATAATATTCGCTGAGCGAAGTTCGGATTTTATATTCACTCATCACCTTGATTTCTCCAATTTTTGAACCGCCCGAAACTTGCTGTCCGAGGGTGAGATTGAGATTACCGAGTTGCCCCGAGGTAGGTGCCACAACGAAGAGGTCGTTCGTGCGTTGCTGCACCGTCTGCCACTTGAGTTCCGCCGTGTTGCGGTCTGCCACAATCATCTCTCGGCGCAAGAGGGTGGTGACAGAGTCGTGGTGGAGATTCTGCATCTGCAGGAGCAACTTCTGATGCTCATGTTGGAAATCAGCTTCGGCAATGTCGAGTTCGGCACGGCTTTTCACGCCCATGCTAAACTCCTCGCGCGTTTGCTTCAACTTACGCTCTAAGTTGCCCATCTGATAGCGCTGTTCGAGTGCCTGCAATTTGAGGTCAATGCTCTTCTGCTCCATCTGAATTTCCTGTTCGCGCAGGTTGCGCATGGTCTTCTGCCACTGCTCATGCTCTTGTTCAATAGTGCGCAGGAGATCGGGATTTTTCAGAATCAGAATGGTGTCACCCTGTTGGAGCATCGTGCCTTCTTCGCGCACAATGCGGTCAACAAATCCGCTTTCGAGGGCATTGAGTTGAATGGTCGTAATGGGGTGAACGAGTCCCTCGGCTTCGACAAATTCCATGAAGGGCGCTTCGCTGACCGTAGCCATCTTGATGTCTTCACTCTTGACCTGCTGTCGGCGAGGCGCGAGTGCAATAATAATCGTGTAAACAATGATGGCAACCAAGGCGCTACTGCCCATGATGTGCCAGCGGTACTTAGAGTACCAGGGGCGGGGAGGTTTTGAAATGTCCATTGAGGTAGATGATTAGTTAGGAGTGATAAATTTGGAGTTAGGAGTGAGGGGTGAGGAAGGGCAAATGAAGTGAAATCTATCTATCTTTTTTATTTTTGGTGCGTGCATGTATCCTTCCTCCCCCTCGCTGCAGCGTGGCAGCATATCCAAAATATAGGGGAGCGCTATTTCGGGTGGGAAACTCCGTCCGCTTTCATGGACGTGATTTTATTCGCTGTGGTACAATTTAGGTCTGCATAGAGCGATTTGCAAAACGTGTGGAGCCTTGCAGACCGCACAGACCGATTTGTGAAACAGATGGCGTTATGCAGTCTGCATAGACAGATTTGCAAAACGTATGGCACCTTGCGAGTGCGCATAGACGGATTACCAAAACGTATGGCGCTATGCAGGTCTGCATGGGGTGAAATTAACGCCAAATGGCGCTACGCAGTGTAAGTGGAGTAAACTATTTTGATTTGGAGTGCATTTTTGCGTCATTCATGAGAGGAGATTTCCTGTTGGGGGGTAACCGAGATATCCTTTCCTTTAACAAAAATCGTGCCAAAAATATAAGTGCTTGATTTTCAGTAAAACCTTAAATAAAGTGCTGCAGGAAATGTGTGCGAATTCGCTCAGGGTGTGCGATTCCGCACAGTGCGCACAGCGTAAGGACTTAAAATTGAGGGTAGGGGAGGAAATACGTTGTTGCCCTGTGAGTATGCCTTTAAAGTTTTTGCCTACCTTTGCCCGTGAACAAATTAATCAGAAAACCATGCCTATCAAACGCGGAAAAATATTGATTGTAGATGACAATGAAGACGTGTTGCTCTCGCTCAACATGTTGCTCAAACCTCACGTTGAAAGCATTCGGGTAATTACGAATCCCGAACGCATTCCGGAGTTTCTCAAAACCTTCCAACCCGACGCAATTCTGCTCGATATGAACTTCAGTAGAGATGCCGTGAGCGGAGAAGAGGGATATGCGTGGTTGTCGCGCATTTTGGAACACGACGCAGACGCTGTGGTGCTCTTCATCACCGCTTATGTGAGCACCGAAAAGACCGTGCGTGCCATTCGCGCTGGAGCCCTGGACTTCATTCCCAAACCGTGGGACAAGCAGAAATTGGTCGATGCCGTAAACAGTGCGATAAGTCTGCGTCGCGACAAAATGTTGGAACGCGCGCGGCAATTGGTGGCAGAACAAAAGGAAACGACAGCAAAGTCAAAAGAAGGAAGCAACCAAGAGCATGCGGCGCAACCGCAAGTGAACTTTATTGGAGCCTGCAAACCCATGCAAACGCTGAAGGAGCAAATCCATCGCGTGGCAGTGACGGACGCTAACGTGCTCGTGACGGGAGAAAACGGAACGGGTAAAGATGTCGTTGCTCGTGAACTCCACCGCCTTTCTCATCGTGCACAACAACCGCTCGTCTGCATCGACCTGGGGTGTATTCCTGAGAACCTTTTCGAAGGTGAACTCTTCGGTTATGAAAAGGGTGCATTTACGGGTGCCGATCAAGCGAAGGAGGGACGCATCGAAGCAGCCGACGGCGGTACGCTCTTCCTCGACGAAATCGGCAACCTTTCCCTAGCAATGCAGCAGAAGTTGCTCACCGTTATCGAGAAGCGACAGACCTCGCGCATTGGGGCTACGGAGGTGAAATATATTGACGTGCGCATCATTGCTGCTACCAATGCCGACCTCAAAGCACGTGTGGCTGAAGGCACGTTCCGACAAGACCTGCTCTACCGCTTGAATACGATAGAACTGAAGTTGCCCCGACTTGCCGAACGCGGAAATGACATCCTCGTGCTTGCATCTTATTTTTTGAATCAGTATGCCGAGAAGTACCACATCCCACCCCGTGAACTAACAGAGACAGAACGCACCCGCTTGTTAGAACATTCGTGGCCCGGAAATGTGCGTGAGTTGCAGCATGCCATGGAACGTTGCGTAGTCATGGGGAACGAGTTTGACGCCTCGACAGAAACGGATTTCGCTGCATCATCGGATGGAGAACCTACCTCGCATTCCCTGCAAACTCTCAACCTTGAGGAACTTGAACGCCAAGCCATTCTTCATGCCCTCTCACAAGCCGACGGCAATCTCTCACAGGCAGCCTCCCTGCTCGGAATCACCCGCTATGCCTTGTATCGCAAGGTGAATAAGTTAGGAATTTAGATTTTTTAGTAGACGCGTTAACAAAGTACGAGTAGACAAGGTCATTACTGAGGTAAACGCAAGTTATCAAGCAGCTGAATCATAAAACCTGCGAGTAAAAGTCCGGATGGCGCTCTCTCCGCAGGGTTGTTGTACTCTGTTAGTTGTACTCTGTACTCTATTCTCTACCCCTTCTTTCCCCCATGTTTTCCCTTTTTCAAAATATCTTTTACAACCGCAGTTTGGGGCGCCTGCGCCAAATGTTGGAGTCGCTTCGGTCGAAGGACTTCAGTTTGCGTTATTCGTTGCAATCACTTCGAGGCGAGGAGCGCAGACTTGCTGAAGAAATCAACGCTGTAGTGCAGATGCTTCGTGAGGAAGAACATCAGCACGAGCGGCAGGTGCAATTCTTTGAAGCGCTGCTCAGCACGGTGTCTTCCATGCTTATTGCTACGGATGAGGCAGGTGCGGTGAGGTGGATGAATGCAGCTGCGGTGAATGGTCTTTGTGGTTTTCGCATTGCCCATTTAAATCAACTGGGCGCTATGCATCCCGACTTCCCTAACCGCCTGAGAGCGTTGCGCAAAGGCACAGCCCAACTCCTTTCGTTTACCAACGAGCGTGGGGAGGCACTGAAATATTCAGCCGTGCGTTCGCTCTTTTTCAGCAAGGGATTTGCTTACCACCTTTATGCCCTTGACCACATTGAAACCGTGGTGCAACAGAGCGAGATAGAGGCACAGCAACACTTGGTGCGCGTGATGAACCATGAAATCATGAACTCGCTTTCGCCCATCATATCATTGTCGCAAACACTTGCGGAAAGTCTTCAAACAGATGCCGACCTTACGGCTGCGGATGCCCGAATGGCGCTCGAGGCAATTCACCGTCGTGCGGAGGGATTGCTGACGTTTGTTAACAACTACCGCAAACTCTCGGGAGTGCCCCAACCTGTGCTTGCTGAGGTTGACTTAGAACATTTGCTTGCTGACCTACGCCAGTTGGTGAAGCGTATGGATTTTGCCCAACAACCGCAGTTTACGATAACCAATCAGTGTGGCGATGTGCGCATCACGATTGACCGCACGCAGATGGAGCAGGTGCTCATCAATCTGCTGAAAAATGCTGCAGAATCGGGCGCGACCAAAGTGGTGCTCAATGCCACCTTCACTCCGGATGAGCGTCAGGTGCAATTTAGCGTGACGGACAATGGAGGAGGGTTTGCCCCCGAAGCGCTGAACCACCTTTTCACACCCTTCTTCACCACCAAGCAAGGCGGACAAGGCATTGGACTCGCCCTGTGTAAGCAAATGGTGAACAACCACGGCGGTACGATTACGGCGCAATGCCTACCTGGGGCAGACACGTGTTTTGTAGTGAAGATTCCTCTTTAAATCGTTGCGCAACATGCAGAAATGCGGAAATATTAAAGTCTAATAAAGATGCAACTGAAAAGAATACGTTAATTTTGTGGCAGTGATGCGCAAAACATTTGCCTCACCACCGCGCAACGCATTGTTCAAACACATTCTAAATTCTTTTTTATGAAGTTTAAAACCTTACTTTTGTCATGCTTCATGACGCTTTCAATGGCGGTCCTTAGTGCACAATCTCCTCGTGCGGCATTACTTCCCATGCCTAACCAGATGGAAGTGTATGAGGGCAAAAAGCCTTTCCGATTCTCGGAAAAGCAAGTGATTAATGCACCACTTGATGAACTCGATTGGGAGTGCAAACAGTTGTTGGTGGATGTATTGAAGAAGCATTTTGGTGCAGAACTCATAATCCTCAATACGAATAAGGCAGCCTTTTGGTTGCAGCTCGACCCCACGATTGAGAGTAAGGAGGGTTACGAGCTCGAAGTAACGAATAAGTGCGTCAAAATCAGTGCTGCAACTCCAGTAGGCTTGTTTTATGGCATCCAAACGCTGGACCAAATCTTGATGGGCGACCAGCGTAGCACGCTCAACGGCGAGATTCGTCAGTTGAAGATTACCGATGCTCCGCGCTTCGGTTTCCGCGCCTTGATGCTCGACCCTGCACGCCACTTCTTGCCTGTCAAGGACGTGAAATTCTTTATCGACCAGATGGCACGTTATAAGTTTAACGTCTTACAGTTGCACTTGACCGACGACCAGGGATGGCGCGTAGAAATTAAGAGTCAACCCAAACTCGCCAGCAAGCAGCATTACACGCAGGAGGAACTTCGCGACATCGTTGCATATGCTCGTAAGCGCGGGGTAGAGGTTATTCCCGAGGTGGACGTACCCGGACATACCGTAGCGATACTTGCGGCTTACCCACACTTGGCTTGTACGCACAAGCAGGATGCAGAAAAGAAAGTGGGCGAAACGGTAAACATGATGCTCTGTGCATCGCAGGAGCAAGTCTATGACGTGATGGCAGATGTGGTACGCGAGATTGCACAAACCTTTGACTCTCCTTACTTCCACTTGGGTGGTGACGAAGCGGCGGTGCCCGAAAACTGGGCAAAGTGTGACGCCTGCAAGCAGTTGATGGAAAAGTTGGGTTACACGAAACCTACGCAACTGATGATTCCCTTCTTCAACCGAGTTTTGGACGAGGTGCGCAAGAATGGTAAGAAACCCATCCTGTGGTGTGAATTGAATAACATTTGGCCCCCTGCAGATGACTATCTCTTCCCTTACCCCAAGGATGTGACCCTCGTGACGTGGCGCAATGCATTGACGCCGACGTGTCTTGAACTCACGCGCAAAAATGGTCACCCCATCATCATGGCTCCTGGAGAACATGCCTACCTTGACTATCCCCAATACAGAAACGATTTCCCCGAATTTAACAACTGGGGTATGCCGATTACCACGCTTCAGAAGACTTACGAACTCGACCCAGGTTATGGTTGCACGCCCGAGGACATGAAGCACGTGCAGGGCGTTATGGGAACACTTTGGGCTGAAGCAATCCCTGACGTGAACCGTGCTACTTATATGGCATTCCCACGTGCTCTTGCGCTTGCCGAAGCGGGATGGACTCAGATGGCGCAGCGCAGTTGGGATTCGTTTAAACAGCGCATGTATCCCAATCTTTACGACATGATGAAGCAGGGCGTGAGCGTGCGTGTGCCCTTTGAAATTGTTGAACGTAAATAAGAAATAGCGATGAAAGTTCTCCTTGTAAACGGAAGTCCCCACAAGACGGGATGCACACATACGGCCTTGGCGGAAATTGCAGAACAGTTGCATGCGCAGGGCATCGAAACCGAAGAACTCTGGTGTGGCGTAAAACCCGTGATGGGCTGCATCGGTTGCGGTAAATGTAAGGACACGAAGCGTTGCTGGTATGACGGCGACGGTGTGAACGAATTCCTTGCGAAAGTGCCCGAGGTGGATGGTTTTGTCTTTGGTTCTCCCATCCATTTTGCTGGAACGTCGGGAAGCATCAAACCCTTTATGGATCGTGCCTTCTGCTCCAAATTGGATATGTATGCAGGCAAACTCGGAACAGCAATCGTGAGTTGCAGAAGAGGTGGTGCGCAAGGCGGATTTGAAGATTTAAACCGCTATTTCTCGATAGCCTGCATGCCCATCGTAACGTCGAACTATTGGAACGAAGTGCATGGCAACACACCTGAAGAGGTGTGCAAGGATGAAGAAGGAATGCAAACCATGCGTACACTGGGCAGAAACATGGCCTGGATGCTCAAGTGTATTGAAGCAGGAAAGCAAAGCGGCATTCACTTCCCCGAGCAGGAACCTAAGGTGCGCACCAGCTTTATTCGCTAACCGTAGTGTTGGCTGAAACACGATACAATTGCGATAAAAAAACAACGAAGTCAGAAACCCGATTGGTGTTTCTGACTTCGTTGCGTTTTATGGATTCAATAGCTTTCCGGTAAAGCTACCTAAATGCTACCATGATGGATTTATGCGCTTCATTTGCCCAAATAGATCTATTTCGTGGTTTGCGACCCCTCGGATTGCTCCAAATAGATCTATTTGGCGGTTTGCGACCCCTCGGATTGTTCCAAATAGATCTATTTCATGGTTTGCGATCCCTCGGATTACTCCAAATAGATCTATTTCTCGATTTCTGACCCTTCGGATGCGTTCAAATAGATCTAGTTGATCTATCTGATTCCCTCAGATGGTGGAACTCACCCATTCAGTGCGTATGCTAACAGCGGGAGCGTGAACAAGGAGAGTAGGGTGGTCATGAAAATTACCTGCGTCATGAGATGTTCGTCTTTGCCATATTTGAGGCAGAACATGATGCCATTGGCAGCAACGGGCATACCGGTGAGAACTACGGCAACATTCGTGACAAAGGGTTCGAAATGGAAGAATTGAAAAACGCCCCATACGACGAAGGGCATTACGAGCAACTTCAGTGTGGAAACGGCATAGACGAACTTGTTGCCCATCATGTCGCGTACGGGAATGGTGGCGAGAGTGGCACCAATGAGCAAGAGTGCACAGGGGATGGTCATGTCTCCAACGAGGTGGAAAAACTTGCTAACATCAGCGGGTGTTTCTACCTTCATTAGCGCTAAAACTACGGCAATGACGCTAGCAACTACGCAAGGCGAGAACAACACCTTGGGACGGAATACGGAGCGTATGGGTTGTTCCGTCACAAAGGAAAGGCCTACGGTAAAGATGAGCAGATTGAAGGGGATGTCGAGTACGGAGGCATAGAACACCGCGCGATCGCCAAAGATGGCAGCACAGGCGGGAAAACCTATGAAAGTTACGTTCCCGAATGTGACCATGAATTTTTGCAATCCCTGACGCTCGGGACGCACGCGCCAAATCTTGGCAATGGTAAATGCTCCAAGAATCAACACGGCATAATTGATGAGCGAGACGATGACAAGTTGCCAAATTTCTTCATCGCTAAATTGTAATCCTTCGCCCATCACGGAACCAATGATGAGCATGGGGCAGGTGACGTTGAGCACGAAGACCGACATGTTACGGTTCATCTCCGTTTTCCATACACCAATGCGTGTGGCAACGTAACCTACGATGACCACTCCAAAGATGATGGCCATTTGCGTGAGGATATCTAAGAATGACATGAGGTGAGATTTTTAATGATTCGTTACTCCTTGTTGTTCGTGTCCATCCATATGGTAACAGGACCATCGTTGATAAGACTTACTTGCATGTCAGCTCCAAATTCTCCCGTCCCGACTTCCTTGCCTATAAGACCAGAGAGGGTGGTGCAGAAATATTCGTAAAGCGGAATTGCCACCTCGGGACGCGCTGCTCGGATGTAACTCGGACGATTTCCTTTCTTCGTGCTCGCCATTAAGGTAAACTGACTTACAACAAGTGCTTCACCGTTGGTGTCGATAATGCTCTTGTTCATCACCCCATCTTCGTCGTCAAAGATGCGGAGCGCTGCAACTTTCTTACAGAGCCAGTCTGCATCGTCGTGCGTGTCAGTGGGTTCAATTCCAAGCAAAATTAATAGCCCGTGGGAGATCTGACTCTTAATAACGGCATCTATCGTTACAGATGCTTGGCTTACGCGTTGAATTAGTATTCTCATAATGAATGAAATGCGGTTTTATCGCGGTGAAAAAGTAATACATTTTAATTTCTCCGTCTAGAACGTAATTGCACGTAATTTAGGAAGTTGTGCAAATTAAGTGCTCGTTGTTTGTGGTGAAGTGTCTTCGTGAAGGGCATTGTAGATTTTTGCTCCGTTTTTCTCGCCGAGTAGGGATTGGAGTTGTTCGACACTGGCTTCTCTAATGCGCTTTACGGAACCAAATTCCTTGAGGAGCGTTTGCTTGGTCTTGGGACCGATGCCTGAAATAGAATCGAGCACAGAAGCAACTTGGCGCTTCGAGCGTTTCTCGCGGTGGAAGGTGATGGCGAAGCGGTGTACTTCTTCTTGCATGGCCGAAAGTGTGCGGAAGAGTTGTGACGTCGGATCAATTCCTATATGCGCTGGGGGAAATCCGTAGAGCAGTTCGCGAGTTCTGTGGCGCTCGTTCTTAGCAAGTCCAGCAATGGGGATAGACAGGTTTAATTCTTCCTCAACCACTTGGCGAATGACTTCCATCTGTCCTACACCTCCGTCAGCGATGATGAGGTCGGGTAGGGGACTTCCTTCTTCCTTTAAGCGCGTGTAGCGACGATGTACGACTTCTTTCATTGAGGCATAGTCGTCAGGTCCGGAGACGGTTTTGATAATGTAGCGACGGTAGTCTTTCTTTGCGGGTTTTAGTTTTTCAAACACAACGCAAGCGGCTACGGCGTCCGACCCTTGTAGGTTGGAGTTATCAAAGAGTTCAATGCGCATGGGGAGTTTGGGTAATCCTAATTGTTCTTGGATTTCCTTCATCAAGCGCACCTGCTTTTGTTCGGGATTTAACTTTTCAGCCTGCTTTAAGCGGTCAAACTTATATTGCTTTACGTTGAGGCGAGAGAGTTCTAAGAGTTTCTTTTTATCGCCTTTCTGAGGTACCGTTTGCTGAGCGTAATCTTCAGGTAGATCAACGTTGAAGGGAAGGATTATTTCCCTGGAGCGACTCCCGTATTTGGTTCGCATTTCTACAATACCTAGTGCGAGAAGTTCTTCATCGGTTTCGTCCAACCGTTTCGCATATTCAAATGTGAAGGCTTGCGTTATTGCTCCGTTGACAACGTGCAAGTAGTTGATGTAAGCCTCCTTCTCATTAGATTCAATAGCGAATACGTCAATGTTATGAAGCGTGTTGCTTACCACTTCGCTCTTGGCACGATAACCCTCAATGAGGTCGTATCGTTCCTTAATGACTTGAGCCTCTTCAAAACGAAGTTCTTCGGAAAGGGCAAGCATCTGAGCGCGTAATTGTCTTTGCAAATCTGCTGTATTTCCCTTTAAAATCTCTTTGCATGCCTCGATATTTTCTCGGTATGCCTCACGCGTTTCCTTGCCAATACAACATCCGCCGCAACGTTTGATATGATACTCCAAGCAGACTTTATACTTTCCGCTATCAATACCCTCTTGGGTCATTGGTTGACGGCAGGTTCGTGGTCGGTATAGTTGTCTGCACAAATCAAGCAAAGCGTGCATTGTAGGCACGTGTGAGTAGGGACCGAAATACATGCAATGGGGTATATTGCGATTTCGTGTTGAAAATATACGTGGAAAATCCTCCTTCGTTATTGCTATTGATGGGTAGGTTTTGTCATCCTTGAGCAAGACGTTATAGCGCGGTTTATACTTCTTGATGAGGTTGTTTTCTAGCAAGAGCGATTCCTCGTTGGTCTTGACCACGATGTAACGTATGTCGTGAATTTTACGCACTAGCAACTGTGTCTTCTTGGAGTCATGCTCACGATTGAAGTAGGAACTGACACGGCGCTTAAGGTTTTTCGCTTTCCCAACATAAATCACCGTGCCCGACTCGTCGAGGTACTGATAGCACCCCGGCAAGTCGGGCAAGTTGCGAATAATTCCTTCTAAATATTCATTCATTAGTCTTCAATTACAAGAAGCGTTTCAATATGCTTATCTGTTCCTAAGTACTTACGCCCTTCAAGTCCTTCAATCTTGAGTTCGATAAGACAATTTATAAAAATGTCCTTAGGGTTAAATTTACTTACAAGGTTATATGCTGCTAACATAGAACCACCAGTAGCGAGAAGGTCGTCATGGATGAGCACAACATCGTTCGTGTCGATGGCGTCCGTGTGAATCTCGATGGTGTCCGTTCCATACTCTTTACCGTAACTTTCCTTGAGGGTTTCTGCTGGTAGTTTTCCGGGTTTACGGCACATAACAAATCCACAACCTAAACGAGCAGCAAGAATCGCTCCCATCACAAATCCTCGAGATTCAATTCCTACAACTTTTGTTATGCCTTTGTCGGCATAAAGACGAACTAATTCGTCAAGTAGTTCTTTAAGGCATTCGGGGTTCTTGTATAAAGTGGATACATCCTTAAACTGAATTCCAGGGATGGGGAAGTTAGGGACGTTGCGAAGGTTTTCTAATAAGAATTGCTTGTTCATATATGTGTTTGAAAACAGGGTGTTTGTTGTGATTTTGTTCCACGTGGAACATTTGATTCCGTGTGAAACAATTTCTAAAATCCTTACATCACTTTAAATGGATGAAGGGACTAAGAATTGCGAATATGCTCTCCTTGAAACTTGGTCCATATGAGAATCCAGAGGTTACTTTGTTATCTGCCTAACAAAACCAACAATACAGAAATATCATTGGGTGAAACTCCTGGAATGCGTCCGGCTTGTGCTAGGGTTTCTGGATTAATTGCAGTGAGCTTCTGGCGAGCTTCTGTGGAAAGTTGGGTGATCTCATTATACACAAAATGCCCACGAATTTTGATATTTTCTAATCGCTGCATTTTATCTGCTAGGGCACGTTCGCGTGCGATGTATCCATGATATTTTATTTCAATCTCTGCCGCTTCGATGATTTCATCGCGGTCAATAGGTTCGATGCGTTCAAGGAATTCGCCAAAACTTTTTACTTCGCCAGCTAAGTCAAGTAGGGTAATTTGTGGACGATTTAATAGATCGAATAATTTACACCCACCTCGCAAAGGAGCAGTTCCTTTTGACTCTAAGTAAGGATTAATACGCTCTGCTTTGATTGAAAAATTCTTGGAGTAATCGATGATTTCTGCAATCTTTCTCTTTTTATATTCAAAGCGAAGGTGGCGCTCCTCATTGCAGAGTCCTAGTTTTTGTGCGTAAGGGGTGAGGCGAATGTCTGCATTATCTTGTCGTAAAAGAATACGGTATTCTGCACGTGACGTAAACATTCGGTAGGGTTCATCTACACCTTTTGTTACCAAATCATCGATGAGCACGCCTATATAAGCTTCATCGCGATGAAGTACGAGTGGTTCTTCTCCTTTAACTTTTAATGCCGCGTTAATCCCTGCAATGATTCCTTGTGCGGCTGCTTCTTCGTAACCTGTTGTGCCATTTACTTGACCTGCGAAGAAAAGTCCCTCCATTATCTTTGATTCCAACGAGTGTTTTAGTTGAGTGGGTTGGAAAAAGTCATATTCAATAGCATATCCTGGACGATAAACAACGGCATCGCGGAAACATGGTATTTTTCTTAAAGCCTCGATTTGTACATCCATTGGGAGACTTGAAGAGAAACCGTTTAAGTAAAGTTCATTGGTGTCTAAACCTTCAGGTTCAAGAAAGAGAGGGTGTTTGTCACGTTCGGGGAAGGTTACTATTTTGGTTTCAACAGATGGACAATAACGCGGTCCGATGCTTTGGATTTGTCCATTATAGAGCGGGGAATCTTCTAATCCCGAACGTAAAATATCATGCACTTCTGCGTTGGTTTCGCATGTCCAACAAGGGAGTTGAGGTAACTGTCTTTGTGGAGATATATAACTAAAACGATGATAATCGTTTTCTCCTGGTTGCTCTTCCATCTCTTCTAGATGAACACTACGTTTGTCTATACGTACCGGTGTTCCCGTCTTCATACGGTCAACTTTGATGCCTAATTTAACGATGGAATCCGTTAATAATTTTGCGGCAGGTTCCGAGCAACGCCCACCCTCTACTTGCTTTCTTCCTATGTGCATCAAACCGTTGAGAAAGGTTCCTGCCGTGATGACAACTGTTGGCGCATAGAATCGTGCACCCCAGATTGTTTCAAGACCATGAAGTTTTCCGTTTTCAACGATGAGTTCAGCGGCTTCATCTTGCCATATATGAAGGTTCTCGGTGTTTTCAAGTATTTTGCGCCACTCTAATATGAAACGTTGGTGGTCACATTGTGCACGCGGACTCCACATGGCAGGACCTTTTGAACGATTAAGGATTCGAAATTGAATCGCAGCTGCATCTGTTACGACTCCCGTCATACCTCCGAGAGCATCAATTTCTCGTACAATTTGTCCTTTTGCAATTCCTCCAATAGCAGGGTTGCAACTCATTTGAGCAATTTTGTTCATGTCCATAGTGATGAGACACGTTTTTGCTCCCATGCGCGCAGCCGCAGATGCCGCTTCGCAACCAGCATGTCCTGCACCAACAACGAGTACGTCGTAATGAAATTCAGTCATAGTTATTCTGAAGTGTTAGTGGTGGGATATTCCCACTTTTTTAATTTTCAGCAAAATTAGTAAGGATTGTTTAATTAGAAAAACGTTCCCACTATGTTTCAGGTGATTTTCTAATACAAACAAAGCAGTCTGAGAGGATGTTATATTTCTCAGACCGCTTAAGGCATGTTTTTGCAATTATATAAACGAAAGGAGTATGTGGGTAGATTTTTCGCAACAAGTTACAATCCGAGGAGTTTGTAGCGTCCCCCAATGAGCGGTTTTACTACGCCTTTCATTTCCAATTCAAAGAGCATAGCCGTGAGAGGCCCAACAGGTATGTTGACATCCACCACTAACTTGTTGATGTGTACGCCTTCTGTATTTTCCTTAAGAGCTAAGCAAACGCGTGCTTCTTCTTCCGTGAATTCTGGAAAAAGTGATGGTTCTTTGGCCAGGTGTGCTAAGGATGTGTCAGGCCAATTCAATGATATCGTCATATCCTTAGCACAAGTGATAAGATTTGCTTTTTGTTGGGAAATTAGTTTGTTACATCCTGCCGAGAATTGGTCGTTTATGCGACCAGGAAAAGCAAAAACTTCCCGCCCATAACCATGTGCCAAATTCGCCGTGATAAGTGCACCCCCATGTTCTGCGCTTTCTATCACCACCGTTGCTTCAGATATTCCGGCTACAATGCGGTTTCGACGTACAAAGTTTCCTTTGTCTGGATTTGTTTTTGAGAAGTACTCCGTTAAGAGTCCTCCTTGTTTCAACATCTGTTGTGCGGTTGTACGATGCAAGGATGGGTAAATCATATCCAATCCATGAGCCAAAATTCCGACCGTCGGTAAATCTGATTCTAAACAAGCGCGATGTACGTGTATGTCCACACCGTATGCAAGTCCGCTAACAACCAGAGTATCAGGATTCCGTTGATTTAATTCTGGTAAGAAATCATGACAAATAGACTTCCCGTATTCAGAGATTCTTCGCGTTCCAACGATAGATATCGCACGAGGAGCGTTAAGATTTGCATTTCCAAGATAGAAAAGCACAAGGGGAGGATCTTGTATTTCCTTGAGTCTTGCGGGGTAGTCTTCATCGTTTAGTGTAAGTATGCGGATTTTACCTTTCTCGCAAAAAGCAACTTCTTCTTGAGCGCGCTTTAAGGCTTCGTCATAACCATTACGCAGAATGCTTACAAGTTTTGGGGATAAGAGTGGGGGAAGGTTCTCTTTTTGATGCAATAAATCAAAGACTGCCTTAGCGCTCCCAAACTCTTTATAAAGTACTAGCGCCATAGGTTGCGACAGTCCTCGAATACGCGTTAAGGTTAAAGTGAGGAGATGTTCTTCCATAATGGTAGAAGACGTTTACTTTTCAGATGGTGTATATTCAGAATAAGGTCCGAAGAATATGTCATCCAATTCTAGGCATTCCTTCAACCTTCCGTTAATAAGACAAACGGTGTCCACCGTAGCCTTCAAAACCAATTTGTCGTCGCTCTCGCGATAGATATTTTGTGTAAAGACATACTTTATTCCATCTTTCTTCACATCAACCGTACAACGGAAACTATCCCCCGAAGTCAGAGGGGTCTTAAATGCCATTGTGATTCTTGCTACTACTGCATCAATTCCACGTTGGTGAAGGTCGGCGAATGAAACGTTGTAGGAACGTAAAAACTCGTGGCGAGCATGTTCCAGGTAGTGCTGGTAGTTGGCATTATTGACAATGCCCTGAAGGTCGCATTCATAATCGCGCACTTTAAGTGTGATAGAGTAAGGCATAGTTATAAAGAGTTTTTTCAATAAAATGAGAATCTTTTTGATTTACATGAGGTGATCATACAGATTCTGTTCTTTGTTCGTTTTTTTTGCATTCTAAAGGGATTTAAGTTCATTCCGTTTCATTCCTGTCTAGAATAATATCTGGCATGTATGTGCTGCTTCATTTTTGTCGAGGAAAACGTGAGCATAGGGAATAAATACGTCTTATTTTTGGATTTTGGAACAGGTTCTCAAATAATGTTTTCCAAACCGACAACGCAAACAATCCTTGCGGTCGCAATAGTTACGTTTGAGCTGGATGAGCGCTTGACTTTGAGCGGCACTTTTGGCCTTTAAACCTATTTCAGTCCAAGCGCGAGTGATGAAGTTATTTTCTGCTTTCAGTTCGTCGAGCAGGTCTACGGCACGTTCGCAAAGCGCTTCCTCGTTGTGGTATTTGCCATAACAGAAGAGCATGGGAGCAACCGTGTTGATGAGTAAGAGTTGGAGAGAATTGCGTTGCAGGTGTTTTTTAGAGGGAGTGTCGTGCGACACGCCAAAGGTGTAATGTGTTTGCCAATATTTCTCAGTGTGCGTCTCGAGCAACGTCATGAGTTCCTCCTTTCCTTGTGCGGCGAGCAGTTGTGAAAAATTGATGCACTTCGATTGGTAGAGGTGGAGCATTTGTGCCAAGCGTATGTGAGGAAAATTCTGAGGGCGCATGCGTAGCAACTTCCATTGCTTCCCGTTGATTGGGGTGAGTCCGAACTTATGGTTAAGGAAGGCATATTCCCTGCGGAGACGTTCGAAATGGGCGTCTTGACGCTCCTCCTTGATGAGATTTTCGTCCAACAAACCCGCTTGCCCGTAAAACAAAGCCTCTATTTGGAATGCGTTGTCGCGATGTTTCCCAATCACTTTCAGCGGCAAGTTTTTCGCCCATAATTCAAACACTTCGGCATTCACACCGAATCCGAAATTGCGTGCTAGGGCGATGAAGAACGTTTGCTCCCAGTCAAAGCAACTTTCCTTTAGGTAACTCTCAATGCGCTCCGTCTTTTCTTGAAGACGCTCTATGGTGAGCGCTGCCATCCAACTACTTTTTTCAATAGACGAAAGTTGAGGAATCACTTGATGGCAAGGAGGGAAATGTTCTTCGCGCATCAGTTTTTCGTAATTGTCTGCAATAACCTTCGGCACGGGGATAACCACTTGTGGAACTTCCTTTCCCGCAATGCTCACCGCACAATCCGCTTCTCCCACGACGTGAAGAATGACGTTACCATAGTTGGTCTCATTTTTCTCATGGTGGTGTTTGTACCAATCCGAACTGCGCTCATGAATTTCAACATTGCCCACCCAAAGCGTATCGTCAATGCGCACTTTTGCGTTGAAAAAGTCAGGTCCGGAATTCGTGTTGTGTAATCCCGGATCAATAACCTCCACACGGTGTCCTTCCGTCGTTATTAACGGTTCAAGGGGCAACAAGCGTTGTTGCCAAGTGAAGTGCAACAATAGTTCCATAATTCATAAAAGTTAATCCCACAAAGTTAGGATATTTTTTTCATTCCTACAAAGTATCAGTGTTTTATACTACCTTTGCAACATACATTATGAAAACATTTGAAGAATTGGGCGTATGCGAAAAAATTCGCCGCGCCATTAGCGAATTAGGTTACGAGCATCCAATGCCCGTACAAGAAGAAGTGATTCCCTATCTTCTAGGAGTGGGAAACGATGTTATTGCGCTCGCGCAAACTGGTACTGGTAAGACGGCGGCTTTTGGGTTGCCCATTCTGCAAAAAGTGGATACAAGCAGCAAGGCCACTCAAGCGGTAATTTTAAGTCCGACACGTGAACTCTGCCTTCAGATAGCTGATGATCTAAAGGACTATTCACGCTATATTGATGGACTACATGTGCAAGCCGTTTACGGGGGTAGTAGCATCGAAAGTCAAATACGTGCGCTCAAGAAAGGTGCGCAGGTAATTGTGGCTACTCCAGGACGCCTTATCGACCTTATGGAGCGTGGTGTGGCGCGTTTAGATAGTGTTGAAAACGTAATCCTTGACGAGGCAGATGAAATGCTGAATATGGGATTTACTGAAAGTATTGACACGATTCTTGCTGGCGTGCCTAAGGAGCGCAATACTCTCCTTTTCTCAGCAACGATGGGTAAGGAAATCGAACGCATTGCCCGTAATTACTTGCATGACTATAAGGAAATCGTAGTGGGTAGTCGCAATGAGGGAGCAGAGAACGTCAATCATATTTATTATCTAGTTCATGCCAAGGACAAGTATCTTGCCCTAAAGCGTGTGGTTGACTATTATCCTAAGATTTATGGCATTGTCTTTTGCCGTACACGTATGGAAACCCAAGAAGTCGCAGATTGGTTGATTCGCGACGGTTATAATGCAGAGGCGCTTCACGGAGAACTTTCGCAAGCGCAGCGTGACCTTACGATGCAGAAGTTCCGTCAACGTCGCACACAATTACTCGTTGCTACCGATGTGGCTGCTAGAGGTCTTGATGTCGAAGAGTTGACCCATGTTATCAATTACGGATTGCCTGATGATGTAGAGAATTATACCCATCGCTCAGGCCGTACGGGACGAGCCGGAAAACGCGGTACGAGTATCGCGATTATTCACCTTCGTGAGCGTCATAAGGTGCGTGTTATTGAAGACGTCATTCAGAAGAAGTTTGAGCGTGGAATCCTTCCCGATCCGCAGGAGATTTGTGCGAAACAGTTATATCGTGTGATTGATCAGTTAGAGCACGTTGAGGTAGACGAAAATCAGATCGCTCCCTTCCTTCCTGAGGTGTTCCGCAAGTTAGATTGGCTTTCAAAGGAGGATGTGATTAAGCGCCTTGTGAGTCAGTCGTTCGGTCATTTCTTGGCGTATTATAAAAACGCCCCACAGATTGAGCAACCCTCTGAAAAGTCTGAGAAAAAGCAGACAGAGGGCAAGCAGCGTCCTGCACGTTCGCGCGAAAAGGGACCTCGAAAGGCGGAGGACGGTTACGTGCGTCTCTTTATCAATTTTGGTAAGCGCGATAACTTCTATGCGCGTGAAATCATCAATCTTGTGAGTCGCTATGTCAAGGGTGTAGAAATTGGTCGCATAGATTTGACTGCTACTTGCTCGTTTTTTGAAGTGCCCGAGCGATATGGTGACATTGTGCTCAAAAAGATGCGCAATGCTAAGGTGGGTGATCGCCCTGTAGTGGTAGATAGTGCTGAGCGAACTCCTGATGAAGGAAAACGTGAAAAGGGCAGTCGTCGCACTGACGAACCTACGCGCCCCAATCGTCGAGATATTATCCGAGAAGCACGAGCAGCGCGTCGTGAAGGAAGACCAGAACCTCAGGTAAGCAATTTCGAAAAGAAGTCGAAGAAAGGCAAGAAGCAAGGTGGTGCGCCCGTTTTTGAGCATCCCAAAAAGAAGGGAAAGAAAGACGATTGGCGCCAATTCTTTGAGTAAACAAGTGGTAATAGTTACGGAAATAGATAAATATATTTAGTTTATTGTTGCCTGTTTGTCGATTAAGGATTTAACAAACAAATAAAGGTTTATGAATTACGAATTAGACATTACTTCCGTTTTGGAAGATGCAAAAACTCTATTCAAGAAAAATTGGTTAAGATTAAGTTTGTGGTGCTTTGCAATGACGGTCTTGGTAGGGTTCTTGCAACAAATAACTTCATTCTTTGTGTTGTATGGAGCAAGTACGCCAGAGGAAGTTCAACTTCAGTCTCTTTTATGGTCTTTAGTAATTAGCATCCCTCAGGCATGCTTTATGCTGTATATCTTTCAGGAGATCATCTTCCATACCAAGAACATCCGTCACTCTATGACCGTAACGTCTGTATGTCGTTACGTTTTGACAAATTTGTTTACGCAAATCATCGTGACAATCGCTTTCCTGTGTTGTATTATCCCTGGCTTTTACGTTGCTCCGCGCATCATGCTGGCACCCATCTATATTGCAGACAATCCTAATATGAGTGTCATTGAAGCCATTGAACGAAGTTGGAAGGCCACAGAAGGCAATGTCCTGACACTTTTAGGATTCGGAATCGTTTCCCTTTTGATTCTTATTGCTGGTGTTATTTGTTTCTTCATTGGTATTATCCCAGCGATGGCATTTACTTACGTTCTGATGGTTGTGATTTACATGCGCTTGAGCGGTCAGAGTTTAGAGGAAGTTGCGTCTAATCAGCCCCAAGAAGAATCGTTCGTGATTGAAGAAAAGACGGTTTTTCGTGACTAAAAGAGACTAACCCATCTTGATATGAACACAGCAAGGTGATTGCGTCTGCAATACAAAATATGGTGTATTCGTACAAAATAACGCGTAGGTCGTTCCTCAAACAGGGAATAACCTACGCGTTATTGTTATGTGTGCACACATGGCACGTAGCATCCGACACACTGCATGCAACGCGCTAGTGGTATGGGTACAAAAAAAGGTTGTGGCGAGAGAGATAAACCACAACCCAATTTGATTATAATCAATGAACAGCCTTGCCTCACGGCGAAGCATTTTGCCTCTCGGCAATAAACAATTAGTTAACAGAGTTTGCTAATTCGCTACCAGCCTTGAACTTAATAACGTTCTTTGCAGGGATAGTAATCTTTTCCTTAGTTGCAGGGTTGATACCTTCGCGAGCAGGACGTTCGCTAACAGAGAAAGTACCGAAACCAAGAAGCGCAACAGCGTCCTTATTCTTCAAAGCACCAGCAATAGCGTCGAGAGCGGCATCAAGCGCCTTCTTTGAATCTGCCTTAGTCAAGCCTGCACCCTGTGCGATAGCATTTACGAGTTCTGTCTTATTCATATGAGTGTTTGTTAAGGGTTAATAAAATTCTAAATATTGAAAACCAGTAGGGTAAACGTCCCTTTTGACCATTTTTCACGAGCAAATATACTGGAACTTGTCATACCGACAAAACAAAATTAAAGTTTTTTCAGATTCGACCCTTAAAAAAGGCAGATATTGCTTACATTTGCAAGGAAAGTTTTCACATAAAATAACATACAATATGAAAAACAGTATGAGAAGAAAAAGTTTACTTGTTGCGCTAACCTTTATAGGATTTGCTTCTGCATGGGCGCAACATGTCGTGTGGTTTGATGAACCTACCTCACTTAAAGGTAAGGAAATCTGGTATTCTGCAAATCCCGACAAGTACAAGAACGGTGAAAAACCCATTGCCGCAGGAGATGGTAATTGGAATCCCGACCGCGAATGGGAATATCGCTCATTGCCTATTGGTAACGGTTCGATTGGCGCTAACATTTTGGGTTCGGTGACTACGGAACGCATTACCTTGAACGAGAAGACGCTTTGGCGTGGCGGTCCTGGTACGGCAAAGGGAGCTGCGCATTATTGGAATGTCAACAAACAGTCTGCACATTTGCTCGACACGATACGTCAAGCCTACCTTGATGGCAATCAGCAAAAGGCTGCTCGACTCACCGCGCAAAATTTTAATTCCCCCGTTCCTTACGAGGCATGGCGCGAACCTGAATTCCGTTTTGGTTCGTTCACAACGTTGGGTGAACTCTTGATAGAAACAACCACGGGTGCTGATGCTTCAAAGGTGAAGCACTATCGCCGCGAGTTGAACATTGACCGCGCTGTCGCTACGGTTTCTTACGAATATGAAGGTGTGAACTATAGTCGTGAGAGTTTCGTTTCATTTCCTGAGAATGTCTTGGCTGTGCGTTTCGCTGCCGATAAGGCTGGCATGCAAAACTTGCTCTTGGGATATACGTTCAATCCCTGTTCAGAGGGCACAATTACTGCAGATGGCGAAAGCGGCATCCTTTTCAGCGGTCGTTTAGACAATAACGGCATGGAATATGTCGTGCGCATTCAGGCAAAGGTAGAAGGCGGAAGCGTGAAGGTGACGGACGGCAAGTTGAAGATTGAAGGTGCTGATGCCGTAGTCTTCCTTTTGACGGCCGATACGGATTATAAAATCAACTTCAATCCTGACTATACTGATCCGAAGGCATACGTGGGTGTGAATCCTCAGGAAACAACCGCTGCATGGATGAAGGACGCGGTAGCAATGGGTTACGAAGCCTTGTTTGATGCACACTACAAGGACTATGCATCGTTGTTCAACCGTGTATCCTTGACCTTGAACCCACATGCACCGATGACATTGGAATATCCGGGTGTATACGATCTTCCTACCTACCAGCGATTGGCCCGTTACCGTCAGGGTAAGCCGGACTATAAATTGGAAGAGACATATTACCAGTTCGGACGCTATCTGCTCATTGCTAGCTCAAGACCGGGTAACCTCCCTGCCAACTTGCAAGGTATCTGGCACAACAATGTGGACGGCCCTTGGCGTGTGGACTATCACAACAACATCAATGTTCAGATGAACTACTGGCCGGCAGGTTCTACCAACTTGGCTGAATGTACGCTTCCGTTGATTGATTTCATTAAGACCTTGGTAAAGCCGGGTGAAAAGACTGCCAAGGCTTACTTCGGTGCCAGAGGTTGGACCGCTTCCATTTCCGGCAATATCTTCGGTTTCACCACTCCACTAGAAAGTGAAGACATGTCGTGGAACTTCAACCCGATGGCAGGTCCATGGTTGGCTACTCATGTATGGGACTACTACGACTATACTCGCGACAAACAATTCCTGAAGGAAACTGGATATGAACTCATCAAGAATAGTGCCATCTTTGCCGTAGATTACCTTTGGAAGAAGCCGGACGGTACTTATACAGCTGCTCCATCTACTTCGCCTGAACATGGTCCTATCGACCAGGGTGCTACCTTTGTACATGCGGTTATCCGTGAAATCCTGTTGAATGCTATTGATGCATCCAAGGTATTGGGTGTGGACAAGAAAGAACGTAAGGAATGGGAAGAAGTATTGAAGAAACTCGCTCCGTACCAAATAGGCCGATATGGTCAGTTGATGGAATGGTCGAAGGATATCGACGATCCGAAGGACGAACACC
>CALCHM010000168.1 GCA_937901345.1 uncultured Prevotella sp. | reverse complement strand
GATTCAAACCTGCAACCTTCTGATCCGTAGTCAGATGCTCTATTCAGTTGAGCTAAGGAGCCTTCCTTTATTTTGCGAGTGCAAAGATATGGTTTTATTTTGAAACAGCAAAGCTATTCTCAAATATTTTTCTATCTAATTTATATAATTGCCCAATTGGGTTTACTTTCTGTTTTATACATTTGATATATCTTGTAATTGCCTATGTTTTGACTAAGAATATACAGAAAAGTGCGTCTTGGGAAAAATAATTTATTAACTTTGCAATATTTTACAAAATATCCGTTTAGATATTAGGAAAACATGATAAACTCTGTTGAGAAAGATATGCTATATATGTCTGTGAATCGTAGAAACGAAAGTTTCGAGGTGAAAGATAATATGACGTCCGTGGAGAAGTTTTTTAAGCGCTCGCTGGACATTGTTTGTTCCTTGATGGGCTTGATTTTACTTTCTCCTGTATTTTTAGTCACTTATGTGGCTTTGAAATTGCAAGGAGAAGGTTCGGTCATCTTTAAGCAGGAAAGAATAGGCTATTTAGGTAAGCCTTTTTATATGTATAAGTTCCGCACAATGCGTGTTAATGCAGAGATTGATGGCCCGCAGTTGGCTATAAAGAATGATGATCGCTTGACGCGTATTGGTAAATTCTTGCGCGAGCACCATTTGGATGAACTCCCTCAGTTTTGGAATGTATTTATCGGCGACATGTCGATGGTAGGCTATCGTCCGGAACGTAAATATTTTATTGATCAGATTATGAAGGAGGACCCGAGATACGAATGTTTGTTTCAGTTGAAACCGGGAGTTACTTCAGAGGCAACTTTGTATAATGGTTATACAAACACAATGGAGAAGATGCTGGAGCGCCTAAATATGGACCTGAGATATTTGGAAACAGCCTCCCTGGCAAAGGATATAACGATTATCTTAAAGACTTTCAGTGTAATAATTTTTGGAGAAAAGGATAAGTAGATATTATGTTAAATAAAAAGATAGTATTGTTGCTCTTAGGATTTTGCTTGCTGCAGATTCCGGCTTTTGCACAATCCACCATGACTGATGAACAGGTCATGGATTTTCTTATTAAGGAGAATGAGAAAGGAACTCCTCGCGAGGAAATTGTCACAAAACTTACCCAGCGAGGCGTTACTATGCAGCAGATGCAACGCATTCGTTCTCAGTATGATAAAGAAAAGAATGGAACAGTTGTTGGGGCGAAAGACTTAACAGGAAGCCAATCGCGCTTAAGAGAAAATAATGGCGATAAAAGAAATCTGAAGAAAGAGAACTTTAAGCACCGCTCTGATGAATATAGAAAGAAAAAAGATTATTCTTCTATGACAGAGCGTGAGCGCAAAAAAATAAAAGACGATGAGACAATGGGAATGCTGGGTGAGTTGGATTATATGTTGCCCGATTCAATGGCATTCTGGGATTATTACGCGGAACCTGAAGAAAATAAAAAGAAAATATTTGGTCATAATATTTTTTCTCAAGAGAGTCTTTCTTTTGAGCCTAATATGAATATAGCCACCCCGGCAGACTATTGCTTAGGTCCTGGCGATGTGGTGTTTGTGGATATTTGGGGTGCTTCTCAGAAAACTATTTCAGCTACAGTGTCTCCAGAGGGAGAAATTGAGATAGAAGGCTATGGACCATTGCAAGTTAGTGGACTGACAGTGAATGCTGCCAATTCAAAATTGCGTTCTACGGTAGGTCAACGCTATGGTGGTTCGCAGATAAAATTATCTGTAGGACAGACGCGTACGATAAGTGTCAACGTAATGGGAGAAGTGCAAGCTCCTGGTACATATACTCTTTCAGCTTTTGCTACTGTGTTTCATGCATTATATGTAGCCGGTGGTATCAACGAAATAGGTACGTTGCGTGATATTAAAGTCTATCGTAAAGGCCGTTTGATTTCTACAATAGATATTTATGATTATATTCTCAATGGAAATCTTACCGGAAATGTACGCTTAGCTCCGGAGGATGTCATTATTGTCGGGCCTTATGACTGTTTGGTTAATATCACAGGTAAGGTGAAACGCCCGATGTATTATGAGATGAAGAAGCAAGAAAGTGTGGCTACCTTGATAAAATATGCCGGTGGTTTCTCTGGAGATGCTTATGAAGGAAGTGTGCGCCTTATTCGTAAAAGTGGGGGAGAAATGTCTATCTACAACCTGGATGAGTTTGAGCGTGGCTCTTTTCATTTGGCTGATGGCGATTCTTTGGCTGTCGATTCGGTGTTACCCCGTTTCCGAAATATGGTAGAAGTGAAGGGAGCAGTGTTTAGGCCCGGAATGTATCAGATGGATGGTGCGATTAACACAGTTCGTCAATTGCTCAACGCAGTAGGAGGTCTTACAGAAGATGCCTTCACGGCGCGTGCTGTGATGCATCGTCGAAAGGCAGACCGTACTTTGGAGGTCCTTTCTGTAGATATAGAAGGTCTGTTAAATCAAACGCTACCCGATATCACTTTGCGCAATGAGGATGTTCTCTTTATTCCAAGCTTAAAGGATGTGCAAGAAGATCGTACCCTGTCTATCTTTGGAGAAGTAAATGACCCTGGTATATATCAGTTTGCAGAAAAGACAACACTGGAAGATTTTATTCTTCAAGCCGGAGGCCTGAAAGATGGTGCTTCAGTTGTAAAAATAGATGTGTCAAGGCGTTTACGTGATAGCCGTGCTCTCTCTTCTGGAAATATAATGGCTCAGTCTTTTACCTTTGCTATAAAAGATGGTTTTGTAATTGACGGAACTGCGGGCTTTGAACTTGAGCCTTTCGACGAAGTCTTTGTTCGCAAAAGCCCTGGTTATGTAGAGCAAAAGCATGTGTCTATCGAAGGCGAAGTGGCTTTTGGAGGAAAATATGTGATGACGCAGAAAAAAATGCGTTTGAGCGACTTGGTGAAGAGTGCTGGAGGTTTGACGAACGAGGCTTATCCGCAGGGAGCACGTTTGGAGCGCACTTTGACTACGATGGAGAAAATCAAGACACGCCAGTTGCTAAAGTTGGCCACTTTTGGTGATAGCACCGATGTCCGCAAGTTGGATATCAGTGATACCCGTTATGTAGGTATCAATCTAGATAAGGCTTTGCAGAATCCAGGAAACGATGAATGGGATATAGTGTTGGAAGAAGGCGACCGTTTGTCTATTCCTTCTGTCTCAAATACAGTTTCTATCAATGGTGAAGTGATGTATCCCAATACGGTGGCTTACAAAAAAGGTGCAGACTTGGACTATTATGTTAATATGGCCGGAGGTTATAGTTTGAAAGCCAAAAAGAATAGAGTCTTTGCTGTGAATATGAATGGTACAGTTACGCGTGTGAAGAAAGCAAAAGATATTCAGCCAGGTTGTGAAATTGTAGTTCCCATAAAAAAGAAGGGTCGATCTATCTCTGTTGCCGAGATTTTGAGTTTAGGCGTGATGACCTCAACGTTGGCTACAGCAATTGTAACCCTTATGCGCAAGTAGGGATATTATTATAGTAAGTCAGCCGGATTCACTTCGAAGAGAATCCGGCTGACTTATTTTTTACCGACACATTATATTATATAGAGTAGTCGTAATTTTCTCTACCTTGTGCAGTAAATATTTTTTTGTTTAGCTGTAGAATTTTTACAGTATCGGGCACTCCATTTTTGTCTTTAAGAATTAAATGCCCATTGAAGATGGTATATTCTTTGACAAACTTGTTGAGTTGAGTCAGGTTGATAAGAGTCAGAATGGCTTCGTTGTTATCTCTGGTTGTAAGGGCATACTCTTCTCCTTCTTTTAGTTCTCCGTAGATATTTCCGTCAGAGCCATCTTCTGCAGTGCGTGTCACGTTGATAGTGTCGCCAACTTTTGTTATCATAGTAAAAGTAGACATGCCAAACTCATCACTGATTCCATATAAGGTGGTATCTTTCGGGATAAGGGAGGTCAGTGAATCTTTGGGTGTCACTATCTCATTGTCTTTTGAAGATTTTGAACCGCAAGCGATTATGCTGAGCAGGAGGAGAAAGCTACTTAGAGAGAAAAAAACTTTTTTCATTGTGTAATATCTGTTTGCCAATATTCCGTTGATAAGAACTGCGCATTCTGTTGCGCCGACGAAGTTACGTAATTATTTCTGTAACTTCTGCTATTTTTTTTGTAAAAGATTGTGGGTTAGGAGAAAAAAATGTAACTTTGTGCCCGATTTTAGCAATATAAAGTCTAACATTATTAATTAACCTATTTACTAACTTTTAATGGAGAATTTTAAAAACATTGCACCTCTGTCTGATTTTGACTGGAATGCATTTGAACATGGTTCTGCCAACGCTCAGAGCCAAGAAGAGCTTGAAAAGGCTTACGACCAAACCCTTGGTCGTGTAAACAACAACGAGGTAGTTGAAGGTACAGTTATCTCTATCAACAAGCGTGAAGTTGTTGTAAACATCGGCTATAAGAGCGATGGTATCATCCCGGTAAGCGAATTCCGCTACAATCCTGAATTGACTGTAGGCGACGTAGTAGAAGTCTATATCGAAAATCAGGAAGACAAGAAAGGTCAATTGGTGCTTTCTCATAAGAAGGCTCGTGCAAGCAAGTCTTGGGAGCGTGTTAATCAAGCTCTCGAAGCTAAAGAAATTGTTAAGGGCTATATCAAGTGCCGCACGAAGGGTGGTATGATTGTAGATGTGTTTGGTATCGAAGCGTTCCTCCCCGGATCACAAATCGATGTGAAGCCCATCCGCGACTACGATGTATTCGTTGGCAAGACTATGGAATTCCAGATTGTAAAGATCAATCAAGAATATAAGAATGTTGTTGTATCTCACAAGGCTCTTATCGAAGCTGAGCTCGAAGCTCAAAAGCAAGAGATTATCTCTAAGCTTGAGAAGGGTCAAGTGCTTGAAGGTACAGTTAAGAACATCACTACCTATGGCGTATTCATCGACCTTGGTGGCGTAGATGGTCTTATCCACATCACAGACCTTTCTTGGGGCCGCGTGAACGATCCCCACGAAATCGTGGAACTCGACCAGAAGCTCAATGTGGTTATTCTCGACTTTGACGAAGAGAAGAAGCGCATCGCTCTCGGTTTGAAACAACTCACTCCTCATCCTTGGGATGCTCTTGATGCAGAACTTAAGGTGGGCGACAAGGTAACTGGTAAGGTTGTTGTAATGGCTGATTATGGCGCATTCGTAGAAATCGCTACCGGTGTTGAAGGTCTTATCCACGTAAGCGAAATGAGCTGGAGCCAGCACCTCCGCAGCGCTCAAGATTTCTTGAAAGTAGGCGACGATGTAGAAGCTGTTATCCTTACTCTCGACCGCACAGAGCGCAAGATGTCTCTTGGTATCAAGCAATTGAAGGCTGATCCTTGGATGGATATCGAAGGTAAGTATCCCGTAGGTTCTAAGCACACAGCTAAGGTGCGCAACTTTACTAACTTCGGAGTATTCGTAGAGTTGGAAGAAGGTGTTGATGGCTTGATTCACATCTCTGACCTCTCTTGGACTAAGAAGATTAAGCATCCTTCTGAGTTTACTCAAATTGGTGCCACTGTAGAAGTTGTAGTTCTTGAAATCGATAAGGACAACCGTCGTTTGAGCCTTGGCCACAAGCAACTCGAAGAGAATCCTTGGGACGTATTCGAAACCGTATTCACAGACGGTAGCACACACGAAGGTACTATCATCGAATTGCTCGACAAGGGCGCTGTAGTTCAGCTTGAATATGGCGTAGAAGGTTTCGCAACTCCGAAGCACCTTGTGAAGGAAGATGGCAGCCAGGCCCAATTGAACGAAAAACTTACTTTCAAAGTTATCGAGTTCAACAAGGACAGCAAGCGCATCATCTTGAGCCACAGCCGCACATACGAAGATGTACAGCGTGCTGAAGCTCGTGCAGAGAAGAAAGCTGCTACTGTAGCAAAGAAAGCCGCTGCTAAGAAAGAAGAAACTCCTGCAATTCAAAATCAGGCAGCTTCTACCAGCCTCGGCGATATCGATGCTTTGGCAGAATTGAAAGCTAAAATGGAGCAGGCAGACTAATCAAAGTCTTCCGTTCTCAATACACAAGGAGAGGTAGTCCACACTGGGCTACCTCTTTTTCGTTTATATGTTATCTTATTTTTTTATGAAGATTTATAACGCGGCTTGTTACATTATGTAACAAAAGATGTTATAAAAAGTGATATTGCTGTCCGGTAAATATATTTTATAGCACAGAAAGAAGCTGAATTCCATGTTGGAGTTCAGCTTTTTTTTTGTTTCTTTGTTTTTACCACAAAACATTTTTGAAACATGAGCAAAAGTAAATATTTTACCAGACAGCCGGTGTATACACAGGTAATAAATTTGCTTGACAAGGCAAAAATTAAGCAATTGAGTCGTCAAACTATCGGTAGTGAGAAGTATGTAAAGCGTCTTGACGGGTGGACTCACCTCATTATCATGCTTTTCGGCGTCTTGCATCACTATGATTCTTTGCGGGAACTTGAGATTGGCATGAAAGCTGAGATAAATAAACTCAACCATCTGGGTATTGATTATGTTGTTCGACGCAGCACATTGGCAGAAGCCAACCAACGCCGCCCTCAAGAGTTCTTTGCAAGTGTCTATGCCTCCTTGTTAGAACAATATGCCTCCTTTTTAGTGGACAGCCGAAACAAAGGGGCTGAAAAGGACTGGGAAAGAGCGCTCTATATGATGATTCAACCACATTTTGTTTGAGAAGGGCGAACTTAAACATGAAGCAAGAAGAGTGGAACTTTGGAGCAACAATTCTAAGAAGTCTGTAGTGTTATTGACCAATAATTTTGAGTTGTCTGTTGAGGATCTTGAGGAAATTTACAAGCGCAGATGGGCTATAGAAACACTATATAAACAACTCAAGCAAAACTTTCCACTTCATTTCTTTTATGGCGATAGTATCAATGCCATTCAAATTCAAACCTGGACGGTATTAATTGCAAATTTACTCTGTACGATAATCTGTAGAAAGTTAAAACGACAGGTATCCTTCTCACAAATCGTAACACTCATAAGGATGACACTGATGTATTACGTAGATCTTATCTCATTCTTGGAAAATCCGAACAAAGAGGAGTTGAACATACGCTCAGAGAAGGATATTTCGCCCCATATACAGTTGCTATTATTTGAGTAAGGGGGGTACTTTTCAAAAATAATATCCACATCACCATTTTATTGGGGATGTGGATACATAAAGTGTGCCGTTAAGGAAATGAATAAATAAATGGTGGAAAAATATAAAACAACTGCGACTTGAAGTTCAAGAGAGAATACAAATGCGTCATGAGAGGACTTTAAACCATTGCATGGCAGAATTTATCGTAACGATTTGAATTTATTCGATTCTCTAACTTAATTTCACTATTTTTGCACACTACACATCTGAAAGATAATCACTATGGAAACCAAACTTTTGACGCAGACTTTGAAGACTTACTTTGGGTATGATACGTTTCGCCCAATGAGAAAAGGAATAAGAATTAATTGTCTGGATTTACGTAGATCTGACTTTTCAAAGTATTTCAAGATATCTAAGTTATATCATGTATTAAAGTAACATTACGCATGTTGCGCCCTTGCGAGAGATAAATGATTCCTTTGGATTGGAACGTTACTCGCAAGGGCACAACTGGCGCAATGTGTATGTGTGTGACTAATGTTTTAAAGTATCTATCGTTAAGGCGTGTAAATCATTTAATGATCCGTTAAAGATATTGAGATCTACATCTCCCTTGATGCCCTTTATGTTGCCTAAGTCTGTGTTTTGCCAGAATAACCAATTACCATCGTATTCAAGTTCATCCTTGTAGTAATGGGCAATCCATAAGGGGAATTTATTAAGTTGGGGTGTGTTTAAGTATTTCTTTTTGAAATTGTGACCAGAATAGATTATGGGTTTTACGCCGTAATAGTTTTCGACATACGTTAACCAATCAAGAACTTCCTTTTGCAGCGTAGTTCGTGAAAGATTTCCAATCTCTTCTACATCGAGCACTGGGGGCAAATCGCCTACTGTTAAGGCGACATGTTTAATAAAATATTGGGCTTGACACACGCCCGAAACACTTGGGGTGAAATAGTGGTATGCGCCTCTAAGTATGCCTTTGTCGCGTGCCTGATTGAAATTTCTCTTAAAATATGGGTCGGAAATGCTGACTCCCTCAGTAGCTTTAATGAAAACGAACTGTATGTCTTCACCGCCTATCTGATCTGTTTTTAAAGCATCCCATTTTATTTGGCCTTGATAGCGACTTACGTCGATACCGCGCACTGTATATTCTTGAGGAAAATGGATTTCGCTATGTAAAGCTCTGAAACGTCCGTAGGGTGACAAAACGTAACGTTTGAAAAAATAGCCATAGACACCTATCGCTAATGATACACCAATTGTAATCATTATCACGACAAAAGAGAATTTCCTTTTGCCATGCACATTGTTGATTTTATGTTGGTCTTTGCGTGCTCTCATCAATAGAAAAGATATTAATGAACGTGATAAGGTGTATCTTTTATGAGAAAAAAGAGAATTGTGTATTGAAAGTAAACTAGAACAATCAATACCCAATTCTCTAATTATAATTTCATTAGGCAATTATTACTTAGCCTGTTCGAGTTTCAATGTCATTGTACACTGGTCGCATACTTCAGAGGGACCGAAGTACTGGATAGGACCGGGATAAACGTAAGCTGTTTGCTTCGCCCACTGTTCGCGGTTAGCTGCAAAGTACTTGAAGGGTGCACCTTCCAACTCTACCAATGCCTTGCGGATAACGGGCTTGTTAGCACCATTACGACGTTCGATGTTCATCATCATTGTGATGGGCACACCGCCAGCAATCCATTCAGCAGCAGGAGCAGTTGTGTTCTTAATAACACTCATGTAACCAGTTTTACCGTTTGCAATCAAGCGGCTTGCGTTGTAACCGAGGCTGTAGCAGTAGTCAGCATCGTAGTTAGAGGGAGCTGCACAACGACCTTCGTAACCGAAGAAGTGGTGCTGAGCGCTGAACTTGCCAACGAACTTGCCTTCTTCCTTCCAAGCTGCCAACTTCACTTCAACCATGCGGCTGAGCAACTTTTCAGTTTCGATGAGTGAAACCTGTACGTTACCGTGGGGGTCACGATCCAAGCAGAGCTGACGTGCAACGTCTGCGGGTAATGATTCGAGGATTGCGAGGTTTTCGGGAGCGATGTTGCTCTTTACGAATGCAATCTGTTCTTCTGCGCTACCGAACTCACGTGATTCACCTGTTGCGGGGTCTGTGAGGACTTCATTGAGCTGCTGAATCAACTTCTTGATTGCGGGGATAAATTCGATCAAACCTTCGGGAATCAATACAGTACCGAAGTTATTGCCATCAACTGCACGGTTAGCAACAATTTCAGCGATGTATGTTACAACATCGTCCAAAGACATTTCCTTCTGTTCTACTTCTTCAGAAACGAGGCAGATGTTAGGTTGTGTTTCCAATGCGCATTCCAAAGCGATATGAGAAGCGCTACGACCCATCAACTTGATGAAGTGCCAGTACTTACGAGCACTGTTACAGTCGCGCTGGATGTTACCGATGAGTTCAGAATATGTCTTACAAGCTGTGTCGAAACCGAATGAAGTTTCAATCTGTTCGTTCTTCAAGTCACCGTCAATAGTCTTAGGACAACCGATTACCTGCACGCCATAGTTCTTAGCTGCATAGTATTCAGCCAATACGCAAGCGTTAGTGTTAGAGTCGTCACCACCGATGATTACCAATGCCTTGATGTTAAGCTTGCGAAGGATTTCGATACCTGCTTCAAACTGACTTTCCTTTTCCAACTTTGTACGACCAGAACCGATGATGTCGAAACCACCAGTGTTGCGATACTCGTTGATGAGTTCGTCAGTGAATTCAAGATACTTGTGGTCAACCAAACCGCCAGGTCCCATCAAGAAACCATAGAGTTTGCTATCCTTATTAAGAGACTTTACGCCATCGTAAAGACCGCTGATTACGTTGTGACCACCAGGAGCCTGACCACCAGAAAGGATGATACCTACGTTAATAGCTTCGTTGTTTTCGCTTTCAGCAGCAACGAATTCTACAACGGGCATACCATAAGTATTGGGGAAAAGAGCCTTAATTTCTTCTTGGTTACCAACACTCTGTGTAGCTGCGCCTTCAACAGCCTTTACTGCACCCTGAAGGGCCTTGGGCAACTTAGGCTGATAAGCTGCGCGCGCAATCTGCAATGCACTTTTTTCCATTTTACTTCTTGTATTATAAAAAGGTTATACGTTGTTATTACATTAAATATTGTGAACTAATACTCTTGTTACCCAAAACGCAACGAATCGCTTCAGCGATGAGCGCAGAGCAAGAAATTTGCTTCACCTTGGGACATGAACCGCGATAAGGGATGGTGTCTGTAAATACCATTTCTTCGAGGTCGCTATCCATCACGCGCTGGTCGGCAGGACCCGACATGATGCAGTGACTCGCAATAGCACGCACACTTGTGGCACCATTTTCAATCATGATATTTGCTGCCTTAGTGATGGTACCAGCTGTATCAACCATATCGTCAATAAGCACAACATCCATACCCTGAACGTCGCCAATAATCTGCATAGATTCTACCTCATTGGCTTTCTTACGAGTCTTGTTACAAAGAACGAGGGGGCAGTTAAAATACTTTGCATAAGCAGCAGCGCGCTTTGAACCACCAACGTCGGGAGTAGCAATACAAAGGTTTGGAAGATTCAAACTCTGAAGGTAGGGAGCAATGATTGAAGAACCATAGAGGTGGTCAACAGGAACATCAAAGAAACCCTGTTCTTGGTCAGCATGAAGGTCTAATGTGATAAGACGGTCAATACCTGCCACGCTGAGAAGGTCTGCCACTAACTTAGCACCAATGCTTACACGAGGTTTGCTCTTACGGTCTTGACGTGCCCAACCGAAGTAAGGTATTACGGCGCAAATGGTCTTTGCTGAAGCACGCTTTGCTGCGTCAATCATGAGCAACAATTCCATAAGGTTATCACTGTTGGGGAATGTTGACTGCACGAGGAACACGTCGCGACCACGAATTGATTCTTCGTAACACACTTCAAATTCACCATCAGCAAAATAGGTAATTTCAAGATTACCTAATGGGCAACCAAGTTCCTTACAAATCTTCTCTGCAAGGTAACGCGATTTTGTGCCCGAGAACACCAAAAAGTTATCCATAATTTGATATAGTTGAGGTTTTAATAAATTCTTAAATACGAGGACTCAGAGAAACCCACCCAAAAAGGAAGGTATGGATAAGGGTTAATTAATCAAGCGTTGCAATTTTCTGAAATAATTAATTAATTCCCTGAAATCTTGCGTGTTTTGAACATCAAAATGATTCCAAATTTCTTCGCCGACCACAACACCCCCAAAACCACACTCTGCAATCTTAGAGATTTGTTCCTGATCAAGAGCGCCACAGGCAAATACTCTTTTGTCAATCACCTTACGCTTAGAGGCTTCTTTGTAGATTTGTTGTACATCGGCAGACACATCCTCTTGCGTAACATCCAGTAGAACATAATCCATGTCCTTCTTCACGGATGCCAATTCTTCTAGTGATTGACACGTACAACTTAATGAACCTTTATTGCGATAAGGGATTGTTTCATCAAACCTATCCAGATGAATGCCTTTTAACTCAAATTCGTTTTGCAAATAAAAGTGGTCGTGAGTGACGATTAATTTACGATACTCCTTAGGAAGCAATGACAATAATCGCTCACAAAACACCGGTTCTGAGTTAGGTTTATTTAAGTGAACCATTTCCAAACCTTCGTCAAACAGAGCCGTCAAAATTTGATGCTCTTCAACAAAGAAGTATGGAGTGGACATTAATACCAATTTCATATTTCAATGCATATTTGTTCTGCAAAGATAGTATATATTTGTTTGTTGAGTTAAAATATCTGAAAAAAATAAAGCGTTAACTGACCAATTCGTTTTTCGTTGCTAACATTTATGAAGTTTCAACAGCATTTTTAAACTCCGCTTGCTAAAAAACAGGTAATCATACGTGCCGTTGACTTCCTCGGAATTACAAACAGATGGAGCATCTCAAAAATTAGTACTAATATAGATTTTGAACACCCTACCCCTTAGGTCGAATCCAGTTTGCGGTGTAGGAACTATCAATATGTTTTAGATAATTTATATAGTCAAAAGTTTAATAAACCTCTATACTATAACAAAAAAAGGTGTTCATGTTTGCTTCTATTCCCTTTGTCACACGTGACAGGTCACACACACCCGCCATCAATTGCTTGCTTGCCCCTCTCTGCATTTTATTTCTCATTATTTCCCATTAATACTCACTAATACTAATCTTGCCTTCTGCGTGTTGTATTTTTGCATATGAAAACGGACGGAGAGGAGCACTCCGCTCGTTTTAGGAAGTAAAAAAGGAGTCCATGCGACGTACAAATTACTGATGGCGGGCGTAATCTGGACGGCGTGTAAAATTCCGGATGATGTCGATATTCCAGATGGAGGGATAATCCGGATGGCACTTTTCCCTGGGGAAGGCGACCACTTTAGCGGTGAAGGGAAGCAAGAATCCCCCCCGCATGCTCCCGCTTTTCACCACTCCTCATGACAGGTAACAATCCAGACACCCCGCCGCATGAGCACCTCCCTCCTCACAACTAACTTCTCTAAACTCTCAACTATTTGGCACAATGTAATAATTTTTAAAGTTTTTTATGACTAAGGTTGTGATGAATATTGTAATTTTGCTTGTATTTCGAAAATATGGCGAAAACACATCGTTATTGATTTCATTAAAACATACACTATAACATATGTCACAGCAAATAGACATCCGCGAATTAAACGCGTTAATTGAAAGTAAGACAGGTTTTATTACGGACTTGATGGTCGGTATGAACAAAACCATTGTTGGGCAAAAACATCTCATCAACTCGCTTCTCATCGGGTTGCTTAGCGATGGACACATCCTTTTAGAGGGTGTACCTGGTTTGGCAAAGACCTTGGCCATTAAGACACTCGCCAACCTGATTGATGCCCAATTTAACCGCATACAGTTTACGCCTGACTTGCTACCTTCAGACGTTATCGGCACACAGGTGTATAGTCCCAAAAGCGAACAATTTTCGGTGAAGCAAGGACCTGTGTTTGCTAACTTCATCTTGGCAGACGAAATCAACCGCGCCCCCGCAAAGGTGCAAAGCGCCCTGCTTGAAGCCATGCAAGAGCATCAGGTGACCATAGGTGAGCACACCTACGCCCTGCCCGATCCCTTCTTGGTGATGGCCACTCAAAACCCCATTGAGCAAGAAGGCACCTACGCCCTCCCTGAAGCGCAGGTTGACCGCTTTATGATGAAGGTATTGATTGACTTCCCCACGCTAGAAGAAGAAAAGAAAATCATTCGTGCGCATCTTAACGATAGTTTCACCAAAGCGTCGCCCGTTGTTGACATCCGAAAGATACTTGAAGCGCGTGAATTGGTAAAGCAAGTCTATTTGGACGAACGCATTGAGCAATACATCGCTGACATTGTGTTTGCTACGCGCTACCCAGAGCAATACAAGTTGAATGACATCAAGAACTACATTGCCTTCGGAGGTTCGCCCCGTGCATCCATCAACCTTGCCCTCGCCGCACGCACATGTGCGTTCATCAAGCGCCGTGGTTATGTCATTCCTGAAGATGTTAGAGAAGTTGCACACGACGTGCTCCGCCACCGCATCGGTTTGACCTACGAGGCAGAGGCCGAAGACGTTACTGCTGACGCTATCATCAACGAAATCTTGAATAAGATTGAAGTGCCCTAAAAACCAACACGCGGGGATGCTAAAATTGTATACAAAATAGAAAAATCAAAATCATAAGTGGAGGTCTCAGAACTCATAAAGCGCGTACGACGCATCGAAATCAAGACTCGCAATCTCACGAACAATGTGTTTGCGGGCGAATATCACTCTGCCTTTAAGGGTAGAGGCATGTCGTTTGCCGAAGTGCGAGAATATCAAATCGGAGACGACGTGCGTGATATAGACTGGAACGTAACTGCGCGCACCAACCGTCCTCACACCAAAGTCTATGAGGAAGAACGCGAACTAACGGTGATGATGTTGGTTGACGTCTCAGGAAGTTCAAGATTCGGAACAGATTTGCGCACACAGCGAGAATTGTTAACAGAAATTGTTGCCACCATAGCCTTTTCAGCCCTGCAGAATAATGACAAGGTGGGATTGATTCTCTTCTCTGACATGATTGAAAAATACATCCCTCCCAAAAAGGGACGCAAACATATCCTATATATTATCAGAGAGTTGCTCGATTTTGATCCATCACACCTTCAGACGAATGTAAGAGCAGGATTAGAATTCTTGATGCAAGTGCAACGCCGGCACTGCATTGGTTTCTTGCTCTCAGATTTTATCGATACCCCCGACTTTGAACCCCAACTCTCCATCGCTACACAGAAGCACGACATCGTGGTCGTAAAGGCATACGACCAGCGCATGAAGGAGTTACCCAACGTGGGGTTGATAAAAATGCAAGATGCTGAAACTGGAGCATGTGTTATTGTTGACACAGCATCCCAAAAAGTCAGAGACATGCACAAAAACTGGTGGGATAATGATGTAGAACGTTTGGAACGCATGTTTCGGAAAACGAAAGTTGACTACGTGCCCATAAGCACATCTGAGGATTACGTAAAGCCGCTCCAAACCCTCTTCAAAAACAGACATCGATAAGTCACTCTATAATACTATACTTTAACTTAAACATGAATAGGATAATCACCTATATACTATTGTTTTGCGGAACGCTGTCAGTATATTCACAAATCCTTGTAGAGCAAGAACTCTCACGTGTGGATATCTTGATAGGTGAACAGGTGGAGTTAAGAACTTCTGTGAGCCTGAATGCCAATCAATCTGTAAGTTATCCCACGTTTGAAGACAATCTTTATATGGATGGTGTAGAGGTTGTTTCAGAGGGTAAGATAGATACTGTAAAGTTGAATTCAAGCCAACGAATGCAATTGAATAGGACTTACAAGTTAACTTCATTTGACTCAGCATTTTATTCGCTCCCACCCTTTTACGTGTTATCAGGTGAAGACACCATAAAAGCCGCGCATACCATAGGGCTGAAAGTCACATCGGTTCCCGTTGACACGACCAACGCCAATGATTTTGCAGGTCCCTATTCCGTAACGGTTATACCATTTCAGTGGAGTTATGGATTATGGTCGGTTATTTTGCTGAATATACTTCTGATTGCCCTCGTCATTTATATCATCAGACGCGTCAAGAATCTCAGACCCCTGACGAAGCGAATTGTTATCAATCCCCCAACCCCTGCACATCAACAAGCGCTGGCAGATTTTGCTAAAATCCAAACCGAAAATCCGAATACGGAAGAAGAATTAAAAACGTATTACGATAAGATTACAGACATCCTCCGACGCTATATAGAAGAGCGTTTCTCCTTCAATGCCAAAGAATTGACTACAGAAGAGATTGTCAGCAAATTGACGGATACAAACAACGCAACAGCACTGCGTGAATTAAAGGAAATCTTAACAACCGCCGACTTGGTGAAGTTTGCCAAATATCAGGCGACACTGACCGAAACCAATAGAAGCGTGGCGCTTGCCTTAGATTACGTCAACACCACACGAGTGGCGGAAGAGGAACTCCCGAAACCCGAAGTGAAAATCGTAACCGTAGGAGAAGTAAAACAGCGAAATTTCAAAATCATGCTCTACGTTCTTGCAGGCATTTTATCCCTAATTGGTTTATGCCTATTAGGATATATATTGAAAGAGATTTACGACTGCTTCATGTAGTCTCCTACACCAACGCCATTTGATTAAACCTTTATTTCATAGCACCCATTTCAAGAAAACTCTATGATATTTGCTAATCCAGCATGTCTCTACCTTTTGTTGTTGACGCTTCCGCTTATAGCATGGTATATTTTTAAGCAGAAACATCAACCCACGTTGAAGGTAGCCTCTACGAACCTCTATCAAAAAACCAAACTTCAAACAGGGCGTACGTTGCTGATTCATGTGCCATTCGTATTACGGATGATTACATGCGTTTGCGTAATTCTCGTAATTGCACGTCCACAGACCCATGAGTCATTTACGGAAAGCGAACGCGAAGGTATAGACATCATGATGGCTATTGACATATCTACCAGCATGCTTGCAGAAGACCTGCATCCCAATCGCATTGAGGCAGCGAAGCAAGTGGCAACCGAGTTTATTGCCAATCGCCCCAACGATAACATCGGATTGACGCTATTTGGCGGTGAGGCATTCACGTATTGCCCGTTGACCGTAAATCATGCCGTACTGCTTTCCATGTTTTCGAACGTGAATTGCGACCTTCAAGCCTATAATATCATAAGTCCAGGAACTGCCATAGGTATGGGACTTTCAAGCGCGCTCGCTCATTTAGAGCACAGCAAGACAAAAAGTCGTATCGTCATACTGCTCACGGACGGAGAAAACAATGTGGGCGAAATATCCCCACTGATGGCGGCAGAGATGGCTAAGAAACAGGGTGTACGCGTCTATACCATAGCTCTTGGACACGAAGGAAAATCAAAGCAAGTGATTGCTCAACTCTCGAATGGCGAAAATTATGAAGAAGAAGTTGAGAGTCAAATGGACACCAAAACACTTCAAACCATAGCAGCAGCAACGGGAGGCATGTTTTATCAAGCAGGTTCAACATCTAAACTTGAAGAAATCTATGCAGACATTGACACCCTGGAGCGCACAAAGATGAAAGTTTCTAACTATGACAAATATTACGAAGCTTTCCAACCCTTTGCTTTAGTTGCATTGCTTAGTTTCATTCTAGAACTCTTACTTCGCCTCACATTATTGCGTCGATTGCCATAGCGCATGAGAGTCGTAAGTAAATTGTTCATATTTAAATTAATCACCACTCACGCTGCATTATTTCATGAGATTTGCTTCACCAGAATATCTTTATCTTTTAATACTCCCCGTAATCTTCCTAATGCTATACGTCTTCTCTTTGTGGAATGCAAAGCGAAGAATCAAGCGTTATGGTTCTCCAAAATTGTTTTGGAATCTGGTTGACCATCATTCATCAGCAAGAAACCACGTCAAGTTCTCGCTCTTATTGCTTGCCCTCATTGCACTTGTAGTAACGCTTGCACGTCCACAATTTGGACTGATAAAAGAGGTAAACAAGAAACAGGGTATTGAAACCATCTTTTCAATCGACGTCTCCAACTCCATGCTTGCTACAGACGTTGCCCCCAACCGTTTGGAGCGCAGTAAAACCGTAGTGGCCAACTTGGTGGATCGCATGCGCGAGAACAAAATAGGACTCAATGTATTTGCTGGCGAGGCCTACCCACAGATGCCAATTACCAGCGACTTCGTTTCTGTAAAACTCTTCTTAGATAATATTTCTACAGGAATGGTGACGCTCCAAGGCACGAGTATTGCTTCTGCAATCACCCTTGCCACACATAGTTTTACGACTGAAGAGAAGGTAGGTAAAGTGATCATCATCATTACCGATTGCGAAGACCATGAAGAGGGAGCTATAGAAGCTGCTGAAGAAGCGAAAAAGGCAGGTATGCTCGTATATGTTTTGGGAGTTGGCACCAAAAATGGTTCAACCATCCCCACACCTTATGGACCTTTAACCGACAATAAGGGGCAGGTGGTGCGCACATGCCTTAACGAACAGGCTGCACAAGACATTGCACAAGCAGGAGGTGGCAAATACTATCAAATAGACAACACCAATTCCGCATTTCAGCAGTTGCAAGAAGATCTTTCCAAACTCCAACAAGCAGAAAGTGAAACATCCTACTCTATTTATAACGAACAATTTGTAGCATTCGGAATTCTTGTCCTCGCCCTCCTGCTCATTGAATTCCTCTTATTAGACACAGTTCTCCCCTTCTATAAACGTTTTCATCTTTTTGAATAACCAACACAATGAATATGAGAATCATTACCACATGCATATTGCTCCTGTTCTCACTCATGGTTACGGCACAAACCGCTGAGTGGAAATACATGAACAAAGGGAACAAAGCATTTGAAAAGAAAGATTACGCCAATGCAGAAATCAACTATTTAAACGTGTTGAAGCAAAAACCGCAATCTACCGCGGCCTTATTCAATTTGGGCAACGTGCAACTGGGTAAGAATAATGCGCAAGCTGCATTAGACTATTATGAAAAGGTGGTGCAAAGTTCAACCGACACAACGCTCAATGCCATGACACATCACAATCAAGGTTACGTGTATCATGCATCAGCAATGTCATCAACAAAGGAAGACGAACGACAAAAGTCCCTAAGAGTAGCGATTGATTATTACAAGAAAGCACTCCGCCTGAATCCTGCCGACGACAACACGCGTTACAACCTTGCCTTGTGTCAGAAACTCTTGAAAGAGAGTGAACAACAAAGTCAATCACAAAACGAACAACCAGAGGATTCACAATCACAAGACGACCAATCCGAACAACAGCAACAGCAAAATTCTGAAGAACAAAAAGACGACAAACAAACGCAGCAACTCCTCAACCTCGCTAAACAGGCAGAGAAACGTGCCAAAGAGAAAGTTGACAATGCTATGAGAACTAGACGTCCAAAAAGTCTTGAAAAGAATTGGTAAACAGTTGCTAGTATGCATATAGTGCATATCCATGGCAGTGCATATCCCTGATTACTGAAGTGTGGTTAATTCTCAACAATGGATTGGGATTTTTTAAATACATAAAACAAATAGCAAGAAATACACAAGACGAAAACTTACAAGGTTTTCGTTTTGCTGTTTCCATCTAAGAGTTTCTTTATGCGAATCATCTATTCCTGTATTCTTCTCCTTTTATATAGTCTTACCGCATTTGGTCAAGACGTTAAAGTTGTTGCACCATCTGAGGTTGACGTCAATAACTATTTTCAACTCAGATACGTTATTGAAAACGCCGACGTTGAGAACATTAAATTACCTTCATTAAAAGATTTCACAGTGCTCAGCGGTCCTAACTACTCAGAAAGTTCAAGCATGATTTTCAATGGTAGTAAGATGACACAGAGCAAAACAACGACTTATACGTATATCCTTGAACCTAAAGAACAGGGTGAATTTACTATCCCTGCAGCCTCATTGATTATTGACGGAAAAACGGTAGTGTCGAAAAAGGTGAAGATACACGTTACGGGAGAAAAACAACAGCAAAGCGGCAAGGCGAGTCGCACAACTGTTGATACGCAACGCTCCATTAAGAACATATCTGAAAAAGACCTCTTCGTTCGTGTCATTACCTCAAAGACGAAAGTGTTGGAACAAGAAGCGGTGTTACTCACCTACCGCGTATATTGGCGCATCGGAGTTGGACTTAGTAACATCTATCTTCAAAAAACACCCGAATTTCAAGGTTTCGTGACCAAAGAAGTGCCCATTTCTACACTTAACGTAAGCATGGAGAACGTAAACAACGAAACATATAAGTGTGCCGACCGCTTGATGTATGTGCTCTTTCCTCAGAAATCGGGTAAGTTAGAAATCGCACCGCTCACCATAGATTGTGAAGTCATTGAATCCGATCCCTCAATGGACGCCATCGATGCCTTTTTCAACGGGCGCATGCGAAGTCGCATTTTCAAGTGCACATCTCAGGCATTTGAATTGGAAGTAGCGCCCCTCCCTCAACCTCAACCTGCTGACTTTATTGGTGTTGTCGGAGACATTACACTCAGTGGAAAATGGGCATCATCAAAAATGCATGCCAAAGATCCCGCACATTACCTGCTCACGGTTTCAGGTAAGGGTAATCTCAATCTTATGCTGCCGCCAACAATGACTGATGGCGATGCTATTGAAGTGTATGACGTGACTCCACAAGAAGACCTTCAACTTACCGCTAACGGTTATACGGGTAAGGTGGTCTACGACTACACCATCCTTCCGCTTAGCGCAGGAAAAACAACTTTACCTGCCCTTACCGCTTCTTATTACAACACCACGAAGGGATGTTACGAACAACTTTCTACATCAACCATCCCGATGAACGTGCTCCCCTCTGTTGGAGGAGATGAGTCGAAGTCGTCAAATGTCAGGAGTGATATTCATACCATCAATCCGGGTGAGCATGAGACACGAACTCTTGATGAGTTTGTAACCTGGGGAACTATGCGTTATCTGTTGACCTATGTACTGCTTCTCGTGGGTGGAATCTTCATCTATTATGGTTGCAAACGTTATCAGAATCGTGACCGTGAGGCAAAAGTGCAGCGTGGAGCAATTCGTAAGGCGATGCGTCAGTTGAAACTCGCAGAGCAAAGTATTTTAGCCAACGATGCCGCAACTTTCCACGCAAAGGTTTTGGAGGCGCTCACGGATTACATGACCGAAAAGTTTAAATTGACACGCGCCGAAGTGAATCGTCAGCATATTCAAGCGCTGCTCACTTCCCGAAAAGTCGATGCTGATGCCGTTCAGAAACTCTTGCGCATCATAGAGGCGTGTGAGTATGCTAAATTCGCCCCCGCTTCAGATGCTGGTTCGCTCAAGGAAATTCTGAACGACACGACAAACGTTATACACCTCATAGACAACAGTTCAAACTAAAGTAAAATGACTCGATATTTTTACCTATTCGCACTCGTCTTCAGTTCTGTTTTCACGAGTGTGGCCGCTCCCACTCATGCCGATAGTTTGTATAACGTGCAGAATTACAAAGATGCCATCAGTGCCTACGAAGCGCAACTCACCGACGGTATCAATGCTGAAATCTATTACAACTTGGGCAATTGCTACTATCGCATGGATGATGTGCCACAAGCGATTCTCAATTACTTGAAGACATTGAAAATAGAACCGCAACACGCACAAGCTCAAGATAACTTACAATTGTGTTTAGAAAAGGTCAACACGAACATCGCAGAAGGTGACGAAATGTTTTACACCACCATGCTCAAGTCGCTTGTGCGCAGCAAGAATGCAAACGATTGGGGGATGCTCGCCACGATAGCGTGGGGATTGGTCATCGCATTCGCCATCGGCTACTTATTGGTGCGCAAACCTGCATACAAGAAAATGACATTCTTCGCCGCATTGGTTGCACTATTATGCGTAATTATTCTCAACATCTTTGCATATCAAAGCAAACAAGACCTCTTCAGCGTTGACAACATTGTTGCCCTCCGCGCTACTCCCATTTATGAGAGTGCTACGACAGCAGCCAAGCAAATAGGCGAACTTCCTGCGGGCACCATACTGCGATTAAACGAGGACTTCCAAAATGAATGGTTCAACGTTACGCTCCCAGATGGTCGAGAAGCATGGTGTGAACGTCAGTTTATTGAGAAGGTGGAATTAACACCATCCGAAAGGGCTTTACATGCTGATTAAAACCGCATACAGTCCTCATTTCTCATCTCTAAACTCTCAACTCTCATCTCTCAACCCTAAACTCTCAACTTTCCCCTCTCATGAAAGCGCTGCTTCATCACTTAATATCCCTGCACTCATGCTTGAAACACTCAACAATATAGACACGCAACTGACCCTCCTGCTTAACGGGAGCGATAGTGTGATGCTAGACACGATTGCCGTAACCGCAACGAAAACGGGCACTTGGATTCCGCTGGGAATCCTTTTGCTATACGTGCTCATCCGTACGAAACATTGGAAGAATGCGTTGCTCGTCATTCTCTGTGTTGCCCTTGCCATCACCTTGGCCGACCAAATGGCAAGCGGTATTTTCAAACCTCTCGTTGCGCGCCTCCGCCCCTCGCACAATCCTGAATTGCAGGGTGTGATTGACCTTGTAGGCGACTACCGCGGAGGGCGCTATGGATTCTTCAGTAGTCATGCAGCAAACACTTGTGCCGTGGCCGTATTTCTCTCGCTCTTATTCCGCAATAAGTTATTTACGTTGGCCATCTGTTCGTGGGCACTTGTGAATTCGTGGACACGCCTGTACCTGGGTGTTCACTATGTGGGCGACATTACGGTAGGTTTGCTTTGGGGAACCTTTGTAGGGTGGATGGTATACCGCCTCTACAGTTTCCTTTCGATGAAAGCAAAATTGGAAGGGGTTGAACTGCTTTACACGCAAAAACGCGCCCTTTTGCTCACCGAAGGCATCGGGTTAACTTATGCGGCGATAATTATTTACGCCGTCTGCAAGACAATATTATAACCAACGTTTCGTTTTCTTTAATGCGCAAGCGCTAAAGCAACCAAACGAACTATCAATTATGATACAATCAGCGAAAACCAGACTCTTCGTGGTCCTGCTTATGGGTGGCATCTGGTGTGCCTTGCTTGAAGGACAAAGCAGAGTTAAAATATTTGGAACCGTGAAAAACACGAGTGGCGAACCCATTGAGTTGGCCAACGTCAGAGTTCCTTCACAAAACACAGGTTCCATTACAAGTTTACAAGGTGAATACAGTTTCTACTGCTTGTCGGCCGACACCGTAGAAGTTGTATTCACCATGATTGGTTATGAGGGTCGCAAGCGGGTGCTCACCTCTCCGAAAGACTCTGTGCGCCTTGATGTCGTGCTCCCTACGTTTGACGACTTCTTTGGGACGGCCGTCGTGACTGGGCAACGCATTCAGTTGGGAACTACACAACGCGTAAATCCCGTAGATGGAAAGTTCTTGCCGTCAACAACGGGCAATGCCGTTGAAGAATTGATTGCCACACAAGCAGGCGTAAGTACGCACAATGAACTTTCTTCGCAATACAATGTCAGAGGTGGATCGTTTGACGAAAATGTGGTTTACTTAAACGGCATTGAGGTATATCGCCCCATGTTGATTCGCTCTGGACAACAAGAAGGTCTCTCCATTATCAACAACGATATGGTTGAGAAAATCTCCTTCTCGAGCGGTGGTTTTGAAGCGCGCTATGGCGATAAGATGTCGTCTGTGTTGGACATTACCTATCGTCGCCCTGACAAGTTTGAAGCCAAAGCAAATGCGTCAATGCTTGGCGGAGGTGTTTACGTAGGTTGGGGAAATAAAAAGTTGAGTGCCATGGCTTCAGTGCGTTATAAGACAACGCGCTACCTGCTTGCATCTACCGACACTGACGGAGAATATCGTCCACACTTCATGGATTATCAAACGTACATTTCCTGGCAACCCTCAAAGAAGTGGACGCTTGACATTCTTGGTAATATTTCAGACAATACCTATCGCTTTGAACCCGAAGACCGCGAAACAAACTTTGGAACCATGGAGGCGGCAAAGAAGTTTAAGGTCTATTTTGACGGACAAGAGAAGGATTATTTCCGCACCTACTTTGTGGCCTCTACGCTCACCCACCATTTCACCCCCGAAACATATCTAGCAGCCAATTATTCGCGCTTCCTCACGAAGGAGCAAGAGACCTATGACATTCAGGGTGAATATTGGTTGAATGAAGCCACCACGCAAGAGCAACTCGGCGTGGGTACATACATGGAACACGCACGTAATTACCTGCAGGCAGAGGTGAACAACGTAGGTCTTGCCTTTCGCACCAAACTTACGGGGCATACCCTTCAGGCGGGTGTAAATTGGCAAACCACACAAATCAAGGAAAATGCCAAAGAGTGGGAAATGCGCGACTCCATGGGTTATTCCCTACCCTACGACCCTGAGAAACTGCAACTCATCTACAGTCTCAAGTCCAAAAACGAATTGTCATCCAACCGCTTTGAGGGTTACCTTCAAGACACTTGGCGATTTAAGACCCAACTCGGCCTCTTCAATCTCACCTACGGTCTTCGCCTTACGCATTGGGATTGGAACGGTGAAACGCTGGTATCGCCACGTGCCTCTATCGGACTCTTGCCCAACAACGACCGACTCACCCTTCGTTTTGCCACAGGCATCTATTATCAAGCGCCTTTCTACAAGGAGTTTCGTGACACAACGCTTGTTGGGGGCATTGCAACAGCACAATTGAATAAGGACATCAAGTCGCAAAAGAGTGTACACTTCGTGCTCGGTGGCGACTACACCTTCCGCATGTTTAACCGCCCCTTTAAGTTTACAACCGAGGCGTATTACAAGGCGCTTTCCAACTTAATTCCCTACACGGTTGACAACGTGCGTGTGGTTTACTACGGGCGCAACATGTCAAAGGGTTATGCCGCAGGGATTGACTTCAAACTCTTCGGTGAATTCGTGCCCGGAACAGATTCGTGGATAACGTTTTCACTCATGAAAACGGAAGAAAAGTTGAATGGTGTTTGGATTCCGCGCCCAACAGATCAGCGCTACAACCTTTCGCTCCATTTCACCGACTATTTTCCAGGGTCAGACAGATGGCGTCTCATTCTGAAGGCAGCAATGGCTGACGGTTTACCTTTCGGTCCGTCTCACTCTCGAAGAGAGCAACACGTGTTCCGTGCTCCCGCCTATAAGCGTGTGGATATGGGACTCTCGTATTGCCTGTTCAACAACGATGACTATCTCTTGAGTTATCCGCACTTGAAGTGGATTAAGAACGCCTGGATAGGACTCGATGCACTCAATCTGCTTGGCATTAACAACGTAAATTCCTATTACTGGATTACGGACATCACCAACACGCGCTATGCCGTGCCCAACTATCTCACAGGACGCCAATTCAGCATTCGCTTGAGCGTAGAATTGTAACGAGCAACATGCTATATCCTATTTTCGGTCTGTAACTTAAGCGCATCAATGATTTTTAAAGTAGCAAAGCGAAGTAACCGGATTAGGCACCACTAAAAAATCCTAGCACTCCACATAAACCTGCATAGCGCCATTTTACTTTCAAATAGGGCCTTTACGATTTGCAAGACGCCACATGTTTTCAAAATCCATCTATGCACTCTGCAAGACGCCATTTGTGTTCCAAAATCAGCCTATGCGCTCCGCATAGCGCCATTAGATTTCCAAATCTGTCTGTGCAGCTCTGCATAGTTCTACACGTTTTTAAAATCGGTTTATGGTACATTCTATTGCAATAAAAATAAGTTAAAGCCCGTAAAATGTGTGATGATTCCCTTATGAGGATACAGCGAGAACCGCATTTATTGTGCGTGTGTGCACACACAATATTTGTTATATAACCCTAAAAACGAATGAGCGTAGAATTACAACTAAACAAACCCGCGCGCATGGAATGGCTCGATGCAATGCGCGGATTCACCATGATTTTGGTAGTTGCCTACCACGTTTCGACCGATTGTTTCGGACAAAACATCAAGCATTCAGCAGCCCTTAGTTTCTTCGTGCTGTTCCGCATGCCGTTGTTTTTCTTCGTGTCCGGATTCTTGGCTTATAGCAGTAAGACGGTATGGAATTTACGCACCTTGTGGCAGAACTTGCTCAAGAAGTGTAAGGTGCAACTCATCCCCACCGTGGTGTTCCTTGCCGTATTCCTCTCCTTGATGCGCCCCAATTTCCTAAAGGGACTTGAGGCAGCGCTCGCTTCGCCTACGAAGTCGGGATATTGGTTTACGTGGGCGCTATTGCTCATGTTTGTCATCTATTACGTCTTTGCCTATCTTGAAAGCAAACTCCCGAAGAAGACCATTATTCCCCTCCTCCTGCTATGGACGGGTGCCACCGCGGTTTATGCCACCATTTATATGCCCTCATGGTTCACCTATCATAAGGACCCCTTCTTCAGTTATACCAGTTTGATTCAGGTGATGACGTATTTCCACTTCTTCCTTTTTGGTACGATGGTGCGCCGCTATTGGCAGCAAATAGAGCGCTTGTTTGACACGAAGTGGTTTTACACTGTAATTGTGGTGGTGGCCTTCATTTGCGCCGTTGACTATCTGAAGTGGCACACGCTCCGCCTGCAATGGGCCAACCTGCCACGTACGGTGGCGATGTATAGTCTGATACTCATTGTGGTAATGTTTTTCCGTCATTACAAGGAGTGGTTTACGAAACAGACCGTAGTTGGGAAATGTCTGCAATACATCGGTACACGTACGCTCGACATCTATCTCCTACACTTCCTCTTTCTTCCGAATGCCAAGATGATTGGCAGTTTTTTCTCCCACAATCTACGCAACTTTGTGTTCGACGCAACACTCTCGCTTGTTGTAGGATTGCTCGTCATTGGATTCTGCCTGATTACATCTAACATCTTGCGCGTGAGTCCAATTTTCCGAAAATACCTGTTCGGACGCCCCTAGAATGCCATTCTAATACGTAACTAATCAGATGAAACATATCGCAATCATTCTTGCTGGAGGTTCGGGTCGCCGCATGGGAGGCGCACTTCCAAAACAATTTCTCAAGGTGAACAATCGCACCATTCTCGAATATACCATCGATAACTTTGAACGCACAGAATGTATTGATGAAATCGCCATTGTCACCCACCCCGATTATGTAAATGAGATGCAAGAAATCATCGCTGCTAATCCCTGGAAGAAGGTGGGAAACATCCTTCTTGGGGGAAAAGAGCGAACGGATTCAACACTCTCGGCCTTGCGTGCCTATACCACCGACGATGATCGCCTGCTGATTCATGACGGGGTGCGCCCCTTAGTATCGCAGAGCATCATTACCAATGTGTGTAGCGCCCTTGCCGAGTTTGACGCCGTAAACTTGGCGATTCCTGCCGTTGACACCATCATTGAAGTAAAAGATGGCGTCATGGTGGCTGCACCTCGACGTGACTTGCTTCGACAAGTGCAAACACCTCAAGGATTTAAGCGCGAAACGCTCGCCAAGGCTTACGAACAGGCACTTGCCGACCCCGACTTCATGGCAACAGACGATTGCGGGGTAGTATTCAAATACCACCCCGCAACAGCAATTAAAATTGTAGAAGGAGAAACTTCTAATATCAAGATAACTTACAAAGAAGACCTGGAATTCCTCGAGAAATATCTGGAAACCACAGGTACAAAGAATTAAATACGCACAAACCCTTCACCATTCCATTTGAAATGAATCGAGGTGAGATGCTTGTCTATGCGTTCGTGCTCCTCACGCGTCAATCTTTTCGTTGATAGGCGACACTCAAAAGTACAGTCCTCATGATTATAAGATATAGCCATGGGTAGCATCTCAATCTTATTCATAAGCACTGCCCCAAGAGTGTTTGAAGTAACAAAATCCTGAGTCGTGGGTGTAGGGAAAATCAGTGCAAGACAGATTCCATTAGGTGTATAAGCACGAAATCTGCTGTATTCAAACGGCGCCGTAAGTGTTGAAAGAATTCCCACCAGCGTATCGCCCTTCACGTAATTCAGCAGAATGATGTCCAAACTGTTCACCGAAGTCATAGCAAAATGCATGTAATCCTCCGTCTTCAGCGTCAATTCCGTCTTTCCACCATAACGATTCTCAACGACAGCCTTCATCCCGTAGTTCGCGTAATCCAATAAATCCAAACGATTCATCTCAGAAAGCACCGACAATTCATCAACCTGCAAATTCACAAACACGCTTTCAATTGTAGGCGCCCCTTCCTCACCTTCTACTACGAAACACGAATCCAAGGGAACCTCGCACGAGTCCGTGGGCACATAACATGTATCGCAAAATACCTCACAAGAATCCAATGGTACGTCACAAGTATCTGCTCCCCACACCATAGAATCCGCAAACACCTCATGCGTCGCACCATTCTCTGATAAAAATCCCTGTGGGTAATAATTTTGTTGTCCAATAATTGACGGAAAAGCGAGCATAAAGCACGCAAGAAATAGGAAAAATATACGTTTCATGCCTGCGAAAGTACACAATTCTTACAAGATTACGCTCTCAACTCTAAGAAAAAGTATAGCAAAGGTTTGCCGCACAGAATAATTTGTTTAACTTTGCACCCGAAAATTACGACCATTACACAATTGTTGTTACCAAACAATTAGTAAAAACCATAAAATTTACCCAATAAGAAATGAAAAAAGGTCTTCACCCTGAAAATTATCGTCCCGTAGTATTCAAGGATATGTCTAACGGTGACATGTTCCTCTCACGTTCTACTTGCAAGACAAACGACACTGTTGAATTCGAAGGCGAAACTTACCCCGTTGTTAAGTTGGAAATCTCTTCTACTTCTCACCCCTTCTACACTGGTAAGTCTAAACTCGTTGACACAGCTGGTCGCGTAGACAAGTTCATGAGCCGCTACGGTCAGTCTCGTAAGAAGTAATCCATACATAATTCTAAACACGCCTTGTGTTTAGCATAGGGTTCAAATAAACAAAGGTGTGTTCCATTAGTGGAATGCACCTTTTTGTTATCTCCCATGCTATATACTATAACAATATGACACAATGCGCAACCTTTTAGTGAGGTTGTATGTTTTATTTCGTCAACATAGGTGTTAAGACCTGCACACATCGTGTGTTAGTACTTTTACATTTACTCTTTCCCCTTTCTAAATCCTTAATCCATGATAGCCCCTCCTATCCCCCATGTTCGCATCGCCTTGATCGGTCTTGGACAACGTGGCATGAAGACGCTTGAACGTTATGCCTACATCCAAGGCGCTACGATTGTGTGCATTGCTGATATTGATGCCGAAAAGTTAAGTCTTGCAAACAAAATCTTGCAAGACAGCGACCGTCCTATGGCGAGAACCTATCCCGGTGCGGAGGGATGGAAAGAGATTTGCGAACAACCAGACATTGATTTGGTATACATCTGCACCGACTGGAGCACACATTGCAAAATAGCAGTCACTGCTATGGAGGCAGGAAAACACGTAGCTGTTGAGGTGCCAGCGGCCGAGACGGTTGAAGAATGCTGGCAGTTGGTCAATACCTCTGAGCGCACCCAGCGCCATTGCTTCATGACCGAGAATTGTTGTTACGATAACTTTGCGCTTGCCACACTCGAAATGAAGCGTCAAGGTTTGTTGGGTGAAATTACCCATTGCGAAGGTGCATACATCCACCGCATTGAAAATCTCAGCGCCAGTTGGATGGAGCAATCGTGCGCACAACACGGTGGTAACCCCTATCCTACACACGGCATCGGACCTATCGGTCAACTTCTCGGTCTTCATCGCACCGATAGAATGGATTATCTTGTTTCACTCACCTCTGACTCTAAAAACAAGGTGAACTCCACATTGATTCGTACGGTTAACGGCGTAAGCATTTTGCTTCAACTCGATGTAACAACCCCACGCCCTTATAGCCGTTTACAAACGGTATGTGGCACCAAGGGATATGTCCAGAAATATCCACTCCCAACCATTCAGTTAGATGGAGAAGAAATCCCAACCATTGGCGAAGATGCTTTGCGTAAGGCTGAAACCTATTTCATCAGTCCCACCGCACAATTGTGGCAAAGGGGGCATGAACTTGGTGTTCCCAACGAGATGAACTTCACCATGGACAGTCGACTTATTTACTGCCTTCAAAACGGACTTCCTTTAGACATCGATGTTTACGATGCTGCTGAATGGTCGTGCCTAGCTGAATTAAGTCGGCAATCCGCACAAAGCGGAAGCATACCCGTGCGCATCCCCGACTTTACACGCGGCAGATGGAAAGATCCCAATTTTAATAAATAATCTCTCCTCAACGATAATGACATTAGGAATTCTTACCGCAATGCAATCAGAGCACGATTTGCTTGCATCACTCCTTGAAAACAAACATACGAAACAAATCAATAACTTCTCTTACCTGCATGGCACCATGGGTGTTCACGACGTGATTCTTCTACAATGTGGCATCGGTAAGGTTAATGCCACGATTGGCACCGTTGAACTCATCAAGAACTACGCCCCTTCTTGCATTGTCAGCACAGGTGTTGCCGGAGGTATTGATGCGTGTTTGTCGGTCATGGATGTCGTTGTGAGTGAGCAAACGGTATATCACGATGTGTGGTGCGGAATGGGTTGTGAACACGGACAGATTCAAGGTCTTCCCACCTTCTTTCAAGCAGCACCCCAACTTGTTGAAGCGGCACTATCGCTCAATAATTCACAAAATACAAAGATTCATGCCGGACTTATTTGCACGGGCGACCAATTCATCACCTCACGAACTGAATTAGATATAATAAAAGGCAATTTCCCCCAAGGTCTAGCAGTTGATATGGAGTCGTGTGCCATTGCCCATACATGTCACGTTTATGGTATCCCCTTCGTGAGTTTCCGAATCATTAGTGACACTCCTGGTGTGGACGAGCACATCCAGCAATACGAAGACTTCTGGGGAGAAATGGCAACACGAAGTTTCCAAGTTACCAAACATTTTCTTGAAGCAATAACTGCATAACTTCATCAACTCTAGTCCTTTAGAAATTCTGATTTTCAATACATCTCAACCTCTGGATCTTTCCCCATCAAACCTCACACGCCAACTTATGAACAAAATACCCAGTTTCACCATCGACCATTTACGTCTTAAGCGTGGCATTTTCGTGTCACGACAGGACCAAGTTGCAGGAGAAGTTATTACCACCTTTGACGTGCGCATGAAGGAACCTAATAACGAACCCGCCTTACATCAAGGTGCCCTTCACACAATCGAGCATCTAGCAGCAACCTTCCTTCGCAATCACCCCACATGGAAAGATCAAATCATCTATTGGGGTCCCATGGGATGTCTCACGGGCAATTATTTCATCGTCAAAGGAAACCTAACACCTATGGATGTCGCTCCTCTTTTGACAGAAACCTTTGAATTTGTCGCTAACTACGAAGGCGAAATACCCGGAGCAACCGCAAAAGATTGTGGCAACTATCTTCTCCAAGACCTCTCTATGGCGCGCTGGGAAGCAAAGAAATACCTTACAGAAGTGCTTCAGCAATTAAAGTATGAAAACACAAATTATCCCATGTAAATAATCCTAAACTTAGGTTATCACCTTATTTAAAGTGGGTGTGCCGAAATTTCGTTTCGACACACCCACTTTAAATTGTTTTTGTATGTAAAATAATGAAGGTATTTGAACTGGATATGGTTTTGGATCGTCCTGCTGTATTTGTTCAATTTGGGGCGATTGTGTGGGAACCGGTTGTTGGGTGTCATGAGCAGCGTGGTAGTTGCCAAGTTCGTTTGCATATCGTGACGGACTGGAGTGAGGATGCCTGTGGTACTTCTGTATTCACTTATTCAAAGAAGATACAGTGTGCTCTTAAGGACTTGCATGGTTCGTATTTCCATGCTTTCCAGTTGGTAGAAACTCACACGAATCATAACCATGAGGAGATAGTAGAGAGTATTGAGGTTTATAAGTTGCGTTGTGTGAGATCACTTTGAGTCAATAGAAACTATAGGGGTTATAGAAGCTATAGGGGGCATATAGAACAAAGAGCGTCGTGCGAGGTTGCACGGCGCTCTTTTTAGATTTTATAGAAGTCAGTAAAGTCTTCCATGGTTTGGAATTCGTAATATTGGGGTAAAATCTACATTTGTGGTTGCTTGTACTATTTTCATGAGTTTTTTTGTTGGTTAATTAAAGAAGTTCGTATATTTGCAGTGTCTAACACAATAAGCATCGAAGGAATGGCAACCTGGCATTTTAGTCCTAAGCGCCGCCTTTGGTGCTTTTGTCTTTTTATACAATGTCATTTACTGAATACAAGAAGTATGAGATATAAGTTCTTCCATTGTTGTAACGTTCAACCTTCTTCGCTACATTCAGTCTTACCCATCTGCCATTCACCTGAACATTTTCATGAGTTTTTTTGTTGGTAATTAAAGAAGTTCGTATATTTGCAGTAACGATTCCGTAGCTAATGACTACCGATTCGTTGATAGCGGGGGCTGGCCTTAGGTCAGCCGTCCGTTTTTTTTGTATAGTAACGTCAGTGTTCCATCCGTTTCCCTAATCCATACTTCATTGATAGTAGCCCCATGGGAAATTCTTTCAAGCATACTTCTTTTCATAAAACGGTCTGTTAAATCAGGGCGTTCTATTATTAGATTGCTTGCTTGTTTCAACCCATGCGACATCATGTTTGAAAATGCTCTTTTAGGATTGTCAGTTACAAATCCTTCATGCTCGTACCACACACCATTTATTTTGAGGTCAGGACACTTGCCTTCGTATTTTGTACCAATTAAATCCCCATAGATACATTCGTATTTGAATTTAGGTGGTCGTGACATTTTGGGCGTAAGTTCAACCATTGCGCCGTCTTTGGCGAAGAATTTCGCAACACTTATTAGTTTTTCGTAATCGCTATCCTGATTATTCACCATTCTGTTTATGTGGATAGTGCCTTTCCCGTGTTTTATTACAACATTTTGTTTTTCGTAACAAGTGTGGACTAATTCGCATGCTTCACACATGCTGTTATCTGGGATAAAACTTTTAGCGAGTTTTATTTCCCCTTTAGCGATTTGGCAGTTGTTGCACTTGCGTATGGTATAAGGATTGTAGTCGGGGAAAGTCTTCTGCTGTTTGCCTGGATTGAAGCGGAAGATGCCTTTGGTGTCTTTCCCGGTTGCGAGTTCACCAAGTGCGATTGCTTCGTCGTGGTCTGTAGGTGGGTGTTTGGACTTTCGTACCTGTACGACTGTGCAACGGCAGTTCCATCCGTTAGGTGGGTAGAATTCTTCCCAGAAGGGGTCGTTCATAGGCAGGGTGATGCCATGCATGTCGGCGTGTTCTGGACGCACCTTGTTGTCGCCCGCTGTGCGGTACTGCAAGTAATAGCGGTCGCCCTCTTGTTCAAACTCTTCCCATTTTGCAGCCATTGTGGCAGACGACTGTGCAAAGTTGTACTCCGCGCGCAGGTAGTGCTCGTTGTATGTCGCATCAATCTTTTGAACATCGTTTAAGAAGCGTTCGAATGGTTTTCGATTGCCGTTCTCATCCAGGAGTGAAGGGAAGGCTTCGTTGAGTTCGTGGAACGTTTTGAGTCCAGAGAATATATAGTTGGAGCGTTGGAGACGCTGGGATGCATGAGGCAAAAATAACGGCACCTGTGAAGTAGGTGCCGATATCGAAGAATTATTGGGTTTAGCGTTGGGGTGTGTTGGGATGAGTATGGAAGACTTTGAACAATGCACCCCTTCTGAGTTTCATGCGATTTACCATGCTTGGCAAAAGCGAGAACTACAAATGGAGCGAAGTTCCTGGGAGCGGATTCGCATGGAATGCTTGTGCATGTTGCAACCTCATAGTAAGAAAAAACTCCACGCACGTGATGTGATGGAGTTCCCATGGGAGAAGGAGGAGAGAGGAAAGAGGAGAGATGAAAGAGGAGAGACCAAAGATGAGTGCTGCAGAGATTGCTGAGCGCTTTGAGGCTGCTAAGAAGCGGTTTGGGTTGAAATGATACATGAGAAGGTGAAGCGACGGCGTCGCTTCTTACTGGACAACTGAGGGGGAGTTATTGTTTGTTTTGCTTTTTCTTGCGCTGGAGTTCCTTGTACTCGTCGGTGAGGGAGTAAAGCGCTCCGCCAAAAACAATGGCGGTAATGATGGTGCTAATGATGATAACTGCGAGAGGATTCATACGAGTAGTGAGTAGTTATATAGAACTTGTTACAAAGGTACGAAAAAAATGGATAAGTCGGTAAAATTTAGGATAGAACTTGAGACGAATGGCGAGAAGGTTCTTGGCCAATTGTCGATGAGTGTTGAAGAATTTAAGGAGGCTATTGGGGAGGCATCTCTAACGATGATTGACCCATGCAGAAAAGATTTCATAATAGGAAGTCGTATGCGGTAAGCCTAAAAACGAGTAGACCACGTTAATAGAAATACAAGACCAATGCGTACTTAACGTAAATATATAAAAAAAGAAGCAGACATATGTCTGCTTCTTAAATTAATGCGGAAGCTGGGGGATTCGAACCCCCGGTACGGTTGCCCGTACGTCAGTTTAGCAAACTGGTGGTTTCAGCCACTCACCCAAACTTCCTTACCGCATTGTTTTCAAATGCACTGCAAAATTACAACAAAATTTGGATTTACAAAGTCCAACACTTACTTTTTTTACGAATAACGCTAAAATTTTGGTGCAATGGACTCTTTTTGGGTCAATGAATGGGGTAAAATGGGGATTTTCATCATTTCTTTTGCCAAAATCGTCTCAGGGAATACCTCTTTTGCTTGCGCTAAAAGTAAGTTTTCATCGGAATATCTTGCCGAAAAATGACCGATGAGCAAGGTTTTGACTTCAGAGACCTTTGCTATGGTTGCAGCTTGACGTGCCGTAGAGTGAAAAGTTTCTTTTGCGCGCCCTGCTTCTGATTCAGCAAAGGTAGCTTCATGAAACATGAGATCAACACCGTTTAACAATTCTGAATTACTCGCCAAAGGACGTGTATCTGAACAATAGGCATAACTTCTTGGAGGATGTGATGGAGACGTTAATTCTTCATGCGCATAATTACGCCCTTCGGTCGTTGTCCAACCTGCTCCTAACTTAATTGACTGGATATAACAAACAGGGATTCCAAGAAAGTCAATCATATCTCTACGAATGTGTGGCAACACTCCGACTTCTTGAAAGAGAAAACCACATGTAGGCATTCGGTGTAAGAGCGGAAAAGAAGTGACCTTTAAACTTCGATCTGCATAAATTTCTACAACCTTTGAAGTGTCTATCTCATGGATATGAATGGTGAAAGGAATGTTATTACAAAAGAAATCAAAAAGCGGGTGGAATAATGCTTCTGCACCAATTGGAGCGAAAATATGAATATCGGAAGTACGTCCCTTTAATGCTAATGTAGAAATCAATCCTGGAAGTCCTAAACAATGATCTCCATGAAGATGAGATATGAAAATATGACTGAGATGATTGTAACGCAAACCCGCACGTTGAAATTGTAATTGTGTACCTTCACCACAATCAATCATAAAAAGTTTTTCACGAACATTCAACACTTGTGAAGTAGGCATGTGCTTTAAAGTTGGCGTGGCGCTTCCACAACCTAATATTGTAAGTTCAAACTTTTCCATATCTCTTTCCGTATTTTTTGATATTGCAAAGATAGTTGATTTCCACAATTATTTATAAATTTGCGATGCTAAAAATTTAAATAAGATTACTCATGCATACCATAGAAGAAAAGGCATCTGCATTCATTAGATTGTTGCAAATAATGGACGAGCTACGCGCAAAATGTCCATGGGATAAGAAGCAAACGTTTGAGAGTTTGCGCCCTAACACCATCGAAGAGACTTTTGAACTTGCCGATGCTTTACTTAAGGGAAATACGAAGGAAATCAGTAAGGAGTTGGGAGACGTGTTGCTCCATGTTGTCTTCTACGCCAAAATTGGTTCTGAAACAGGTGATTTTGACATTCACGACGTTTGTGAAAATCTCTCCAACAAATTAGTTTACAGACATCCTCATGTGTTTGGAAATCAAGATGGTGTTGAAAATGCTACGCAAGTGACACAACTTTGGGAGCAAATCAAGCAAACGGAGAAGGATGGAAATAAGAGTGTACTCTCAGGTGTGCCCCACTCACTCCCCTCGTTGATAAAAGCTTATCGTGTTCAAGATAAAGCGAGAGGTGTGGGTTTTGATTGGGAAGATCGTACAGATGTATGGATGAAAGTAAAAGAAGAAATTGCTGAGTTTGAACAAGAAATTGAAAATATGGATGCCGACAAAGCAGAAGCGGAATTTGGAGACCTTTTATTTAGTCTTATCAATGCGGCTCGATTGTACAAAATCAATCCCGACAATGCGCTTGAACGCACCAACCAAAAGTTTATTTCGCGTTTCAACTACCTAGAAGAAAAGACACTCAAACAAGGATTAAGTCTCAAGAGCATGACTTTGGAAGAAATGGATGCGATTTGGGAAGAAGCAAAGAAACATGAACAACAATAATTCATTTGCTTATTATAAGCTACCCAATGAAAGTTGCTACCACTATATAGGAAGTGACTCGCCCCCACTTCGTATTTCTAAATTAGCGACTATCGCAGATTGTCATACGGGTTTCTTAATTGTGCCTTTCAACACGAATGATTGCGCCATCCTCCTAATTACACCAGAGGAAGAGAGCGTTCATGAAATTCCACTTTCATACGGAGCAACAACAATACCTCTTGACAAAATAACAACCATTGATAGCGCCTACGTACGTGATTTTGAGGAATGTAAAAGGTTGCTTGATACAGACGAACTTCAAAAGATTGTTTTAGCACATCAATTTGTTGAAGAGGATATGCAGATTACTTCATGCCAAGAACTCTTCATGCTTGCGGCATCAACATTTCCGAAATGCTACGTTGCGCTATGGCACACTCCCGAAACGGGTTCGTGGCTTACGATTACTCCTGAAGTTCTCCTTGAGTCTAAAGAAAATGAAACGTGGCACACCGTTGCCCTTGCGGGTACCATGCCCAAGGAAGCGACCGAATGGAGCGAGAAAAATAAGAAAGAGCAACAATATGTTGCCGACTACATCACTTCCGTACTGACACCTAACGTGAGCAACCTTATTCAGACAGAAGTGCAAACTATTGAGGCGGCTCAAATTAAACATCTTCGTACAGATTTTTACTTCAAACCCCAAACTACAATAGGTCATCTTCTAGAAGAACTCCACCCCACCCCAGCCGTGTGTGGTTTACCCAAAGAAGAAGCAAACGAAGCTATTAAGCATATTGAAACCACACCGCGCAACTATTATGCTGGATGCTCAGGACCTTTGCAAACACCGAGTCATGGCACTCACCTTTACGTCACCCTCCGTTGCGCACATTGGAGAAAGAATACAACGGTTGCATTTTATGCAGGAGGAGGACTCCTAAAGGAAAGCGATCTTTTGGACGAATGGCAAGAAATTAATACGAAAAAACAAACAGCTAAATGTATAGTGACAAAGCACATATCAACTATTTAACAAGCATATTGTTGACTCAGGGTATTACGGACATCGTAGTATGCCCAGGTGCACGCAATGCACCACTTTGTCATAATTTTCATCAAGCTGGCTTTACACTTCACCCCGTCACCGACGAACGCTCAGCGACATTCGTGGCTCTTGGCATTTATCTTGAAACAAAGCGCCCAACCATCGTTTGTGTCACATCTGGGAGTGCGCTTCTTAACACGCTCCCTGCTATTGCGGAGGCCTTTTACCGCCATATACCCTTAATAGCGGTCTCTGCCGATCGCCCAGAAAAATGGATAGGTCAACTTGATGGGCAAACTATACCTCAAAAGGGGGCTCTTCAACCTTATGCTCCATGTATCAACATTGCGGCGAATAGCCCAATAGGTGAATTTCACACTAAAATTGCCAACGCACTCTTAACGCCACGCCCTGTTCACATTAATGTTGAAATCGAAGAACCACTTTTTAATTTCAACGTTAATGAATTGCCACATGTTGAAAGGGCTGCATGTGCCGAACACCATTCACCTAATGAATATGCTGAAACAGACATACATCATGTGGCACAAGCCATAAATGATGCAAAATTTCCCCTTCTTATGATGGGGCAACTTGAAGAATTTATCCCCGAACTTACTCAAGAACTGAGTCGTCGTATGGCGATACTTCCCGAGGTAATTAGCAATGCCTTCTTTTCTACAACAAGCAGCGAGTTAGAAGTTTGCATTGCATCTGAAATGCTTCCTCCCGTAATACCAGACTTGGTTATACATATCGGAGGTCCTTTCATTTGCAAGCAGATGAAACAATTCTTACGCAAACAACCTCATGTTCGGATCATTCGTATTGGATTAGAGACAGAAGTTCCGAAGACATTTGGTCGCGTTGACTTTTCTGTACGCACACACCCCGTACCCTTCTTAAAGAAACTTGTTTCATTATTAAATCTTAATGAGGAACATCATAAGTATTGGGTTTCTTCCCTGCAAAGCAACTTCAAAAAGTTGAAGTATCATGATAGACGGAGGCATGAAATTTCAGCAATACAAGCGTTTTGTGCCTCTAAACTCGGAATTTTACATGTGGCCAATAGCAGTAGTGTAAGATGGTTAAACTCATATTTTGAGGGTGGATATACCCCCGTGTTTTGTAATCGAGGTGTAAATGGTATAGAGGGTACACTCTCTACAGCGGCAGGGCATTCGCTAAAAACCGACAGAACTGTGGGTTGCATTATTGGCGATCTCAGTTTTTTCTACGATAGCAATGCGCTTTGGAATCAAAAACTTGGTAAAAACCTTGTCGTCTTGTTACTCAACAATAGTGGTGGTGCAATTTTTTACAATTTACATAAGCTCCATGAGTCACCAGCACTTAATGACTACATCGCGGCACAACATACCACAACAGCCAAGGGCATCTGCAACTCTTATAATATTAATTATGTTTGCAAAGAATCAGAACTTTATTCCCCCTCGGAATTAACAACGATTGTCAACAAGCATATAGAATCTGACGCGTATCGCCCACTCGTCATCGAAATCATTATTAAAAAGGAATCATAACAAAAGCATCTAAATCACATTAAATATCCTATGTCAGCTATGTGGAAAGAAATTCTCCCCTTTGAAGAAATCATTTTTGAATATTATAACGGCATTGCAAAGATTACCATCAATCGTCCGCGTTATCGCAATGCTTTCACACCACTTACGGTGAGCGAAATGAGCAAGGCATTTAATTATTGCCGTGAAGATGCAAAAATCAGAGTCGTACTCCTTACCGGTGCTGGCGATATTGCCTTTTGTGCCGGAGGCGACATGAATTATAAAGGTCGAGGGGGATATGTAGGTCAAGACGATGTACCCCGCCTTAATGTGTTAGAAGTGCAAAAACAAATCCGAACCCTTCCGAAACCCGTCATTGCGATGGTTAATGGTTTTGCCATTGGTGGAGGTCATGTTCTACACTTAATGTGCGACCTCACTATTGCTTCATCAACCGCCAAGTTTGGGCAAACGGGACCTCGTGTTGGATCGTTTGATGCTGGTTTCGGAGCATCCTATATGGCACGCATTGTTGGACAAAAGCGTGCACGTGAAATTTGGTTTATGTGCAAACAATATTCTGCACAAGAAGCCTATGAAATGGGAATGGTGAATAAGGTCGTTGCTCCCGAAGAACTTGAAAGCGAGTGTATCAAATGGGCAGAACAGATGATGGAACACTCCCCCCTTGCATTACGTATGATTAAGGCCGGATTGAACGCCGAACTAGACGGTCAAGCAGGTATTCAGCAACTTGCAGGAGATTGCACCATGCTTTACTATTTGCTTGACGAAGCACATGAAGGCGGACAAGCATTCTTGGAGAAGCGCAAACCTGATTGGTCAAAGTTCCCTCACCTCCCTTAATAATCTTCTCCTCTTAAGTGAAAACTCCCCCTTGTTATGTATTATCACATTCTTCCGCACACACTTAAATTTAGTTTTCCAGCTGGCACCTCCCGTGGAGTGTACACAGAGAGGCAGGTGTGGTACATTTTTCTGAGCGAAGATCTACTGAACGAAACGATTTGTCGCGACATCATTCGCAAACCCAGTTTGCTCTCAAGTCTAAAGGTTGGAGTTGGAGAAATTGCTCCGTTGTATGATCTCTCATGTGATTATATCCCAAACTTTATAGAGGTTATTGACTCCTGTTGCCACGTTTTTTTAACAGAAGGAAACACTACATCCTTATATAATTATCCCTCCATACGCTTTGGGTTAGAAACCGCACTACGCTCACTTGCTTCACAAGATGGACTTACATTTTGTAACACGCCATTTACGCGTGGAGAAGAAGGCATTCCCATAAACGGACTTGTATGGATGGGAGACAAAGAAACCATGCGTCAACGCATGAAAAACAAACTGGACTCTGGATTCAATTGCGTAAAACTAAAAATTGGTGCGCTACAAATTGAAGAAGAACTCGAATTGCTCCGTGAATTAAGACACATTGCCTCTGAGAATGACTTGCAAATCAGAGTAGATGCAAATGGTGCCTTTACTGAGAAGAACGTTCATCAAGTTCTAAATGAGTTAGCAAAATTGCAGATTCATAGCATAGAGCAACCCATTAAACAAGGAAATTGGGAGTTAATGACTTCGCTTTGTAAAGGCAGTCCTATTCCCATTGCACTTGATGAGGAATTAATTGGCATTAATACCCTCAAAGGTAAAACAGACTTGCTTCAAGAAATTAGACCTTCTTACATCGTACTAAAACCAACTTTGCATGGTGGATTTGAAGGAACAACCGAGTGGATTCACATAGCCCAAGATTTAAATATTGGTTATTGGGTTACTTCAGCTCTTGAAAGCAACATTGGTCTAAATGCCATTTCACAATTCACGTCGGAACTTAACACGGGAAACTTCGCCCAAGGTTTAGGTACAGGGCAATTATTTGTTAAAAACATTCCTGAAACCGGACTTGTGATTGAAGGTAATAAACTCTTCCGAAGATACCCTACCACTTCTTGATCTTGAAGAAAGGACTGTGTTAGGGATGAGGAAAAGATAATTTATTGGTACATAATTCACCGAGCACTTATACAGATGCACCATTGCAAATTTTGCGTTAGCAAGGCGCTGGTCAGACTTTCACAGCAGTGAAAACGGCATCTCACAATTTAAAGTTACCTCTGTTTGGGTTGAGAAAAAGAAAAGTAGGAGGGTGTGTCAAAACTGGCACACCCTCCTATCTTTTTTTCGGGGTGAACAAGAACCGTACATTGCGTGTGTCCCTAATACAAGACCTTCCCAGTCCACTCCGTTCCAAACTTACGCAATAGCGAACAACCTACAACAGTTCCCTACAAAATGAGCATCTCCCGCACGTATTTGTGGGTGTGTGCCCCTGATTTACAACTTTATATTAACTATTTCACTAATTAGTTAACGTGAGTTCGATATAAGTATAATCCGTAAAACGAAGCGTATGTTGGGGAAACTCGCTTTTTGGGGAGTGCTTGGGGTGTTTGTAAATGAACGGCATCAGAACGTGGGGTCTGATGCCGTTCTTGTTTTGTTTAATGGTTGGGGGAATAGCGTTCGAATGGTATTCTAATGGCGGTTGCGAGCGCAGCCAAATTTCCAAACAAG
>CALCHM010000167.1 GCA_937901345.1 uncultured Prevotella sp. | reverse complement strand
AATCCTCTCTACCTCGGTTGCCTTATCATTAAGGCTGGCGATGCTGACGGTCAACTTGCTGGTGCGCAAAACACAACTGGCGACGTGCTCCGTCCTGCACTTCAGATCATCAAGACCACTCCTGGCATTACTTGCGTATCAGGCGCAATGCTCTTGCTCACGATTGCTCCCGAATGTGGTGACAACGGTGTGCTCGTAATGGGCGACGTTGCGGTAACTCCCGTTCCCGACGCCAACCAGTTGGCACAAATTGCTGTTTGCACCGCACAGACTGCTAAGGCAGTTGCTGGCATCACTCCCCGCGTAGCTATGCTCAGTTTCTCATCTAAGGGTTCTGCGAAGCACGAGGATGTTGACAAGGTGGTTGAAGCACTCAAGATTGCTCGCGAAATGGATCCCTTCCTCATGATTGACGGCGAACTCCAAGCAGACGCTGCGCTCGTTCCCGCTGTAGGTCAGAGCAAGGCCCCCGGAAGTCCTGTTGCTGGTGCGGCAAACGTGCTCATCGCTCCACGTCTTGAAGTGGGCAACATCGGTTACAAACTCGTTGAACGTTTAGGTCACGCTACTGCCATCGGTCCTATTCTCCAGGGTATCGCTCGACCTGTTAACGACCTCTCACGCGGTTGCTCAATTGACGACATCTACAAGATGGTTGCCATCACTGCTAATCAGGCTATCGCTGCTAAAGCGCAAGCATAAACACATTTCGTCATTTTTTACGAGACTGTTCCAATCGGAACAGTCTCTTTTTTTTGCAGAGAATGGAGAAAGGGACAGGAGCAACCATCCAGGTGGAGGTTTTCATATTTCTCTTTCATTTTTTGAACTTACTTCTTTACACTTTTCTCATGCTCGCCCCTTGCATCATTGCGGAAAGTGATTTTGAAAAATCTAGCGCCAAGAACGTTTGCTGGAACAGAAATGTAAGAAATTTGAGAACCGCAGACGTGCGTAGGTCCAGTTTTTTTAAAAAATGGTGTAAGACGGCATTTTTACGTGCTCACCGCGATAGGAAGAAAGAGATGACAGCAGCAGTTCACGCATTGTTGGGGATATTGCTGCTACAGCAAGTGAGAGGGTCGTGGACGTGCCGAAATAGCGTGAGGCAACGTTGGTTCGCAGCAGACTAAACACACACACCGCAATCCATACGAGGTGTGTATGTTGTGGCCTACCCCTAACTAACTTTGGTTGTGGTTAGGTAGCGCCTTGCTTACAGCCCACAACCCGAAACGGGGGTGAGTGTAACGGCATAGCATGCGCCATAGCGTACGTTGTCAGAAGTGAGTTTGATGTGCGAATTGCCATCACCTATGCTCACAGTGTCGTCGTTGTTGCAACCAGCGAGCATGACACAGGTTGCTAAACTTAGGAAGACTCGATGTTTAAATATCATATCAGTTTCGGTTATTTCTTCATCGATAATAAAAACGTTATTCCCAATAGTGGTTCCAGATTCCGCAGTCGTTAAAATGGTTACTGTCCTATCCGCGGCGCTGTTGGGAGTAACCAAATTCGGAATCGTCGCTATCGGAACCGGAACCTGTGAGAGAACTAGCGATGATGCCCTGCGCAGCGAACTGCAACACGTTGATGTGTGGAGCAAGGTAATTTTTCTTTTGTTTCTGCTTCATGGCAATAGTGTATTCTAAAAATTTTCGTAGGGTTATCTTTATAACAAACCATGGCAGAAATAATAAACATATCCTAACAAATTCCACTCAAACGAGGTTTTAATTTTTATTAGACACTTCTCAGACGATCGGAGTTTTCATTGCAGACCTGAAAGGTTCCGAGAATCATTCTAAATCTGTTCATGAACGCAGCGAAGTTGTCAAATAACGTTTGCAAGGAAGCATTACCAGCTGATTCCGAATCCCTGAATTGAATTTTATCCGCCACGGTTCCATTCTAACGTTTCTACGTATAGTTGCGCCCCAATTCACATTCTGAAATTAACTAATTCGTGAAATAGTTAATATATTCGTTGTTGATATTAACTAACTCGTGATGTAGTTAATATCTAATGATATTTTAGCATGCAGACACTTGCGGACAAGGCTAAATTTGTGTTATGCAAGTCGCCTCACTTGGCTGCGCCACTTTTAAGATGCAATTCGTATCTTCCTAAATGCGCTCAGCTCGACTATGTTTTAAACGTCATGTCTAGCATTTCTTTCCTTGGGAAAGAATATGAAAAGAGGCTGCGCCGTAAATGAGATTACGACACAGCCTCTTCATAGTAGGGATTACATGATGGGGTTGCGAAGAAAATTCGTACACGATTCAATGTGAGGCAACATTATATCACTTTGCCGAAGTTTAGCAGGAGGCGAAAGTGATAAGTCGCTGCAGACGTGCAAAATCAATCAGTTACGCGAGTGTCACGCACCTGGACCTGTGAATAAGGCAACAACTGCGAACCATTACAAATAATCAACTGACCACGGTTGCCCTTCATGAAGTAATAGAAATTTTTGACAAGAGATTGGCGGCGTGGGTCTGAAGTGATGACATAAACCGAACGCACAAGAGGATAATCGCCTGTGGCTATATAATATTGATAGGGACGGAAATAGTCGGCCTCCTTGCCTCCCTTTTTACTCACCATCATGACATTGACGTCAAGATCGTAGAAACTCTTGATAACACTGTCTTTACGCAACCAATCAACACCGACAACAGCAATAACATTCTCATTTTCGCGCGCTGCTTGGATGGCCTCAAGGTTACTTCCCTGTGCATAAAGATTGCCCTCAAGTTTCTTATTTCGACACAAGGAGTCGGTCATATAACGCACCGTACTGGAACGGGAGTCATCAAATACAACCTTGATTTCACCCTTTTTCTGACCACGCTCAAGTTGCTCCCATCTTGTTATTTTCCCAGAAATAATATCTCGGAGTTCATCGACAGTAATCAATGTGTCAGGATTGTCCTTACTTACAACCAAAGCAATGGCGTCAGAAGCAATCGTTGCGTGCATAACATGCCCTACCCTTTGCTTAACAATCTGCTTTTCAAGGTCTGTAAGTCTTCGGGTTGCCACACAACAGCGCACACTATCATCCAGAAGCATGTGAATGGCAGAATCTTCACTCACATAGTAAGGTTTTACATCAGCCTCTACGTAACGCATGTTAAATTGGTGAATCGCCTCAGAGAGTATCGGTTTAAAAGTTTCATCAATAGCAATCTCTACCTCATACTCTTGAAGCCAATTTGTCTTCTTTTCTTCACCACATGAAATGAGTGTTACCGAAACAAGCAACAAAAGACCATACACAAAGTTCTTCATATCAATTTGAAATTATAGTTATAAATTTTAGAATCCTAAGTAGTCACATCATTTGCAACGACAACAAAGTTACAACTTTTGCATGAAGCAAAAATCAATGACACCCGATTTTTAGATAGCGTAATGAAAGTTTAACAAACGGTATCAAACAAGATTTTTATTAACTCGAAAGATACGTGCACAATCGCGACACATAAATAACAAGATTTTGAAGCACAACCTTCAGACATCGCAATTTATGCCCCTACTAGATGGATGCAAACTCGCATCCGATCATCTGTTTCAAACACAAAAAGTGGTATGCAGTTCCTGTAGTTTCAAGACTCTAGCACACAATTCTAATCGTTTTCAAATCACATTCGAATGCGAAGCGAAAACTGATAGTCACTCCGATTCTTCTATACGTGTACTAAGTTGGGGTAATAAGCGCATTACAAAGTGCCGCTAGGTGAACAAAAGAAAGAACATTTAGGCAGGAGCAAAACTACACAACAAAAAAACGAGGCACCGCTAAAATACGATGCCTCGTCATTATCATTAACAAATGCGCTGAGCGCAAATTTTGTTATTACTGAATCATGAAGCGTACAGGAACTGTAAACCACTTACGTACGGGACGACCACTCTGCTTAGCAGGGATGAAGCGGGGGAGTGACTTAACCACTCGGATAGCTTCACGGTCACATTCAGCAGAAAGCGATTTCTTAACCTGAACTTCACCAACACTACCGTCACGTTCAACAACGAAACGGAGGATTACTACACCTTGCAAATCCTGTTCAAGAGCAATTGAGGGATACTTAGTGTTTTCACGGATGTACTTGAGGAGGGCTGCTTGACCACCGGGGAATTCGGCGTCTTGTTCTACCACTTCGAAGATTTCTTCTTCAGCGGGGGGAACTTCGTCACCACCTGCCATTTGGTTATCCTTCAAGTCGTCGATATTGATACCGTCTTCAGAGTCACCTATGTAGTCCTGAGAAGCAATTGCAATATTCTTTCTCATTACTTCATCCTGTGTCTTCAAGGCCTTAGTTTCATCAACCTGGTCTACGATATCAGGTACAGTAAAGGCGATAGAAGCCTTAACCGCAACTTTCTGAATTTCCTTAGGCTTGTACTCTTGCTTGATTTCAACCTTCTTCTCTTCCTTCTTGGGTTCTTCCTTCTTAAGTTCTGAGAGTGAAGTTTCCATTTCTACTGTAATGTCACGATTGGCTTCAATCGCACTTGCAACAGCAGACTTTACGAGGACACCCACTACAAGAACTATTATACCAATAATCACCCACATCACAGAGTAGAAGCGGCGCGCAGATGCCTTAGCACGTAATGCATAAGCGCCGTAATCCTTATATCGTCCTTCAAAGACGAGGTCGCACCATTCTTTTGATGCTAAGTCGATATTAGACATACTTATTTACTTTGCTTATGTTTACTTCTTAAGGGGTACTGCATTCTTGATCATTTCAAGGTCTTGATCATGAATCTTGTCAATCACATACTTACCGATGAAGCAGATTTGCATTTCATCGAGGGCATTAATCAAGTTAAGGTAAGTAGCGTCGTCTGTAGCCTTAATGATTGCAGAAGGAGTAATGTCAGAATTCTTGATATCATTCAAGCGTTTCTTATGTTCCTCACGATTCTTTTCATCTTGCTTAACGTTTGAAGTGTGCTTGTTAGCAAACTCACGCTTAAGTTCAGCAACTTTCTTCATTGCTTCAGCATTCTTAGCGGTCAAGACCTTGCGAATGCCTTCCTTACCATACTCGGTTTCGTACACAGTAGCCTCTTCAGGCTTACCTTCAAAATAATAGATCTTGTCGTCCTTATCGAGGATAATCGTGATAGCTTTGTCTGCTGCTACCTGACTCTTATTTTCCTGCTTGATGTCATCCTTGTCCGAAGGCATAGAGATTTGCATCGTTTGAGGTTTAAGAAGTGTAGTACAGAGCATAAAGAATGTCACGAGCAACATGATCATGTCAACCATCGGCGTAAAGTCGACGCGAGCATTCATTTTCTTCTGCTTGCTTTTTCCGTCGCCACCGCCGCCCATATCTAAACTTGCCATAACATTCTAAGATTTATTCCTCTGCTTTCAGTGACGTAATGAGATTATAACGATTCTCATCAACATCACGCAAGGAGTCCATTACTTTTTTAATTGCTGAATAGGGAGTCTTCTGGTCTGCCTTAATTGCCAAACCCATGTTTTTCCCATTTGCTTTACGAGCTGCTGCTACCCACAACTTAAGTTCATTCATGCCGATAGTTGATCCATCTTCCTGAACATCAGGAACGGGAATACCAGCTTGTGCGTCCTTCAAAAGTAATTCTGTACGCTTTGCAGGTTCTTGCGCCAACCAAGCAGTAAGAAGACTTATAGGAGTACCGAATGTGGGAACTTTAGAAAACTCATCAAGTTGAGCGGGACTAAGATTAAGATATTCATCACGAATCATCTGTTCAGCCATTGCACGTTGTGTTTCGGGAGCATCCATACAGAGGAACACTTTACCCGACTTATCAACAAAAATGGTGAGCAAATTTGCTTCGGGAATCTTAATTTCAGAAACCGAACCAGGAGTATTCACTTTTACAGGCTCGTCCTTAACGAACGTAGCTGTAAGCATAAAGAAGGTAAGCAGCAGGACCATAACGTCACTCATCGGCGTCATGTCGATGAATGTGTCTTGTTTTTTAATTTTAAAACGTCCCATTGATTGGATTACCTAATTTACGGATTAGTGAGTTGCGTTAAATGTCTGAACTACAGTGAAACCTACTTCGTCGATACAGAAAGTAAGGCGGTCAATCTTATTAGTGTAGAAGTTGTAAGCGATAACTGCGAGCGCACCTGTTGCGATACCAGAAGCTGTATTTACGAGCGCTTCAGAGATACCTACAGAAAGAGCTGCAGAGTCAGCACCACCTTCGCCGCTTGCCATAGCAGAGAACGACTTGATCATACCCATTACGGTACCGAGAAGACCTGTAAGAGTACCGAGAGTTACGATAGTACCGATGATAGGAAGGTTTTCCTGCATCATAGGCATTTCGAGAGCAGTAGCTTCTTCAAGTTCCTTCTGGATAGCGAGCACCTTCTGTTCCTTAGAGAGCGTAGCGTCGTTTTCAACCTGACGGTAAGTAACGAGTGTTGAACGTACTACGTTTGCTACAGAACCCTGCTGCTTGTCGCAAAGAGCTTCAGCCTTAGCGATATCATTAGCCATAAGGGCAGCCTTGATTTCCTTTACGAAACGACCTACATTACCCTTACCGTTTGCTGTGCGAATAGCAAAGAAACGTTCAATTGCAAGAGCGAGTACAGTAATCAACTGACCCCAGATAAGAGGCACGATGAAACCACCCTTATACACAGTACCTACGATACCATCAGGTTCATAACTACCATCCTGGAAGAAGTGGAAAGGAAGACCAGTAAACGCTTCGTGACCTACGAAGTTTGTCTTGTAACCAGCACCGAACACGTAAAGTGCTTCAGCAATGATAAAACAGATAAGGATAACAATCCAACCGGACTTAATACCCTTGAAGCCCTGAGACTTCTTTGCAGCACCCTTAGGTGCACTAGCATTTGTTGTTGCCATTTTGATTTGAATTAATTAAAAAGTTTAAAAAAGTTTATTGATAATCAGTTTCTTAAAAACGCGACATTCTAAAAAATGCGCTACTGCGCTAATTGTCCGTGAGCAAAGTTACATAAAAATCCTTTACAGAAACTAAATTCTGTTGGATTTTTGTAAAATTAATTTTGTTAAGCAGAACAAGCAACACAACGGTTACCTAATGACTGAGCATAGCCATTTAGGTATGGAAGCGTGACCTCAGGAACTCAACTTTTGATGCCGCTAATAAAATTCGACGCAACGGCATCACGCCCCGCACCTATACCGTTTTGGAAATAAAAAATCAACGGCCTCCTCACTTTGCGTATTTGAGTAGTTGTTACCTTAGGCGTCATCTAACGTACAATATTCGCGTGGCATTCCATTTTTTTCAAGAAAACAATTCGAAATCGGGATTATTATTCATTATACGAAATAGAATGGGAGATTTTGAAGTTGGTCAACCATTTTTTCGTGTCGAAGTGTCGCCTTTAATATTTAAATGTGTACTTTTGCCTCACGATTTGAAAACTTAAAAAAATTAAACTATGCACAACGAAATTGATTGGGCAAACCTCACGTTTGGTTACATGCCTACCGACTACAACGTACGCTGCTACTACCGCAATGGCAAATGGGGCGAAATTGAAGTAAGCAGTTCTGACACTATTAACATTCACATGGCTGCTACTGCTTTGCACTATGGTCAAGAAGCATTTGAAGGATTAAAGGCTTTTAGTTGTCCTGACGGCAAGGTGCGTGTTTTCCGTTTGGAAGAAAATGCGGCTCGCCTTCAAAGCACGTGTCGCGGCATCATGATGCCAGAACTTCCCACAGAAATATTTGAAGCGATGGTGAAGAAGGTTGTGCGCTTGAACGAACGTTTCCTTCCTCCCTATGAAAGTGGTGCTGCTCTTTACATTCGTCCGTTGCTTATCGGTACAGGCGCACAGGTTGGTGTTCGCCCTGCAGACGAATATTTGTTCATGATTTTTGTAACTCCCGTAGGTCCTTACTTCAAGGGAGGTTTCAACACTACGAACTACGTTATTGTTCGCGAATTTGACCGCGCAGCTCCTCACGGAACGGGTACGTTCAAGGTTGGTGGTAACTACGCCGCTAGTCTTCGTGCCAACAAGCGTGCTCACGACCTCGGTTATTCTTGCGAGTTCTATCTTGACGCAAAGGAAAAGAAGTATATTGACGAATGTGGCGCTGCAAACTTCTTTGGTATTAAGAACAATACTTATATCACTCCGAAGTCTAGTTCTATTCTTCCCTCTATCACCAACAAGAGTCTTCAGCAATTGGCGCTTGACCTCGGTTTGAACGTAGAGTGTCGCCAGATTCCCGTTGAAGAACTCGCTGAATTGGAAGAAGCAGGCGCATGCGGTACGGCAGCAGTAATCAGCCCCATTGGTCGCATTGACGATTTGGAAGAAAACAAGAGTTATGTGATTGCGAAGGACGGCAAACCTGGTCCTATCAGTCAACAGCTCTACACCAAGTTGCGCAACATCCAGTACGGTATCGAACCCGACACTCACGGTTGGATCACTATCGTTGATTAATCTACATTTTTTCACTTATATTCATGGCGAACTAGGGCACAGCGTCCTTAGTTCGTCATATCTCCTCAATTGTAACTTCTCATTATAATCCTATGCGAAAATTCACTTCCATCCTCATGGGCGGCATCGCCCTGATCTTCATTATGGGTGCATCTTTAAGCAGTTGTGGCGACTCAGAGAAACTCAAAGAAAAGGAACGCGAAATTGAAGAACTGCGCCAATTGGCGGAGTTAGACAAGCGCGAGATGGAAAATCAGTATGCCGAATTTGCCGTTCAGTATGCCGAACTCAAGAAGTCCGTACAAAACGACTCGCTCGCAGCATTGCTTGACAAAGAACAGAAGCGTGCTGAACAATTGCTCAAGGAACTTAAAAATGTTAAGGCGAGCAGTTCAGCAGAAATCTTACGTCTGAAAAAGGAACTCGCTACTGTACGTGCTGTCTTGAAGGATTATATTCGCCAAGTTGACTCTTTGCAACGCCTCAACATCGCCCTCGTTAGCGAGCGCGACAAGGCGCTTGAGGAAGCCGCACGCACACGTAAAGAAAACACGGTAATCACCGAGCAGCGCGAACAACTCAAGGAAAAGGTTGAAATTGCCGCACAACTAAATGCCACGGGAATTTCTATCAGTCCTTTGAAGAAGAATGGTAAGAAGGCGAAGAAGGCTAAGGACATCAAGATGTTCTCCGTTGATTTCACTGTTACGCGCAACGTAACTGCCACAACGGGCAACCGCATGGTTTACGTTCGCTTAATGAAGCCCAACAACCAAATTGTGAACCCCACAGGTCAGTTCAACTACGAGAACCGCAGCATCGATTACTCTGCCGCGAAATCTATTGAATATGATGGTTCGGAACTTCAACTTCAACTCTACGTTCCTGTTCAAGAATACCTTTCGCCCGGCACTTACCATGCCTACATCTTTATCGATGGACAAATGATTGGTTCGGGAGCGGTTGAATTCAAGAAATAACAGATGCTTCCTAAAGACCCCATGATTCTCTTCAGTTACATCAATATGAAACTGAGAGACCAATATCCTTCGCTTGACGAACTCTGTCGAGCGGAGGATATTGACACTAATTGGTTGCTAGCACAATTAGGAGCTGTTGGATTTGAATACTCTGCTGAGCACAACAAATTCTGGTAAGTCATCACCTCCCGTTTCGCTTATCGCCGTTGAAGTTTATTCTCATTGCAGTGTTATTTTGCCATATATCCTTATGCTACGTTACCCCTTCTCCTTAGTGTGCATTGCGCTCATTCTGATTCTTTGCTTTTGCCATCCATCTGCCATTCCCGTTAAGTTGCCCTCTATTTTAGGGTTAGACAAGATTGCACATTTCATTATGTATGCGGGAACATGCAGCGTCATCTGGACGGAATATCTCTTGCGCCACTCGCGCATCAACTATGGCAGGACCCTATTGTTTGCCGTCATCGCACCAATTGTCTTAAGCGGATCCATAGAGATTCTTCAAGGCGTCAAGACCGATTATCGCGGTGCTGACATTTACGATTTCTATGCCAACGTATTTGGTGTGGTTATCGCCTTACTCGTTCCTTACGGGTGGTGGTTGAGCAAGCGTTCCTCAACATCTAGTAAGAACGCAAAAGGCGCTTAAAGTCCCGACGCTACCCCAAAGAAATCACGTGTTGCACTTTCACAAAGAACCGCCCACGCCCTTATCCCTACTTTCATCAATGCTTACGCTTCGTATCTCCCCCACTACACTCTCTGCCGCTAGCCTCGAACAAGGCAAGCCTTTTGCGTTTGCTCCCATCCCCCTTCAGTCACACCGTTCGCTCATTGCGAACCTTCAAGAAGCCGTGTCCTCCATTGACATCCTCAAGGAGAGAAATCAGAATGAGGCCACCCAGATTCTTGTGGTGGGCAACGCCACTCCCATTCCCTTGGCCGACTTTCAAGAGGAAGATTGCGACGCTTTTTATGACTATTGCTTCAAACCCACGGTGCCTCATCGCGTATTCTACGATGTAGTGCCTTCTGCCAATCTCATGTTAGTCTTTGGTCTACCTGAAAGCACTTGCAAGGCTATTGAAGAAGCATTGGGCGAAGTGCACTATGTTGCTGCACTTACTCCCGTGTTACGACAGTTTGTGAAGATTTCCACTCAGTCACTAGGCGCACAATTATATATATACTCTCATGAAAAGACGGTCGATATGATGCTCATTGATAATGGGCGCATGCTCTTCATGAATTCTTACGAAGTGGGCACTGTGGAAGACGTTGCTTATTACGCATTCAATATCATCAACCACCATGGCGCCAACCCACAAGAAATCCCCATTCACATTGCAGGAACGCCAGATTTACGCAATCCCCTCATCACCGAGATAGCAAAGTTTGCACCCCAGGCTTTGCCCATCCTGCCCTCCATTGAGTTTAAGCAACACGAAATTGCTTCAACCGAAGGCATAACCTACGACATCATTACCTATATCTTGGGAAAGAAAAAGTAGGCAACATTGGCACATCTCCCCTCACCTATCCCTACCCTCACACAATCCCACCTGCAGTTTTACCCACGCCCTTCATCTTAACACCTCACTTTCCATGCGCATCATCACAGGCATTTATAAGGGGAAGCACTTTGAAATTCCCCGCACGTTTAAGGCACGCCCGACAACGGACTTTGCCAAGGAGAATCTTTTCAACGTGCTCCGCGCCTATCTAGACTTCGAAGACCTTAAGGCGCTCGACCTCTTTGGCGGAACTGGCAGCATCACGCTCGAACTCCTTTCGCGAGGTTGTTCACACGTAACAACGGTGGAAAAAGACCGCAAGCACTTCGCCTTCATCCTTGATTGTATCAAGTCATTGAAAACTCCTGCCGCCCACCCGCTCTGCGGAGATGCCCTCCGTTTCATTGAGCGCAGCAAGGAACCCTTTGACTTCATCTTTGCCGACCCACCCTATGCGCTCCCCGAACTTGGAGAACTCCCTGAACGCGTGATGAACAGTGGTCTCGTTACGGACGACACACTCTTTGTGCTCGAACATGGCAAGAACTTCGACTTCTCCGACCGACCAGACTTCCTGGAACACCGTGCATATGGCAGTGTCAACTTCTCCTTCTTCCGCAAAAGAGGTGTTGAAGAAACCGAAGACGCTCAGGAATAACGAATCAACAAAGGGCGCGACCTCACGAATCGCGCCCCAACAATTAAGATAAGAGGGTGTGTCGAAATGCAAAATTTCGGCACACCCTCTTAAATTGTGTAAGAGTGATAAAATGCAAGGCGCTGAAATGGAGGATGAAGGGAGTGTACTGAAGTACATGACCAAATCCGAAATTGAGGAGCAACGCAGTTGTTTGGTCATTATGACACAACGCCTTTATTCATGCTGTCAGCGGGTATAAGATAAGGGCGACTCCTATGTTCTTGCAAATAATAGCATTGCCTTCCGCCGTCTGCTTTTACCATTCGTCATAGGGGATCAAAAATACGCAGGATGCCATTTTTAATCCGTCTAGGGGGAAAATTCTGCATAGCGCCATCCTGATTCCAAATCTATCCATGCAGACTGCATAGCGCCATCCTAAATCCAAATCTATTCCTGCAGACTTGCATGGCGCCATCCTAATTCCAAATCTGTCCCTGCAGACTGCATAGCGCCATCCTAAGTCCAAATCTGTCCCTGCTGACTTGCATGGTTCCAGAATTTTTCAAAATCAGTTTCCTCAAGTTGTCAGGGGTGCCAGATTGTTTACAAATCGTTTCCAGCAAAGTTTTTGAACCTCCCAATTTGCGAGATTCGCCTTCCGCTTAGAGTTTAATCACCTTTATGTAATCCTTCAGTGTCACCAATCCGTTGCCTTGCCCCGCTTGTGAATCGCTGATGAGCAGGAGCGTTTGGGTACCGTCATTCAAACGAAGGCCTAAACACATCCCTTCGTAGTTGGCATAGTTATACTGCACAGGCGTGAGGAGCGTTTTGAAATTGGCAACGAGCGTCTTCATCATAAAGTGATTGGGATCGAGGCGGTCTAACTTGGTGGTGCTATCAATTTGATGACTCTCCAAGGGATGAATCATGAATAATTTACACTCCACGTGAGAGGCAAAATAGTTGGGCGAAACGCGAACCTCACGCTCCATTACCAAAAGGCGACCATCGGGCAAGGCACACAGAGCAGGAACTCCAAAGGCATGTGCACGCCCTGGTTTTGTTGCCTTTGCCAAGTCCATACGGTAGGCATATTGAGCCACGGGTTGGAGGTTGTCATCAAAGGATTGGAGGCGCAAAAGGTTGTGAGTCGTTGGCGACTTCGGACCATTGATAGCACCATCGGCACGCAAAGGACCTTCGGTAATGGTCCAGAAGTGGTGCGTCTGAGGCGAATAGGTCAGGGCTTCAAAACCCAGATTACCATAGATATTGGCTACGGCAAACTCAGCAGGGACGTTCAACTCTCTGCCCGTAAGCATGCCGTTAAGGTCATATTCAAGAATGCGCTGGTCCGCCTCTCCACTAATAAAGAGGGTTTGCGACGTGGGCACATAGCAAATGCCTTCGCTGTCGCGTTGCGGACTCATGGCGCTCTCTGCAGGCGTGAAGCGACTCTTGAAACCTTCGGGAGTGATGCGGGTGACTTTCCCCGTGGTGGGGTCTTGAGAGATGCGCATCAGGTAGAAACCATCTATAGCACCTTTGTCGCTCACGATGGCATAAAGGTCGTTTTCTATGTGAGCGATACCGCTATAATGAGCGGGCACTACCCCCCAGCGCTTCATGCTCTGCTGGCGAAGGGGTTGCGCTTGCAGAAATGTGGGAAGGAGTAAAATCAAAAGAAATAATTTACGCATAATGAAAAGTGAATCCGTGTGTGACTATAATAAAGGAGGTTGAAAAGAAGCGTTTGAAGGGAATTAGAACAGCGTTCGAACAGTATTAGAACGCTATTCGGAGGGAGTTCTTAGCACCAAAGGCGCATTAGAGCGAAACAGTCGCAAGCATTGCTCCTTTTTCATAGTTCGTTTCTCATTTTATAAAGTTCATTCTCCACGTCACGCCAGCGGTGAGCATGAGTTGCTTAGGTTGAATGACGTAAGAAGCAGGAGTGTCACCGAGCGTGTAGTGCCCAGCAAGGTGTAGGCGTACATCGTTCAAATTGTCCTTGAGGGGGAACACTTCAACGCCTACACCAATGCGCGTCAACTCTGTTCCGGGAGGAACGCAGGTATCATGAAGCGTTTTACTCTTGTTCACGTCGTAAGTACACTTTCCAAAGAGGTTGACCTTCTGACAAGGCATCCAGTCAATTTCACCCATCACCGAGAAGTCACGCCCCAATAAAGCGTGTCCCTCAGACGTGCGATTCATGAGGTCGAGCGTGATAGAAACGTTGTTGAAATCAAAACGGTTGCCAAGAGCAATGTAATTCATAAACTTTCCGGGGAGATACTCCACCATGTTCAGCGAATAGAGCGTTGACCAACAACCATGCTTGCCTTGCCAGAGAAGATTGTAAGCATAAATATCATCAGTGGAGGTGCTGAATGGACTTTCACAGATTTGCATCGTTAATTTGTCTTTGGGAGAAAGCGCGTAGGCCACGCTTGCCCCGAAAGCATAAGACGTCACGTTAGAGCAAAACCCCGAGAAGAAGTAAACATCAATCGGTGCGAGGTCGTATTCAAAACCGCCAATACCAATCACCTGCTTACCTCCCGAAAAACTCCAACGTTCTTTCGTGTAAGTGAGGTAAAGCCAGTCGGTGGCATCAAAAAAACTCATATCCTTGTGCGGCTTATTAAGGCGCTGTCGGTAAGAGTACGAGAAGTGTTCACCTATATGCCCGTCGAAGCGGATGTTCAGAAATTTGCCTTTAAATCCCGACTCGGCATCCACCTTTGAACCATCGTCGTGGAAGCGCTGATAATCTCCGCGCGCTTCAAGTCGCAGCGTGTTCACTTTAAAGGTTTGCGCAGGCAGCAGGGAAGGAGTAAGGAGAAGTATGATGAGGTAAAGAAGTTTTTTCATATTACAAGATGCTTATGAAGACTGATAATTATGCAAGAAACGGACTACAGTCAACAATCGTAATCCGAACGGTGTCCGTTGGCTGTTGTCTGTAGTCCGTTGACGGTTGATTGTAATCCGTTAACGCTAACGCTTCGCCGCTTCAAGGTTATAAAGCGGGTTGGCATACATCTTTAAGATACATTCGCGCAAGAAGGGCACGTCTTTGTTGGGAAGTTCGACAAGGTCAATGCGACTCTGAAGATAGCGTTCAAACTTTGCCTTATCCTTAGCCGTGTAATTTGCAGCATACTTGTTAGAACCCTCAAGAAGGTCGGCAGCAACATAATTGCCTGGATAAATGCGGTAACGACTGTGAATCTCGCGGTCCATGCGACGTGCGATTTCAGGGAAGATTTCATTCTTGGGCAAATCGGCAAGTTCGTCAATCCAAGTGTTGATACAAGGTGCACAAGCGTAGTGCACACGTCCCTTTTGTCCCTTAATACCCGTTGCCATGTTCTTCATGTCATCGGCTTTCGACTTCTTGAATGTCTTGTCATCACGTTTCTGCTGGAATTCTTGCGCCTTAAGATAGTCGCAGGGGTCATACTCATACGAAATGGTAAGGGGCACGATATTCAACTCCTTCAGACTGTCAATAACGTTGCCGTCCTTGCCTAGTGCCAGCATCTTAAGAACTGATTCTTGTGTGCGGTCGTTAGAGTCTTTTGCACGTCCTTCGCGTTGTGCTATCCATAAGTGCTCACGCTTTTCGGTTACAGCGAAGTGCATGTAACGACTCATCGTCTTGCTGGCCTCTAACATTTCACGCATTGAGAGCGAGCGCTGCACGATGAATGCCTTGTTTACCCTAACAATATCTTTAATCCAGGGTTTGATGAGCAAGTTATCGCCAATCGCAATTTCTACCGTTGTTTCATAACCATTCTTTACCAAGAGGCAACTGAGGTAAGCAGAGTCAAGAACGATGTCACGATGGTTCGAAACAAAAGTATAGCGGCCCTGGCGGTTGGGAATTGCTGCTGCGTCTAGGGTACAACCTTTGGTAGCAGTCAACCAACTTAAAATCACGATGGGTTTGATAATCTTGATTTGAAATTCAAGATTGGTCTTGCACGACTTGACATACTTCTTGACAAGACTATAAGGAATGAAGGGAAGCGTCTTCTTGATAAGTCTTTTAATATACTTGTCCTCTAAAAGACGTTCAAACACTTCAGGAAGTTCCTCGGGAGCGTAAGGGCGTATGTTATCAAATTCTGCAGGGATTTTCATAGGGGGAGAGGGAAGTTTGACGAGTTTGAACTCGAGTGAATCCTATATTTTGCTTTCTATAATGTCGGCAAGAACATCCTTAATATTCAAACCTGCCGCACGCACTTGCTGAGGGATGAAACTCGTAGCAGTCATGCCTGGTGTGGTGTTAACTTCAAGGAGGTTTATTGTTTCTTCGCCAGGAGCACCTGAAAGGATGTAGTCAATGCGAATGATGCCAAAGCAGTCGAGCGCACGATAAATAAATTTGGTCATGTTACTCACGCGTTCAGCTGTTGAGGGGGCAATTCGAGCGGGTGTAATTTCTTCAACCTTGCCATTATATTTGGCATCGTAGTCAAAGAACTCTTGAGTCGTCACCACTTCCGTTATGGGGAAAGTTACGACTTCGCCATCCTTACGCTTGTAGCAACCACAAGTAATTTCGGTGCCCACCATGAGTTTCTCAATCATCACTTCATCGCTCTCTTCCATGGCTTTTGCAATTGCGGGAGCAAGATCCGCTTCGGTCTTTACCTTTGTCACCCCAAAACTACTGCCGCCAGCATTGGGTTTTACAAAGCAGGGAAGTCCCAAGCGCTGAATGATTGCGGCATCTGTGGGACGCTCAATTCCCTTTCTCACGACGTAACTATCGCTCACATTGATTTGTGGGAAGGCACGAAGGTAGTTGTTGAGGGCAAATTTATTGAACGTAAGCGCTTCTACAAAAACTCCACTCGTAGAATAGGGCATTCCGATAAGGTCGAAATAACCTTGTAGAATTCCATTCTCACCGGGTGTACCGTGAATCGTGATATAAGCGAAGTCAAAAGAGAATTTACCTAATGGCGTGGTGAATGAGAAGTCGGAGCGGTCGATGGGCAGGCGCTCACCTTCATAAAGTGCATACCACGATGTGCCACGAAGTTCTACGACAATGGGATTGAATTTTTCCTTATCCATAAAGGACAGAATCCCTTCAGCACTGCGTAACGAAACTCCGTATTCTGAAGAATCGCCACCTGCTACGATTGCTATATTTTTCTTCATAAAATGTGTCTATAAATCTGTACGTCCTAATGCTCCTGCAGTATAAGTACGCCATTTTTCAAGGAGCGCGGTCATATCGGGAGGCAGTGGAGCGCTGAAGTCCATCTCTTCGCCCGTTCTAGGATGTTTGAATCCAAGCGTCTTGGCATGCAAAGCTTGACGCGGACAGACGGCGAAACAATTGCGGATAAAACTGTTGTAAGTGGAACTCTGCGTACCTCGAAGAATTTGGTCACCGCCATAACGCTCGTCGCAAAACAAGGGATGTCCAATATGTTTCATGTGCGCTCGGATTTGATGCGTGCGTCCTGTTTCCAATCGACACTCAACGAGGGTGACATAACCAAAACGCTCCATCACGCGGTAATGAGTAACTGCATGCTTTCCGATTTCTGAATCAGGAGGGAACACCGCCATTTGCATGCGGTCCTTAGGATGGCGAGCTATATTGCCTTCGATACGACCTTCGTTTTCCTGAAAATTACTCCACACGAGAGCGTTATAGAGTCGGCGCGTGGTCTTATTAAAAAATTGCCAACCGAGATGCGTTTTTGCATCAGGAGTTTTTGCAACGACGAGTAAACCCGAAGTATCCTTATCAATACGGTGAATGAGTCCAACACCTGGATCATTGGGGTCATAATTGGGATTGTCTCGCAAGTGCCAGGCAATAGCGTTGACAAGCGTACCTGTGTAGTTACCACAACCTGGATGCACAACAAGACCAGCGGGTTTGTTTATAACTAGTATATCATCATCTTCATACACCACCTCTAAGGGGATGTTCTCAGGAAGGATGAGGTTTTCATAACGAGGGCGATCAAGCAAAAGCGTGACAACATCGTTAGGTTTTACACGATAATTACTCTTGACGGGAGTGCCATTAACGTGGATAAATCCAGATTTCGCCGCGGCTTGAATACGATTGCGTGATGTGTCAGGCATTAAGTTCATCAAAAACTTATCAATGCGCAACAATTCTTGCCCTTTGTCTGCTACAGCACGGAAATGCTCATAAAGTCCTCCGTTTTCGCCCTCATCATCTCCTTCGTCATCGCTAAGAAGGGGCGCTTCAGGCAATATATCTTCGTCTTTAAGAAGGTTCATAACATTATTTAAATCGAATCAACCAATTCATAAAAGAGGTTGGAAAGTTTCTCCTCTTCAAAATCAACATCCTCGAGAGTTTCACTCTTACCTACTACAAGCGTAACGGGTTGATCGATTGAGACTCGTTGATTTTTATATACTTCTTTACCCTTCACTAATATTGAATAGACCCAGTCGGGATCACCATCAATATATTTATACTTGATTTGAGTAAAACCTAAGGTGCGCAAACGCGCTTCTGCTTCACGAACTGATGTATTATTAGCCAAATCAGGGATTAACACAGGTCGAGCACCATTACCATTAATTGTGAAAGTGAGCGTACGACCAATCTTCACATGTTTGCCTGGAGCAATAGACTGCTCTAATAGCGTATAAGGTGGTTTTGTCGTAACATATCCAGTGTCCGTAACCACACCTGATAGTCCCAACGCCTCCAAACGCATCATCGCCGCTTCTGGTTTCAAACCGCGCAAATCAGGAACCTCTATGCTTTCACCATGCCGTGTGTAATTGCTGATAAATATCATCACACCTGTTATAAAAGCGGTAATAAACACCACGAGACCAAGGATATTTCCCCAAACAACAGGTCTTTTAATTTTTTTGAGCAGTTTTCTAAAGTTCATAGCCAACAATTAGGATTCTTATCTATTTTTCACCTTTGGCAAAGTTAAAATAAAAAAATGAGAGAAGTAAGATTTCTAAGAAAAACCTACTTCTCTCACTATGCTTTAAACCTCGTCGCATGTAGTCTCTCGACTACGCAGAGATTTACTTCTTGCCGTGAACTTCGTCAGATACGGTCAACTTTTTGCGGCCCTTTGCGCGGCGAGCAGCCAATACGCGACGACCATTTGCTGTCAGCATGCGCTGACGGAAACCATGCTTGTTGTTTCTCTTGCGGTTGTGAGGTTGGAATGTTCTTTTCATTGTCTTATATTATTTTCTTGTTAATCAAGGGTTGTGGGTTTTCGGGGTGCAAAGTTAGAAATATTTTTTAACTCTGCAAAATATTCTTGCTCTTTTTTAGTTATCAAAGGTTAACAGGCAATGCGCTACTGCTTGTTGTTACCTTCTCACAAAAATCAGAGGATAATTATTCGTTAATCATTGACCACGAATAGTCATCACAAAACTTATTGTCCAGAAAAGCGCTTTACTTGTTCTGCGATAAGTTCTGCATCATCAAAATAGTTAATCTTCATGGCGCGGCGCACATCGTCAAGAGTTGCGGCAGCAACCTCACGCGCATCTTCACATCCGCGTTTGAGCATATCGTAAATGGCAGGGATGTCCTTTTGGAACTCTAAGCGGCGCTGACGAATGGGTTCGAGTGTTTCGTTAAGAATACTTTCGAGGAAGCGCTTGCACTTCACGTCGCCGAGTCCGCCACGTGTATAGTGTTCCTTGAGTTCATCAAGGTTAGCGTAGTCTTTCCAATAGCGTTCAAAGTGTTCGTCGGTGCAGAACGCATCCAAATAGGTGAACACAGCGTTACCTTCAACGTGACCAGGATCACTTACGTTTACGTGTAAGGGATCGGTATACATCGACATAACCTTCTTGCGCATTTCGTCTGCTGTTTCTGAAAGGTAAATGCAGTTGCCTAATGACTTTGACATTTTTGCCTTACCGTCAGTACCAGGAAGACGGAGGCAAGCGGCATTGTTAGGCAACATAATCTGCGGTTCAACGAGTGTATCGCCATAGATGTGGTTAAAGCGGCGTACGATTTCGGTAGCCTGTTCAATCATGGGGCGTTGGTCTTCACCTGCGGGAACCGTTGTTGCACGGAAAGCTGCAATGTCGGCTGCTTGAGATACGGGGTAAGTGAAGAAACCTACGGGAATAGAACTTTCAAATCCGCGCATCGCAATCTCTGTCTTCACCGTAGGATTGCGCTGCAGGCGACTCACACTTACGAGGTCCATGAAATAGAACGAGAGTTCGCAGAGTTCAGGAATCTGACTTTGAATGAAGATTGTCACCTTTTCGGGATCCAATCCGCAAGCTAAATAGTCGAGCGCCACTTCGATTACATTCTGACGCACCTTTTCGGGATTGTCGATATTGTCGGTGAGCGCCTGAGCGTCGGCGATAAATACGAACATTTTCTTGAAGTCACCCTCATTCTGAAGTTCAACTCTGCGACGGAGAGAACCAACATAGTGACCAATATGTAGGCGACCTGTTGGGCGGTCACCCGTGAGTATAATCTTTTCGTTTGCCATATCGATGTGAATTATTTTCTTGAACACAATACGTTATCCTTACGGGAAAAACGTTGCTAATGAGTGTGCAAAAGTACTACTTTCTAGGCAAATTTCAAAGCGAACATTACTTTAACTTTGAAAGAGACCAGCACCTCCCTCATTGACGAGAAAGGTGCTGGTGAATTTAATAAAGGGGAATGGGAACCTCTTGTTTACCATCCGAAGGTGATACCCGTTGACCAAGATTGGAATTTCGGTCCCTTGCCGCTCTCAAAGACGTTGCAAGGACTGTACTTCACGTACAAACCAAAGGCACCATACTTCACATGCCCCATGAAGTCAACCGTTACAGGATTTTGGTGAAGATGCGTATCCAATTCCTTTACTCCTTGTCCCTCGGGAGTGGTGTAGCGTGTCTTTAGCGAAGCATAAGTATTGAAATTCACAATGCTGGAAGCGCTAAGGCTCATTTTATCTGTCAAATAGTATTTCACCTCAAAGGGTACGGTCCAACTAAACACCTTGGCGCGTGAAAAACCTATATGCGCGCCCTCTGGATAACCTTTCAAAACGGTATTCCCATTGGATTCGCGACTAAAGCGTACGTCATCCGTCATGCGGAAGTTCTTCCAATTCGTACCTACCCCGATACCGTAAGAGAAGCGACTCATGCGCGGTTGGTACATGAACATCAAGCGGGGACCCAAGAACTCATACGAGTCAAACATTTCCGTGTGCATGCCCTGAGGTGTGTTAAGGCTGGCAACATAACCGATGCCAAACAGTCCGAGTCCAACGTTCAACTGTGGAGACCCGTTTTCCCATCGGTGCTTTTTGACGTGTGATTTTGTCATGCTGGAAATGGTAACATTTCCCTGCGTGCTCTCCTTTTTAGAAGTGCTAAAGAACGGCATTTTGAAGTTCCATTCCGTGTTGCTCTCATTGATGAGTGTGGGAGCATCCTTAGTGAGCGGAATAATTTGTCGGTATGAAAATTCTGGATTCCCGTTTTTACCCTGTATCGTAATGACGCAACTGCTATCGTTGTTGACAACAGTGACTTCTGAAGGATTTTTCACAACGAGTGTATCGCTTTGTTCGGTGGCAAAAGCAGCGGAGGCAACGAATAAGGCTGTTGCCACGAAAAATGATCTGCGTTTCATAATATGAGTTTTTGAAGTTATTATTTGAATATCTTTTTAAGTTCACTTGGCGAAGCCTTTCCCTCAATATAGACAAGCATGATTTCTTGAGGTTTCGCCTCGGGTTTCAAGCAGTTATTGCGGAAGAAGATGTAGCGATTGGTCTTCTCGTCTTTTGGGGACAACACGTAGAATCCGTAATAAAGTCTGCCACCTATCATAACCACCTCTTTTTTCGTGGCGTGTTTCCCGTCTTCCATAACCCGTTGTTCCATGAGTTTCCTTGAATTGTCGGGCGTGCTTTTAGGCGTGAGGCGAATGCTACGAAACAGGGAAAGGTTGTAGGGAACGAGGTCATTACCTTCAATATGAACGTGCGAATTTCCTACCAATTCCAGATAGGGTTCTGAAAAGTAGATGGCTATGTTAAGTCCCTTTTGCGCTGTCGCCGACATGAGGCAGAGGCAGAGGGTGGAGAGTAAAAGTATGCGCTTCATAGTCAAAAATTATTCTTCAGTGTTTAGTGTATTGAGTAAGTCGCTCATGCTTGCCTCCATGGTGCTGGTGGGCGTGTCGGCATTGATGTCAGCCATCACGCTGTGCATTTGGGCGATAACTTCCATTTTGTCGGTCGTTCGGTGTCCATCGACGTAAGCAACGTAAGTGGTGCGCGGCATGAGGTGGAAGACTCCGATGCCAGCAAGAAGCAAGAAGCAGGCTGCGGCACTCCATCGCATCACCTTGGGACTGCGCCAAAGGGGAATAACCGTCTTCTTGCGCTCCGCCTTACCCATGGCAAGGAATCCCATGACGGCACGAAGTTCATCAAAGTCTTCAGTTTGCGCCATCTCGGTGGAGAGAAATTGACGCAGTAGGCGCTCTTCTTCCTTCGTAGTGAGTCCTTCAAAATAGCGTTCTTCGAGGACTTTCCAGTATGTGTTATCAGTAGTCACGACAGCCTCCTTCCTTTTTATTTTGTTCTTGATAAACGGTGCGTATTCTTTTGCGCGCTCTCGATAATTTCATGCGCACGGCTGCTTCCGTAAGGTGCATCATCTCGGCAATTTCCTCAATGCTGCGTTCCTCATATTCCTTCAAGTGCATCACGCGCTGCTCTGAAGGTGAGAGTTCGGATTCGATAATGACTTCTACCTGTTCGAAGCGTTCGCGGATTTCAATTTCTTCTAAAGCGGAGCGTTGCAGAACGGTATCGCGCTCAGTGTCGAGAGCGAACTGCGGTCTTACTTCCTGCTTGCGCAGTTCGTCAAGCGAGAGATTTCGGATTGTGGTGCGCGCCAGTGCTTCTGCTTCGTTCGTCGTCTTCAGCGTGTAGTCACTGCGCCACAATTTGCAGAAGGCATCTTGCACGACATCCTCAGCATCCTCTTCCGAAGCGAGGATGCGCTGTGCCTGCTTTAGGAAGTTCTTCCGCAGGGAGGTGAAAACGGTGGTTAAGATGTCTTTGCTCATATTTTTTTGGCGTTCTTCAATAGGGTAAACGTATGAAGTGCGATTTTGTAACAAGAAAACGAAACTTTTTTGCTACAGATGCAAAAAAACAAGCATTCCAACCCTCCACAAGCTCAAATGCATTCGTTTTGGTGCCCCGACAACTGTGTTTGCCCCAGACGAAACGCAAATCGCGTCCCGACAACTGATTGTCCATTTTCTCAATTTGAAACGACACTTCCAAACCGCAAGGTCTCTCTCATTTTTAATTACAGAGCACGAAGGTTGCATGAAACCCAGGAACGGGACGGTCACAGAGCAAGAGGTTGATGCCTTGCTTCATGAGCATTTGTCGCGAAAGGGGAAGACCGATGCCTGTACCTGTTGGTTTGGTGGTAAAGAAGGGAATGAAGATTTCGCTTCTCACCTCGGCAGGAATGGGACTTCCGTTGTTGCTAACGTAGAGTGAGAATTTGCGTTCAGGGTCGTGGGCATAAACAACGGACGCTTGCTGTTGCGTGAAGCGGAAAGCGAATTCCGTAGCGCCCGCCTCCTTGGCATTCTGAATCAGATTGAGAAGCACCTGTCGGAGCATATTTTCGTCAGCCTTAATGCAAGCATCTGCTGCCACTTGAAGGTGGAAGGTGAGATCCGTGTGCATGCTTTTCAGCGATTGGAGCAAGTCGAGCAACTGCACGTCACTCATCATGGGTTCTTGCAAGGCGCTCATCTTGCGGAAGTTTTTTACAAACGTTGTCATCCCCGTGCTGGTGGTGTGAATGGCGCGTATGCCCTCTTCATAGGGTGTGTCTTTCAGCGCTGGGTCGGCAAGATAGGCCTGCGTGATGCTGCTGATGGGCGTTGCAGCATTCATTATTTCGTGGGTGAGCACACGCGTCAAGCGCTGCCACGACTCCACTTCCTTCTGTGCAGAGAGCGTGTTGATATACCCACTAAAGTCGTTGAGCACTTCCTGCAGAGCGCGTTCGCCAAAGGGAAGTCCCTTCACGGGGAGGCGGAACGAGAAGTCCTTGTTGCGAATAGCTTCGCGCATGAGGTGAGCACGGTCGCGCAAGAGGCATTGGTGGCGCACATATTTATATAGGGTAAAACCTAACGTTATGAGAACAAGGGCGCCAAGAGTGAGGAGCATTTCGAGATGTGTCATTTCCGGATTTTTGCATAAAGGGTTTGACGCGTGATACCAAGGAGTTCGGCAGCCCGACTGATGTTGCCGTGGCATTTCTCCACCACGCGATGGATATGCTCTGTTTCGATTTGTTCGAGAGGAACAATTTCCTTACTCTTGCCGATGGCGGTTTTCAGCGTGTGTAGAAGTTCCTCGTTGTCCCAAGGTTTGGTGACAAAATCGGCAGCCCCGTTCTTCAATCCGCGAACGGCCAAGTTAATATCAGCGTATGCGGTAATCAAAATTACAGGAATATCGGGGTGAGTGCGGTGAATGTTCTTCAACCACGTGAGTCCGTCTTGCCCAGAATTCAGACCGGGACCAAAGTTCATGTCGAGCAACACGGCATCAATGGGTTCTTGGTTCATCGTAAGCAAGATCTGCTCTGGGTTGGAGAGCGTCACAATTTTGCCAAAGTAAGCACCGAGCGCAATTTTGATAGCGGTGAGCACGGTGGGGTTATCGTCAACGACGAGCAGAGTGTCATAAGGTTGCATAGTGAGATAGTTATTTGATTTTGTTGTGGTGCAAATGTAGCGAAAATAAAGGTTGTGCCCAACGTTTCATACGCCATAAGCACTACCTGCCAGCGCAGAGTGTATGATAATCATACAATGTGGTGTGTGATAATCATACAATCCACTCTTGGAGGCAAAAAAGGCTTGGAGGGTAAGATTTTTGTGGGTTAAATTTGCAGTGTAAAAAGAAATTTAGAGTACAGAGAACAGAGTACAGAGTACAACTGCCCTGCGGAACACATGCGAGCAAGCGTTCTTGTCAACTCCTCTTGTTTACTCGTACCTATCAACTTGTCTACTAAAAAACTAACACTATGATTAAAGTAAAAGATCTTGTAAAGTCCTTCAGCACGGAAGAAGTTGTTACTGTGGCGCTGAATGGCGTGAATATGGAAGTGAAGGAAGGCGAATTTGTCGCCATCATGGGGCCCAGTGGGTGTGGCAAATCTACGTTGCTCAACATTTTGGGCTTGCTCGACAATCCCGATAGCGGAACGTACTTGCTGAACGGTGAAGAAGTTGCCGTAAAGAAGGAAAGCGAACGTACGCGCCTTCGCCGTGGACGCATTGGATTCATTTTCCAAAGTTTCAACCTGATTGACGAACTCACCGTGGAGGAAAACATTGACCTGCAACTCAAATACCTCGACCTTCCCAAGGCAGAGCGCAAGCAGCGTGTGTTGGAAATTCTGCGCCTCGTCAATATGAGTCATCGCGCGAAGCATTATCCCCAGCAACTTTCGGGCGGTCAGCAACAGCGTGTGGCGATTGCGCGTGCCGTAGTGGGAAAGCCGAAACTCGTGCTTGCCGATGAACCTACGGGTAACTTGGATTCGAAGCACGGCAAAGAAATCATGGAACTCCTTTCCGAACTTAACGCCGAGGGCACAACTATTGTGATGGTGACACACTCACAACGCGATGCTGCTTTCGCACATCGCACCATCAATTTGCTGGATGGCGAAGTAGTGAATGAGTTGGCGATATAGAAGAAATAGATGCTCTATATAATTTATAGAAACTATAGAATCTATAGCAACTATAGCATATATAAGAAACTTTCTAAAACAAGAAAATCAATGAAATCCTACTTCATATTCCTCAGTCGTAACAAACTTTATACGGCTATCCAAGCCTTTGGTCTGAGCATGGCGCTGGGCTTTGTGATTCTGTTTGCTTCGTATGCCCGAACAGAATTTATGGTGGGTAAGTCGCAAGCGCTAAACGATGAACTTTACGTCATTGGGTCCAGCAAAATGATAGGCATGACCGTAGGAACGGGTCCGGAGATTTGCCCAAAGATTCCGCAGATTAAAGGTTTTACGCGTGTTGGGGCAACCCATCCTTGGGATGTCTTGGCGGGTGAAAACACTTTCACGACCAAGGCCATGGCGATTGACTCCACCTTCTTCCAATATTTCAATTACGAATTGCGCGGTGTGGCGCGCGAAAAAGTGTTGGAGTCGCCCACGGAAATCCTCGTGAGTGAAGAGTTCGCAAAACGCGCTTTCCCCGATGCCGACCCCATAGGCAAAACCCTGCGTCTGTTAGGGCAAGACGAACCTTTGACGATTGTGGGCGTGGTTGAGAATTTCGACACCGACGATTTCTTCTCGCCCGTGGAAATTCTCTTCTCCATGAAAGTGGAAGAGCAAAGCCGTGCCTGGTTAGACAATTTCGGCAGCATCGTCACCTTTGTCACGTTACACAAAGGCGCTTCGGTGGAAGAAACCAAGAATGCCTTGTTGGAAAAATACTTGGAAACCTGGCAATTCTGGAAACGCGAACCGATTGATGGAAACTATATTAGCGGTGTGTCTCTAACGCCACTGAGCGAATGCTACTTTGCCAACCTCGGACGTAACGCAGGTTTCCGCAATGGTAGCGAAGAGATGGTGTGGATACTCTTGGGCGTTGCCATCGTGCTCTTGGTATCTGCCGTGTTCAACTATGTCAACCTCACAACGGCACTCATCGGAAAACGTGCCAAGGAACTCGCCACGCGCCGCCTTTTGGGCGATACCGTGTATCAAATAGTGGGGCGCAATCTCATGGAGTCGTTCGTCTTTACGGCAGGGTGCTTCGTGCTCGGGTGTATGGTGGCGGTAATTGCCCGTCCCTGGTTTGAAGAACTCTTAGAAGCGGAAATCTGCATCTTCTCCGACCTCGTTTCTATCCTCACCGCCGTGGCATTGTTGCTCTTGGTGTCGCTCATGGCAGGGTTGATTCCAGCAATTATTGTTTCGCGCTTCAAACCTATTGACGTGGTGAAAGGTTCGTTCCGCTTCCAAAGCAAAATGCGCCTCAGTCGTGTGTTCATTGTGCTTCAAAACTTGATTAGCACAGCGTTGATTGCCATCGGTATAGTCATGGTGGCACAGATGCACCACTTAGCCACACTTCCTATGGGTTACCGCACGGAAGGATTGGTGCAAATTTTTACTCTAACCTATTCTACCGACACCGAACAACTCCGCCCGATTTACGACCGCCTATTGGCGATGCCCGAAGTGAAACGCGTGGGGTGGATACACCAAGGCCCGTGGGCTTGTCAGACGAATGGTATTCAGGAGAAAAGTGAAACGGGCGAGGCTGTCACTTCGTGGGTGTTCTATTCTGGGATGGATACCACCTGTATGAGTATGCTTGGGTTTGAAGTGGTGGAACAGTATTGCGAACCCGACAATGACAAGCACTGGATTACGGAAGACACGCGCGACCGTTATAAAATCACGGCCGAAAACCCCAATGTAGGTGGACAGATTGAGGGAACGGCGTGTTATCCTGTATGCGGAGTGATTAAAGATTACCGCTCTTGGGACCCCGTGAGTGGCAACTCGATGACTGACGGGCACAATATGATTGCCGTAAGTATAAACCCGAATCGCTCATTCAGCATGTTGGTGGAACTTTCGGAAGATGGGATGAAAGACATCCCTGCCACGAAGCAGAAGATGCAGGCTACGTGTCGCGCCGTGACGAAGGAAATGGTGGGAATGGAAAAGGATTTTGTGATGCGCACAGTTGATGAAATCCTTGACGAACCCATGAAGGAATTGGAGAATATGTTGGCAATGGTGCTCTGCTTTATGTGCATCTCCACGCTTATTTCTGTCCTGGGAATGTTTGCCATGTCCATCTCTTACACCGAACAGCAGAGCAAACAAATCGCCTTGCGCAAAGTGATGGGCGCAACGGTGATGAATGCTTCTTGGCACCTTGCCCGTCCCTTCCTTATCCTCTCCCTTTTGGCTGCCATGCTCTCACTTCCGCTTATCTTGAAGGGCACGGAAATCTACCTGGAACTCTTCCCAAATCGCATTGACTCCACTTGGTGGGCAATCGTCATTGCCGTAGTCCTTACGCTCCTCCTCGCCCTTGTCTCCATCGCTTGGCAAACGCTGAAAGTGGCGCGCCGCAACCCCGTGGAAAGCATTCGTAGAGAATAATCCCCATTGAGTCCCCGCCTCTCGCATCGTGGTATAACAAACGCGACTTTGCACCCCCGCATCCCTGTGTTTGTTATACCACGTTCTATTTCTAAGTATTGCATACTGCTAAAAGCACCTACTTTTTAGACTTTGTACACTTACAAACTATGAAAAGCACCTACTTTTTGCACTTTGCACACTTACAAACTAGAAAAAGCACCTACTTTTTTGACCATGCACACTTACAAACTAGAAAAAGCACCTACTTTTTGCACCATGCACACTTACAAACTAGAAAAAGCACCTACTTTTTGTACCATGCAATACTCCAAATTGCCCCTGTGATTATTGCGACTGCCTTTATTGGGCAAAAAGCAAAGGCTATAATATAGGAGTTACTTACGTGACCTTTGGTTGACCCAAGAACTTTAACAGACC
>CALCHM010000166.1 GCA_937901345.1 uncultured Prevotella sp. | reverse complement strand
TTCTAAAATTCTAAAATTCTAAAATTCTAAAATTCTAAAATTCTAAAATTCTAAAATTCTAAAATTTGAGGTACTTTTTGATTCCTTTTTTACAAAGAAAATCAGGGCCGAGTCCCTTCAAGGTGCTCGGTCCTGATTTTCTTAAAATGCAGACAGCAGAGAGGATTTATTTGATAAACACCTTCTTGCCGCTTTGGATGTATATTCCGGGAGCCATGGGGGCTGTGAGGCGACGGCCCTGCAGGTCGTAGATGGCTGCGTCGGTCTTGACGGGTGAGGAAATAACCTCTTCGATGCCCGTAGTGTTGGTCGACTTGATAGGATAGAACGGAGCGTCTTCCGTAAACTTGTACTTGCCGTTGCTGGCCCAGTCCAGAGAGAAGCGTACAAAGCGCATGGTGTAGCCGCCAAACACACCGTTCTCTTCGTAGTAGACGCCGAGTGTGCCGTCGGGCAATACCACAGCGGCGCTATAAGCAGAGCCTCTCGGGCAGATGGTCTTCGGAGTGCCGAAGGTGGCTCCCTCGTCGGTGGAGAGAGCGATGCTCACGTTCTGGCGGCTGCCGCTGTTGGGCAGTGTCTGCAAAGCGATGTCCCAGGGATTGCCTTCGAGCGTGGAGCACCATACCATGTACTCGCCATCACAGGCGTTGCCGGAGATACCTGTGGTGAAGCGTGTGCGAGCAGGCTTGTGCCATGTCTCGCCGTCGTTGGAGGTGTAGTTGTAATAGTTGTAGCCGCTGGAACGTACGCTGATGGCAAGGTCGCCATTGTTGCGCTCAAGCGTCTTAGGTTCGTCGGCGCCGTCCGTGCCGCTATTTCCGCTCACATACCAATTCTTGCCTCCGTCCTTACTCATGAAGAAATAGAAGTGCTGGCTGTTGTCGGCCTGGCGGTTTACGAAGCTGGACACCAAAGTGCCGTCGCGTTTCTGCAACGCAGCTCCCGAGCCGGAGAATCCGCTCTTCCAGGTCTTGGTCTTCGGGTTGTCGCACTTGGCGCCGAAGAGATCGTCAGTGTGGTCTACGGGAGCTTCCCAGGTGAGACCGCCGTCGCGGCTGGTAATGGTCTTCCAGCGTGGCGGCTGCTCGCTGGTGCCGGCAAAGAATCCGTGGCCGTAGGTGCCGGCGCTGGTCATGATGCCCACAATCTCGCCGTTGTCGCGGTTGGTCACGATGGACGCGTCGCCGTGTCCGTAGTTGCCGCCGGTCTCAGCTGTGCCGGCTACGGTCTTCGGGTCGCTCCAGGTCTTACCGTTGTCTTCAGAGTATTGAGCCACGAGGTAGCAGTGTGAGGGTAGGTCGGAGTTGTGGTTCTTGCGGTCGTCGGTGAGGGTTACAAGGCGTTTGCCGTCGCGTGTCACGGTTATTGCGGGAATACGATAGTAGAGCGAGCCCTTGTCCATGGGCATCAGCACTGCACCCTCGGAAAGGAATATCGTCACGCCGTGTGCCGGGTTGCCGTTGTTCTCTGCAATCTCCTTGCTATCCACTGTGTAAGAAGTGATGCTTGCATCCACAAGGTTACCTTCCTTCGCTGTTTCAGCAATGTCGTAAGTAATCCAGAGGTAGTGGTTGCCGGGCGCCATTTCCTTTGTGCCGGTGATTGTAAACGTACCATCTTCAGCTAATTGTACTGTCTGACCAAACTGCACGCCATTTTCTTCACGCCAAGTCATCTTCTTCGCAGCGTCGATGAAGAGTTCACGGTCGTTCTTAGCGAAGTAAGCCTTCACGTTCGTAACGTCAGCGGCATTATCACCGTCGAAGCGTCCCTTAACGCCCTGGAAGTCAACAGTGCCTTGAAGACCAGACACACGGATAGTAGAGCGGATAATCGCTTGGTCCACATTACCAATACCCGTGCTAACTTTACCCTGCTGTACTACGGTGCTTGCCACGTTAGCGTTGGCATTCGTCACGTCAAGTTCTATAAATTTCCACAGAGAAGCATTACCTGCAGCAGCGCCCCAACGTACAATAACCTTGTTGTCGTCTTGAGCGTGCAATTCTGTTCCATTATCCTTAATCACGTAGTAATCGTGTGCTTCATTGATGTTATAGATGTAGTTGGGTTCGTTGACAACACCAAATGCTGTGCTATTGCCGGTGCCGCTACCTGCAGTTCCGAAGTATTCACCGTTGTAGTTCTTAATGGCAAGTTTACCATCCTTTTCCCAGAAACTCCAGATGTAGTTACCGCTGAATGTCTTGTCGCCGAAGCGCAACTTTTGAGTTTCACTATCGTAGTAGATCACCTTGCCAGCACAGTAACTTTGTGTAGAAGCACTGGTAATATAATACCAATGTTCATTACCTTCAGTGCTGATGATAGGAAGTTCCGCCACGTCGCGTTTCACCTTTACCTCAAAGTTAGAAAGCACTACGCCCTTGCTGTTAGGACCTTTGAGGTCAAAGTAAAGTGAATTCAGATACTGCTTCTGAGCGCTGATGGTCTTCGGAGTGGTTGATGTCGTATAAACGTCGCCATTCTCCATTACGATTTCTTGAGCGTTATCGTGACCATTGTTGGCAAATGTGAAACTGTATTCGTAAATCACATAACCCGCAGGCGCCGTAAGGGTATAGCGACAACTACTTCCGCCCGTCATCAACTGCACATTATTATTATGCCAGTTCATGTTGTTGGGACCACAGCCAAACTGCAACTGAGGTTCTTCGTTGCTCTTCCACACGTGGTTCCAAGCTGCATTTTCTTCATCATTGTCGCGGAAGAGACTACCATTCGTTTTATCGATGGTGTAGGTGATATCAGTGGGGGGAATCACTTCTTCTTCCTCATCATCCTCAACATCTTCTTTACCCGCATTTGCAGGATCAACAAAAGTTACGGTGAAGTCTGTGAGTATAATACCCTTTCCATTGGTTCCTGAGAGAACAAAAGACATTGAGTTCAACTCCTGATTCTTTGCACTGATGGTCTGTGCTACGCGAGTGGTGGTGTATGTGTTACCACCTGTCATAGCCAAAGTGAGACCAGTGTCGTGGTTATTGTTTGCAAACGTGAAACTATAGTTTCCGATAACATAACCTTCTGGAGCAGTAATGGTGTACGTTGCACTACCAGCTTGACCCGACATCATCTGCACGTTGTTATCTACCCAGTTCATATTGTTGGCAGGGCAACTGAATACTAACTGAGGTTCTGCATTGCTTCTCCAAGCGCTGTTCCAACTTTGGTTTGCTGATGTACCGTTATCCTTATAAAGGTTACCATTAGTTTTGTCGATGGTGTATGTCAAGGTAGGCAATACCTTCCTGTAGCGGATCACCAACTTGGTAATCAAGATACCTTTTTCACCATCTATGCCTTCGCCCACCTTCAAGGTAATACTTGAGGTAGAGAGTCCTGAAGCGCTCACGGCCTGCTCAGTGTCACTTTGAGGTGCACTTGTGGCAGTACCTTCTGCTGTGGTATAAGTAAAGGTTCCTCCAGTGAAAGACCACACTTGCTTCGTTGTGAGTTCATAACCTATAATCAGGTAATCCTCTGGCAACGAAAGATTGTAAGTATAACCTGTCTTAAGCCAAGGTTGATTGTTCGACCAACCAATATTGTTTGCTGCATTATCAGTGCTTTCAACTGTAAGAGCGGGAGTTGTGCCTGTAACAAACTTACCATACCAACCGCCACTTGTAGTTGTGCCGTGATAAGTCCAAGTTGACTTTCCGTTCGCCTTTTGGAATTCAGTAGGCGTAAGAGTCAAAGTCAACAAAGAAGGATCGGGAATTTCGTCGGGTTCTCCCTCTACGAGAGTAATCATATACTGTCCGCCTGCATCACCTCTGTCAGTACCGCTCTGTCCTGAACTCCAGTTGTACACCTTGAAACTGTGGTCGCCTGTAGTTTGGTTAAGTTGTACCGTACCGCTACTAATGATGAAGAGTCCGGGCGTATTGGCATAACTTAAGATCCAACCGTTGGCGGGTTGAGTTGCAGAAGTTGTAATCTGCGCATTGTATGCAGCTGTGGGAGCGAGATATGAATTGTCGTTACGGTTAATGATGTCCACCTTGCCGTCTTGACGCGCTACAAACTTCCACATACCTGTAGCATAGTTGTGCTTATCATTACCCGTTACACCTGCACCTGCACCAGTGCTTGTAAGGTATTTATTACTGCGATTAGGTGTATAAAGTTGATACCACACTTCGTTGCCCTGCGTACTGTTAGTAGGCATAGAAAGGGCGCCGTTGAGAATTTCGTTAAGCGCATTGGCAAATGCAGTTACTTCATCTTGTGTGATGTTCGTATTTTCCAAAAGCGTGTTGGCGTCCTTTACTTTTGCGTCAAAAGCCGCCATTGCAGTTTCATTATACTGACCTGCAGCATCACCACGCTGTGCAACGAGTCCGCGAGCAATGACTTGCGTCAACTGGTTGCGAAGTCCTGCTTGTGAGTAACGCACTTCAGCGTCTGCTTCAGAAGTAACGTTGTAAGTGTCGCTGGGGAAGTCTGCAAGGAGTGCAGCCTTCATCAAGTTCGCTATCTTTACATAAGCCAAACCGCCAATGTAGTCGTTGGAGAAGACATACTTTGAGTTCACAGTTTCGCCGTTGAGCATGGGAGTATACGTATCAACAAAGCGGATGTTGCCCGTTGCGATAGATTCCATGTAGGCATTCAATTCCGCAATGCGCGCATTGTGACTGGCATTGTTGCGGGGGCATATCGCCATCAAGTAAATCTTTGATGTAGGAGCCTTTTCTGCAATCTTATCTACAAGCACCTTGTAGTTAGTTTTTACAGTAGCAATATCTGTAGAACCTGTGCAGTCTGCAGTACCTGTGTAAAGGAAAATTGCCTTGGCATCCGCCTTCGCGACGCCTTCTACTGTAGCATAAGTTGCATCAACAATCTTGCTTGTTGTTGCGATGTCACCGCTATTGTTCCAGCCCGTACCGCGGTTCTTCACGTTGGGATTGCCAAGGAGTTCCTGCCATTCGCCGTTCTTAACAAAAGCATCACCAAAGACGAGCACGTCGTTGCTCTTAATGGGAAGGCAACTGAAGTAAGTGCCACGCATACCGTGAGAACCACCAAGTCCGCCCGAGTTCTGAAGCGTCAATGTGTTTTCGGGATACACGCAAGATACGGAGTAGGTTTCGCCCTCTGCAAGATACTCACAGATGGTTGATGCCCACGCCTGGTAAGCACCCGCCGTGAGGTGGAGGTTGTCATAACTCCAAGCGCCACCATTCGCTACATTTGCGAGTTTGTCGTAAAGGTCGATGTAAGTAACCCCTTCCGTAGCGTCAGCATACGCCTTGGTGAGTTCATTCGCCTTGAGCCAAGTAGCCTCTACACGGTTGCCCGTCTTGTTTTTCAGAATGCTGTAGAGGTAAATCTTAGTCTGAGGCGAGCGTGCGTGGATGCGTGTCACGATGCTCTTCACATACGCCAACACTTGTTCGGGACTGAAGTTCAAACCGCCCGAAGTAGCGATGTCGTTCGTACCAATCATCATAAACACCTTCTTGGGTTTGCCGTTGATGTACGACTCGAGGTTGTCGCTCTGCTCTGTTGAGTAAGTACCCGAGTTACCTCGGTTCACGATGGGGAGATAGTCTCCATTAGATGTCACGAAGACTTCGGGCCAACAGTGCATATCGGTAATGCTGTTACCGATAAACAGGATGTTGTCGCTGGTTACAGATAGGGCTTTGAAACTATCGTAACGATGGTTTCTGAAAGGCCCATCGGCCAGGACCGTTGAGATTGCACACAGCAATGCTACAACGCATGTCGATAATCTTTTCATAGGGTTTAAATTAGTAATTGGATGAATTATTATGTGATTTTTTACGTTTCTGAAGTAACGCGGTGCATTTTCACGCCTCACACCCTTCGTCGTTACCTAAACGCAGAGAGCGGGGACGGGAGAACGCAAAACGTGCTCCGCAACAGTGAGCGCTGACAGCCGAAACTATCAGAGACTTACCAATGCGGAGCACGTTGGGGAAGAATACAGCATTTTGTCCTCGCTAATCGCACTGGCGGGGGGGGGGGCATAAAAACATGATATTCAACGATTTGCAATTCATTTCAAAAATTTTTCTTTTTTAGTGTGGCACTTATGCATGCAACGCGATAAGCGCAATTTGCAAACACACGCTTGCAAATTTACGAAAATTTCACAAACAGCAAAAAGGTTTTAACATCCATCGTGCAGTTCGCTCCCTTTTTTGGGGTATTGATATTTCATTTTTATTCAGACAGAAAAGAAATACACAGAAGTGCACAAACTACGCTTGAGCTGGATTGTCACGCAAAGACGCAATGGAGGAAGGAACGAGGAACGTTGAACGTTGAGGGTTGAACGAGGAACGTTGAGAGATGAGAGATGAGAGATGGCGTCTTGTTCAGAAGTTCTGAGGTTCTGAAGTTCTGATGAACGAGGAAGGTTGAGGGTTTAAGGTTGAGAGAGGAGGGTTGAGAGATTGCCATGCGGAAGAAACTTTGCGAATCTTTGCGCCTTTGCGTGAAGTCAACAAATAATTAGCGTGTGCTTTCGGAGTTCATTGTTGTGAAAACGTGAAAATGGTGGCAAAAAAAGAAAAGACAATAATATAGGAGTTGCCCCAAGAACTTTAACAGACCCCCTCCGCAACTAAAGT
>CALCHM010000165.1 GCA_937901345.1 uncultured Prevotella sp. | reverse complement strand
CCTTCAGCGCTCTGCATGTTGAAACCCATAGCGCGCTCAAAGGCTTCACTATGACCGGGCATGTCGATTTCAGGAATGACGATGACACCATGCTTCTTCGCTGTTTCCATGACGCGCTTGCAATCTTCTTGCGTGTAGAATTGTCCGGGGAAGCGTGTCATGCTCGCACTTGAAGTAAGTTTAGGATAGGCTTTTACCTCAAAGCGCCATGCTTGGTTTTCGGTCAGGTGCCAATGGAAGGTGTTCACCTTGAAACGCGAGAAGAGTTCGATTTGCTTCACCAACTCATCAGTTGAGATAAACGAACGCCCCACGTCGTGCATATAACCACGGAGTTTGAATGCGGGCCAGTCTTTCATGGTGAGGCATTCGAGCGCCTTAGTGCCGTCCCAACCTTCGGCTAACTGAGTGAGGGTTTGAGCGGCGCGAATCACCCCAGTTGGGGTAACTGCCGTGATGTTGATTTCATTGGACGTAATTTCAAGCGTGTAGGCTTCGTTTTCGTAACCATAGAGTGGGTAGTCGTAGGCACCGTCAATGCTTTCAACGAACTTTACGTTTACCGCCTTGCCACCTTCAGCAATCGTACACCCATTGTTGGTGAAAAACTCTTCAAGCAAGGCACAGGTTCCTACGCCTTCGGCATAATTAATGCTAACCGCTCCGTTTAAGGAGAAGGTAGTTCCCGTTGTTACAGTTACCTCCTGTGGTTTGGGTAACAAGTGCTCCACCTTGGCCAGCATGGCGGTGGGGAAACACATGATCAGGGCAACAACAGCCAAAACAGTTCTTTTAATCATGATGTCATTTATTGGAAAATAATATTCACTAGATTGTGGCGCGAGAGATGCGCCTCTTATCCCTAGGGACATTTAAGTAAAAAAGTGGAGACGGTTTGTCGCTGTCTCCACGTTTTATTTAATTATCAAAGTTTGATTACAAACTATTCTGCTTCGGGGCGCTGAATGTAAGCAATCACGTCGCCCTTCAGAACGTGTGCACCTTGGTCGGCATTGATTTCAACAATCTTACCACCCATTGCTGCGGGAAGTTCGTGAATCTGTCCGTAGTTGTTCTCGATGTAGCAGAAGAATTCACCTTCCTTATATTCCTTACCGATGTAGGGTGCAATGGCCTTCACGCATTCGCCATCTCCACCAATCTGCCAGAGTACGGTTCCTGCCTCGGGAGCAACGATGGCATCAGCCTTCGCATGCTTGAATGCTGCCGCTTCTTCGAGCGTCATGTTTCCAGCGTTTGCCTTATCCTTTGCGGCCTGGAGGTCAGCGAGGAAGCGCTTCTTGGCTGCGCCGCTCATGTAGTCGCGATACTGCGTTTCGTGCATTGCGAATTCAAAGAGTTCTTCTTCATCTTCTCCGAGAGGCCAACCGTTTGCTTCCATTTCGTCGCGGAAGCGGTCGAGGTCGTCGGGATAGAAGGTCTGGGGGTCTTCCGTAGAGAATTCAAATCCCTTTTCCTTAGCGAGCGCAACGATTTCGGGATCGAGTTCTCCGGGGAGTTTACCACTCTTACCGAGAATCATGCCCCAGATGGCGTTGTCCATCATCGAGTAGCGGGGCTTGCCCATTGACTCAGTGAGGAGGTTCATGAGGGCAATGTTCTTCACGTATTGCGAGAAGGGAGTAACGAGGGGAGGATAACCTACGCGAGGCCAAACGTATGCCACTTCGTCGAAGAGGCGCACGAGGAGAGCGTCTTCAGAAAGCGCTTCTTCACCCTTTGCCACGCGGTTGTTGTTAATTGCCGCCATAACGCCAGTCAAGTCTGCCATCATGGATCCCATCATACCGCCGGGAAGACCGCAACCAAGAAGGAGTGAACTCATCAACTTGTTGCCGGAATTCATGAAGTAACCGAGGAAGTCGTCGATAAACTCTTGAGTCAACTTGCGCGCTTCCATGTAGGCTTCCATGTTGATTTCGGGAACGTCGAAACCGGCATTCTTCAACATGCTCTGCACAGAGATGATGTCTGGATGAACCTTACCCCAAGAGAGCGGTTCGATTGCGGTGTCGATAACGTCACAACCATTGCGACATACCTCAAGGATAGTGGCCATAGAGAGACCAGGACCTGAGTGACCGTGATACTGAATGATGACTTCGGGGTGTTTGTCCTTAATCATCTTACAGAGTTGACCGAGCATCGCGGGTTGACCGATACCTGCCATATCCTTCAAGCAGATTTCGGGTGCACCAGCTTCGATGAGTTGGTCGGCGATGTTTGAATAATATGCTGCCGTGTGGATGGGAGAGTTGGTGATACAGAGTGTTGCCTGAGGCGTCATGCCACCTTCGAGTGCGTACTTGATAGAGGGAATGATGTTGCGCACATCGTTCAAACCGCAGAAGATACGCGTGATGTCAACGCCCTGAGCATGCTTCACGCGATACATCAACTTACGAACGTCGGCAGGAACAGGGAACATGCGGAGCGCGTTCAAACCGCGGTCAAGCATGTGGGTCTTAATACCTACTTCGTTAAAGGGTTTTGTAAAGGCGCGAACGGCCTTATTGGGGTTTTCACCATAAAGAAGGTTTACCTGTTCAAAGGCACCACCATTAGTTTCTACACGTGAGAAGCATCCCATCTTAATGATAACGGGAGCAATGCGTTCCAACTGGTCCTTGCGGGGTTGGAATTTACCGCTAGACTGAAACATGTCGCGGTAAACAAGACTGAATTGTATTTTTCTTGCCATAATTCAAAATTCGTGGGGATAGCCCACCGGTGCAAAAGTACGCTTTTTGAGGGAATTGGGCAAAGGATAGACTGGGAATTTGGATTGTAGCGGCGGTACCGCTAACGGTCTTTATCCCATTTCACTTTGAAATAACTTGCTGCCAAATATGTTTGCCTCGTTTCAACTTTGCCTAAAGGGTACTTACCGTAAAGTGCTATACCCATCCATTGAATTTTACATAATTCGCGGATTTTATAAAAAAATCAGCGTAAATTTTATAAAATCCGCTGATATTATAAAATCCACAATGTAAATTTTATGAAACGTGCGGATTTTATTAAATAATTAGAAAATATTTTATGAAAACCAGGAATTTTATTAAATCTGCAGCAAAAATTTTATAAAACTCGCGGATTTTATAAAATTTCCGCGCAAATCCCACGTAATACCTGTTGTTGGGGGACTTTGAACGTTTGTTGCCAACCCTGCCAACTGGGTTCCCCCTTTCAGGTTTTAAAATCATAGCGTACTTTGTAGCGACTCAACTTCTCCTCCCCCCAAAAAACGGTGCGCCCTCCCCAACGGCTATCTTCCTAAAAAGGCGTTGTGTCATAATGAGCAAACTGCTGTGTTGCTCCTCAATTTCGGATTTGGTCATGTACTTCAGTACACTCCTTTCATCCTCCATTTCAGCGCCTTGCATTTTACTCACTCTTACACAACATAAGAGGGTGTGCCGAAATTTTCGACACACCCTCGAGGTTTGTTGTGAATCAGTAGCGGATGCTTACTTCATGGATTTTTTGTTGTAGGCTCTTACACCGTAAATCGTAATGATAGCGAAACAGATGAAGGGCAAGATGAATGATGCGTTCACGGCGGGGTGTCCCATGACCTCGCCAAGGTCAATGATAGAACCTTGAAGCGGAGGCATAACAGCTCCACCAACGATAGCCATTACGAGGAAAGCAGCACCGAGTGAGGTGTCTTGCGCTTCTACGTTTTCAAGGGCGATGCCATAAATTGTGGGGAACATGAGTGACATAAATGCCGAGATGCCTACGAGGCAATACAGACCGGGCATGCCTACGATGCAAATGGCTCCTGCCGTACAAATCATGGCGCCGATGCCGAAGATGGTGAGGAGGCGGCGTGAGTTGACGTACTTCATCAAGAAGGTTGAGATAAAACGACTGCAGAGGAACATGGCCATGGCAAAGATGTTGTAGTTCTGTGCCGTTGCCTTGTTGATGCCAAGATGGTCAGCGTATTGGATGATGAATGTCCACACCATAATCTGTGCCGCAACGTAGAACATTTGTGCAACGACTCCTTCACGATAAATCGTGTTGTGCCAAAGGCGACAAAGCGTCATTCTTGCGCTATCTTGCTTCACGTTTGCCTGCGTTTGAGGCATTTTCTTAAACGCAATGATGAGGAACATGATGACCACCACTACACCGAGCGCCACGTAGGGGTCGCGAATCTCTGCAAGGTCATGCAGGCGGATGTCTGCTTTTTCAGCATCTGTAAGCGTGTGGAAGAACGTTTCGCCTGCCGCATTGCGTCTGTCACTCCACAATTGGGGGAGCACGATAAGCGAAGCTACCGCCATTCCTGAAAGTGACCCCATGGGGTTGAAGGCTTGTGCCAGGTTGAGGCGGCGCGTGGAGGTTTCCTTACTTCCTAATGAGAGGATGAAGGGATTGGCGGTGGTTTCAAGGAATGCAAGACCGAAGGTCAGAATGTAGAGCGAGAGACAGAAGAACAAGAAGTTCTGCATTGCCGCAGCTGGTATGAACAAGAAAGCACCGATGGCATAAAGTCCGAGCCCGAGGAGGATACCGCTCTTGTAACTAAAACGGCGAATGAAGAATGCTGCGGGAAGTGCCATCGTTGCATAACCGCCATAGAAGGCACATTGCACCCACGACGCCTCAAAGGCTGAAAGTTCCATCACGGTTTGAAACGCAGCAACCATGGGGTTGGTAATGTCGTTTGCAAAACCCCAAAGCGCGAAGAGCGACGTGATGAGAATAAAAGTGATGAGGTATTTCTTTTCTACGAGTTTGTTCATTGGGGAAGGGGGGGAAGGTTGAATGATTAACGTTGAATGTTTAACGATGAACGATTAACGATGAACGTTGAACGTTTAACGATGAATGTTTAACGATGAACGGAGAACAATGAATGTTTAACGAGAAACGTTTAATGGGAATAGGAAGGGGAGGAAGGTTAACGAATAACATAGAATCATTCATCTTTCCTCGTTCAACATTAAACGTTAATCGTTCCTCGTTATCAATACAAGTGGAACATGCGTTCCATGAGTTGCCACTTTTCGGCGGAGGAGAGGCCTTCCTTAACGAGTTGGAATTCTGCCATGTAGTCTTCCCACTCTGCTTGTCGAGGAAGGGTAGAGAGGCGTGTCATTGCCGTGTCCCAGTCAAAGTCAAGTGGCGTTTCGACAATCATAAAGAGGCGTGTGCCCAGGATGTAGATTTCCATTTCAAGTATTCCAACTTCGCGGATACCTGCGATGATTTCTTTCCAAGCATGTTCCTTGCTGTGGCGCTTGCGATATTCAGCAATAAGTTCCGGATTATCGCGGAGGTCTAAGGTTTGGCAATAGCGCTTCACTGGACCTTGATACTGTTGTACGGGATAACCGTTTTGTGGAGTGCTCATGTTTGAGGATTTTTTAAAAGGTTATAAGGTTTTCAGGGGGGGGAGTTTCTAAGGTCTTTAAGGTCTCTAAAGTCTCTAAGGTCTCTAGGGTCTCTAGGAATACCTGGTAATAGTTGTACTCTGTACTCTGTCAGTTGTACTCTGTCAGTTGTACTCTGTCAGTTGTACTCTGTCAGTTGTACTCTGTATCACTTTGGCTCAAATATCGCAGGTGTTACGCTGTTGCGTACCACTTCGCGAAGTGCGGCGATGTCTGCAATTTCTCCTGCAGCCATGGCTTGAACGAGGATGTTACCCATGGCGGTTGCTTCAACAGGGCCTGCCCAAACGGGAATTCTGAGTGCGTCGGCCGTGAGTTGGTTGAGCTGTGCGTTTTGTGAACCCCCTCCGATGATGTGAAGGCGCTTAAGAGGTTGGGGAAGCATATCCTTAATGCCTGCAAGTGCTTCACGATATTTTGCCGCCAAAGATTGGAGTACACACTTGGTGACTTCAGCCTTCGTTTGAGGCACGGGTTGTCCCGTAGAAGCACAATAATCGCAAATTGCTTTTTCCATGGATGCAGGATTCATAAATGCTGCGTCAGCCACGGGGATAACGCTTGAAATCTTAGCGTTTTCTGCCGCAGGAAGCAAATCGCCAAAGGTTTGCTTTTCGCCTTGCGCTTCCCACTCTGCCATAAGGCGTTGAAGAATCCAAAGGCCTGTGATGTTTTGCAAGAAACGGATGCGTCCGCCTACACCACCCTCGTTGGTAAATTCCGCAAGGCGTGCTTCCTCCGTAAGGATGGGTTCTGGAAGTTCAAGTCCTAAGAGTGACCACGTTCCTGAACTCAAGAATGCAACTGTGCCATCACCCTCAACGGCAGGGACAGCAGCAACTGCCGATGCCGTGTCGTGTGAACCTACTGCAACCACTTTAACTGCACCAAGACCCGTTTCTTCTGAAATAGCCTTAGTCAATGTGCCGCGTATGGTTCCAGGCATAACAATTTTTCCGAAAATGTGTTCAGGGAGTCCTAAAATCTTGATGGTTTCCCACGACCAATTTCTGCGCTTGGCATCCATGAGTTCAGACGTGGTGGCGATGCAATACTCGTTGCTAACTTCTCCAGTAAGGAAATAACTGAAGAGGTCGGGCATGAAGAGTAGGTGTTCGGCGGCCTCCAATTGCGCACTACCCTTAAGACTATAAAGTTGTGAGAGCGTATTGATCTCCATTACTTGAATGCCTGTTGTGGCATAATGCTCTGAAGGATTCAGAATCTTAGCCACTTTCTGAGGTACTCCTGCCGTACGCTCATCGCGGTAACATACGGGATTTCCAAGTAGGTTGCCATCGCGGTCGATCAATCCGAAATCAACCCCCCAGGTATCCACCCCGATACTTTCTACGTTATAACCTTTCGCCGCCGCTTTTTTAAGTCCTTCCTTCATGTCTGCAAAAAGTGCGGGGAAGTCCCAGTATACGTGTTTGCCAAGGCGCACCTGACGATTGGGGAAGCGATGAACTTCTTCCATAATGAGACGTCCGCTGCTTAACCAACCAGCGATGACGCGTCCACTGCCACCACCGAAATCGGCAGCAAGATAAACTTTATTCATAAGGGATTGTGGAGTTGTAAGATTAAGGTTTATAGTTTTTTGGGGTCTTGCTAACTACAAGAAATATGAGATGGACTAGACTTTCCTAAACCATCTAGGAATCCTAGAAAGTCTAGAAAAGTCTAGACCATTAAACTCGTGAATGCTTATTGCTGTAGAGGTGTCTTCTTACCAAGAACGTAAACGTCGAGATCTTCAATTTCTTGAGGAGTCAGAACGGAGTAATCTCCGCCACTCTGGATGATGATGCGACATGCCATTTCAAAGAACATGGCACGCTCAAACGCTTGGTCGAAATCCTTTCCACAAACCACCTGACCGTGGTTGGTGAGAAGAATAGAGTTGTGTTCCTTCATGGCGTCAACAACAGCTTCAGCCAATTCAGGAGAACCCGGACGAAGGTAAGGGATGATGGGAATTTCACGTCCTACATGGCAAGGAACTTCTGCCGTAACGTTGAAATTCTCAGGTTTCTTCTTCATGCAAGAAACGGCTGTGGCATACGGAGATTGGAAGTGCAACACGACATTTACGTCAGGACGCTGACGGAGTACGCCAAGGTGAAATCCGCTTTCCATGGAAGGTTTTACACCATTTAGCACCTCGCCCGTAGCAACAACACATTGTGAAACCTTTTCCTTTTGAATCGTGGGAACCCAAGAGCCTGTTCCAGAAACTAACGCTTCGTCGCCAATACGCCAAGAAAGGTTCCCGCTACTACACACGGTAAGACCTGCGTCGCCAACACGGTGTGCTTGCTTAATGAATTCTTCGATATGAAGTGGAGTGATCATTTTTTTAGAGGATTAAAAAGTTATGAGGTGTTGAGGTGATAAGGGAAGAGGTTTTGAGGTTTCAAGGTGTAGCAATCGAACCTGCATGGTGTTCAATCTCAAAACCTCAAAACCTTAAAACCTCGTGACCCAATTAAAGAACCTTCTTATAAAGGTCGAGAATAATGTCCTTATTTACTTCACGGGGATTGCCAGGTGTGCAGACGTCTGTCGCAGCAGCTGCTGCAAGGCGTTCAAGGTCACCCTCGTTAATACCGAGTTCTGTGAGGTGTTGAGGAATACCTACGCGAATTGCCAAATTGCGCACCGCATCAACAGCAGCTTGTGCTGCTTCTTCGCGACTCATACCTGAACTATATACGTCCATTGCCTTGGCTATCTGTACGTATTTATCTATGGCCGCAGGCATGTTGAATTCCATTATTGTGGGAAGGAGCAACGCGTTTGCTACGCCATGAGGAATATCAAAGATAGCACCCATGGGATGCGCCATACCGTGAACAACACCGAGACCTACGTTAGAGAATGCCATACCTGCAATATACTGCGCAACAGCCATACCATTGCGTGCCTCCGCATTTTGAGGTTCGTTGACAGCAGTCTCAAGGTAACGTGCAATCATTTCAATCGCTTTGAGTTCGAACATGTCGCTCATTTCCCAAGCACCCTTTGTAATCAAACCTTCAATTGCGTGAGTAAGAGCGTCCATACCCGTTGCGGCTGTTAAACTCTTGGGAAGTGTATACATGAGTTCTGCATCCACAATAGCCATTACGGGGATGTCGTTGGGGTCAACGCAAACCATTTTCTTTTCGTTGGCCTCGTCAGTAATCACATAATTAATAGTGACCTCAGCCGCAGTTCCTGCAGTTGTGGGCAAAGCGATAATAGGTACAGATTTCTTCTTCGTGTCGGCAACACCTTCCAAAGAAACGACATCGGCAAATTCAGGATTGTTGGTGATGATACCCACAGCCTTTGCTGTGTCCATTGAAGAACCTCCACCAAGGGCGATAATAAAGTCTGCGCCAGAGGCAGCGAAAGCAGCAACTCCTGCTTTTACATTTGCTGTAGTGGGGTTGGGTTTGATATCGCTGAATACTTCATAAGGGATGTTCGCGCCTTCGAGCACCTTGAGCACCTTATCTGCAACACCAAACTTTATCAAGTCCTTATCTGTTGCAACGAATGCCTTTTTAAAACCGAGACGTTGAATTTCTTGGGGAAGCACTTCGCGTGCACCAGGACCAAAATATGAAACTTCGTTGAGGATAAAACGGTTAATCATAGATGAGAGTTTTTTAGGTTATAAGAGTTATAAGGTGGTGAGGTTTCTTGATGCGCTAGATTTTTCAGATCTTTTAGGATTTCTGGATGATCAAGAAACCTCACCTTTACACATTACTTATAAATAGGACCATAATTTTGGCAAGCACGATAGTCTGCTCCTTCCTTATCCATACCGAATGCATTCCATGCAGCAGGACGGAATATAGCATCTTCAGGAACATTGTGCATGCAAACGGGGATGCGGAGCATTGAGCAGAGTGTAATCAAGTCGGCACCGATATGTCCATAACTGATAGCACCATGATTTGCGCCCCAATAGTTCATGACAGAATAAACATCCTTGAAAGGTGCTTTTGTCTCGTCTAAGCGAGGAACGAACCAAGTCGTTGGCCAAGTGGGGTCTGTGCGCATGTTAAGCACTTCGTGGATTTCAGGATCAACATCGGCCGTCCAACCTTCTGCAATCTGAAGTACAGGACCAAGACCTTTCACTAAGTTCAAACGTGACATGGTTACAGGCATGCCGCCCTTAGAAAGGAAGTTAGATGAGAAACCTCCTCCGCGGAAATAGTCACGATCGGCAGGCATCCAATTGGTATTCTTCAAGCAACCTTCAACGTCAGCCTCGGTCATTTCCCATGCAGGTTTCATACAAGGTTCTCCCGCTGCATTTGTACTAGCACCTGTTGCATCGAGCGTAGTTGCACCTGAGTTAATCAAGTGAATCATACCTCCAGATGCGAGTCCTGTGAGTTCTTTACCTGTAACGCGCTTCACTGCTTCAGGACTCCAATAAGTACGTACGTCAGAGAACATCTGCCCGCAACCAGTGAGGAGTTTGCCAAAAAGCATAGCAACGGCATTGCAAGCGTCGTTTTCAGTTGCTACAACGTAAGCTTCGCGAATACCATTCCAGTCGAACGTAGAGCACATTAACGCTTCTGTAAAGTCACCATTGGGTTTCCAGTCAGTCCACTGACGTTGTCCTTGGAATCCAGCAGCGATGGCATTGTGTCCAATCGCTTCTTCCAAGAATCCCATTTCGCGGAGTTTGGGGTTGCCCTGCATTAAGTCACGCATAATAAGGGTCATCTTAACAACGAATTCCCAATCGGCATCTTTGCCTGCGCGGTCCTTTTGCTTTTCCGGACGGTTCTTGTCCCAACCCTCATTTACCTTGCAGTACTT
>CALCHM010000164.1 GCA_937901345.1 uncultured Prevotella sp. | reverse complement strand
CAAAAGGTTAATATTTCTTTGGGACAGCAGTGCACGCGCCGTACGTCCGTACCTGTCAACTGAATTCCACTCTGCATGGTCACCACTCTCTCTGTTTGAATATTTATCAACAGATTTCAGGAATTATAAAATTCGTGAGATCTGTGAGATTCGTGTTCAAAAAAATAAAGAGCAATGACGTGGATTAATCTGTTTCATCAGTAAAATCTTGTTGATGAATAAAACTAGTTGCAATTTGTGTTCAACTTAAATCCATTAATCCCGTAGATATAAGTTTTTTCTTGGAACACGAACCAAAGGTCGCGCAGTCAATTTCTCGAATCGCACGAATCTTTTATTCTCGAATTCGAAATCTGTGTGAAAGGAATTTCAACTTCTTTGCGAATCTTTGCGCCTTTGCGTGAGTCCAAAATCATTTCGCGCCAACCGTTTATTTATATTTCATTCCTGAACGGCAAACGGTCTGAATGACGCTGAAAGCGTCACCGCTCGGTAACTTTAAGAATTTCACTCGCTGAATGACGCTGAAGGCGTCACCGCTCGGTAACCGGGCGGTTTGAGCGTAGCGAATACCCCCGGATGGGTGTCAGAGAGTTGTCGCACTCTGGAAGAGTACCCCAACACTCGGCATACCTTGTTGCTCATTGCTCGGGCACCCCTCCAGGGTGCGATTTTTGCACACTCTTCACCGGGGGTGCTCGCCTCACTCGCACGCCTCGGTCACTGAGCGGAGACACCTTCGGCGTCTTGACCATCCAGATTTAGTAGACTTTCAATACCCAATACTTCTCAAAACAATCTCACTTATTTTTTATATGCGTACATGAACAAGAAGGTGTGGCAAAATCGATTTTGCCACACCTTCTTTATACTATCAAACAAAACTGTTATTTTTTCATCGGGTCACAAGTAAGACCAATACCCAATTTCTTAAATATCTTTCGATCCACTTCACTAAGCATCACCGTTGAGTGTACCTGACAACCATCAAACTTAGGAAGTTGTTCAAGAGCGCGACGGCAATTTTCATCCGTTGTACTGAGCAAGGAGAGTGCTACAAGCACTTCGTCGGTATGCAAACGTGGATTGCGCCCATGCAAGAACGATACTTTTGTACGTTGAATGGGTTCAATCATTGACTGCGGAATCAACTTCACTTCATGAGGAATACCCGCCAAATGCTTCGTTGCATTCAAGATGAGTGCGGCACTAGGACCCAGCAATTCACTCGAACCTGCCTTGATTATCGTTCCATCATGCAATTCAATAGCTGCTGCAGGACAGTTCCATTGCTCCTTACGCTCACGCGCAGCAACTGTGGGGCGTCGATAATCGGTAGTCAATTTAGCTTGCTTCATGATGAGCGCTATCTTGTTCACTTCATGCTCATTATCTGCTCCCAAAGCATAGCGATTGAGTGCATCGTAATGACGACGGATAATTTCTGAACGTGCAGCATCTGAACAAACCACTTCATCGCTCAAACAGAAACCAATCATATTAACCCCCATGTCGGTTGGCGACTTATACGGGTTTTCTCCATAGATACCTTCGAAGATGGCATTGAGAACGGGGAAAATTTCAATATCTCTGTTATAATTTACAGCAATTTCACCGTAGGCTTCTAGGTGGAGCGGGTCAATCATGTTGACATCATTGAGGTCGGCTGTTGCTGCCTCATAAGCAACGTTGATAGGATGCTTGAGGGGAAGATTCCACACGGGGAAGGTCTCAAACTTTGCATAACCTGCTTTAATACCACGCTTGTGCTCGTTGTACAATTGACTGAGACAAACCGCCATCTTACCGCTACCAGGTCCAGGTGCTGTAACAATGACAAGCGGACGAGATGTTTGGATGTAATCATTCTTACCAAAACCTTCGTCAGAGTCAATAAGTTGCACATTATGGGGGTAACCATCAATGGTATAGTGGTAATACACCTTTATACCGATACGTTCTAATCGGTTACGATAAGCATCCGCACTTGACTGACCGTTATAATGCGTGATCACAACACCACTGACATAAAGTCCGATTGTTTCAAACTCACCACGCAAGCGCAACACGTCTTCATCGTAGGTAATACCGAGGTCACCACGTATCTTGTTCTTCTCAATATCGAAGGCACTAATCACCATGATGATTTCTGCCTCATCCTTGAGTTGCAGAAGCATCTGTAATTTACTATCGGGTTGAAAACCTGGTAGCACACGACTGGCATGGTTGTCGTCAAAGAGTTTACCGCCAAACTCAAGATAAAGTTTGTCGCCAAATTGCGCGATGCGCTCTTTAATATGCTCAGATTGTATTCTGAGGTATTTCTCGTGATCAAATCCTGTTTTCATGACTGCAAAGTTACTGCTCACTATTTTCGTAGCAAAGCGTTTTATCAAAAAAACTTTTGGTTTTTGAACGTTATTTATGGATTTCCTGGATAAACGCTTCTGCTGCTAAGAGTGTATCACATTTACCTACATCCAATAGTTTTAATCCTGGTTGCGTAACCCCATAAATTTGGATTTCATGACAATGATTGAGATAGAAATCCATGATAGGAAATTTATCTGGATATGCTTCCATACGCTGAAATAGGTGTGGTGAAAATACATGTATTCCTGAAAAAGCGCGCTTTACACATGTCGAAACGTCCAAATCGGGATAAGGACTTCTGACTTCACCTGTTTTGACATTGGTCCACCCCACAAGGCGCATGGTTGCATCGAAAAGCAAATAGCGCTGCGTTTCGCGCTCGGATACTAACAGTGTAACCTCATGACCTTCATGATGACGTAGTAATTGTTCAAGATCTGCATTACTCAGTATGTCAACATTATGAATAAGTATAGGTTCTTCGGGATGAAACAAATGTTGTGCCTTCCTTAAACCTCCTCCTGTATCCAGCAATTGGTTACTTTCATCTGAAACAACAAATTGCTGTGCCCATTCTTGTGTTTTCACACAGTCTATGATTTGTGTTGCAAAGTGGTGGGCATTGACAACAATAGGATGTGCACCTGCATGCTGCAATTTTTGAGCTACATGCTGCAAGAGCGGACTGCCAGCAACGGGCACAAGTGCTTTTGGCATAGTGTCGGTAAGCGGTTTGAGACGTGTTCCCAAACCTGCTGCAAGAAGAAATGCTTGCATAATGAATGTGTTTTTATATACTAAAACAGCGAATTTTATAATTGAAAGATGCAACCTTCAGTTCGTGTTCAAAAAAAGGAATTCAAAGGTATTGTGGTCTCACGCGAATCTCGCAAATCCCGCAAAGTACTTTCCAAAACTGATTCCTATATTTTATGGTTGAACACGAACCGAAGGTCGCGCCAGTCAAT
>CALCHM010000163.1 GCA_937901345.1 uncultured Prevotella sp. | reverse complement strand
CATGACGCTCATGTTTTCACCCATAAGTCCGACATTGATGAGCGTCATGCCCATTTCGTCATCAGGACATGCCACGGCGATGAGCGCCATAGCATTGCGGAAGGCATTGCGAAAACCAGGTGCATCGCTATTTACAAATTGCGGCATTTCCTGCTTCATCAATTCGGTCACTTCGTTCATGTAGTTGGCATCGTCAAGAATGCGCACCTCCCACTCTTGCTTGTTCATGGCATTGGGGGCGTTCACGCCACACTCCGCAATCTGCTGCAGGAGTTCGCGAGGCACGGGTGTTTCCTTATACTGACGAATAGAGCGACGCGCCATGATGGCGTCAATAACGGGTGTGTCACTGTGTTTCATAGTCGTGTTTTCGTTTTGGCAACTGCTGAGCGAAAGCGTGGCAGTTAGCGTTGTTAGAATAATGGTTCGGAGATTCATTTTTACGTATCTAGTTTTGAGTATTCTACGGTGTAACATCTTTGGGAATCCCCAAAGCGCTAAACTTCTCGCGGCAAATATACGTAAAAAAATGAAATATAGTTCCTATCCAAGTATTAAGGTTACACACTCCACTACGTTTTTCAGCGCTCTACCTTTGCTCAATCCACAAAAATGCGCATCTTTGCAACCACTGAAACCTACAAAACTAGACGATTTCCTCATGCCCCTACTTCCTTTTATCTTATTACTCCTGATTATTGTGCCCGATTGTTACATTTGGTGGACCTACGTGCGCGGCAATGTTGCCCCCTTTTGGAACTTCGTGTATTGGGTACCCCTTTTGCTGACCATTGCAGGTATTGGTTGCTTTGTACTGGGACATGCCGACCATTGGGTATTAAAGGGCACCTTCTGCTTATTTCTCTGCTTCTGTCTCCCCAAAATATGTTTCATGGTGTTTGCGCTCGCAGGGCGTATGCTGAGTTTGCTTCACCCCACATGTGCCGCGGTTGGCGCATGGGTAGGACTGAGTGTTGGATTGCTTACTTTCGGCATGGCTCTTTATGGTTTCCTTCAAGGATGGCAACGACTGACGGTAAAAACGGAGAGCGTAAGGATTCAAAACCTACCCGCAAGTTTTGAGGGATACAAGATTGTTCAAATCAGCGACCTGCATTTGGGCACCTTCGGAACGGACACAACCTATATCCACAAAATGGTAATGCAGGTAAACGAACTCCACCCCGATTTGATTGTCTTCACGGGCGACTTGGTAAACACGTCTCCCGAAGAACTTACGCCTTTTAAAGATATTCTTGCATGCCTTTGTGCGAGGGACGGAGTTTTCTCCATCATGGGTAACCACGACTATACAACCTATCACCCCGAAAAAGGCCTCGGCGCACGCAAAGCACGCATTGCACAACTCCAAAAGGCGCAGCAAGAGATGGGGTGGCACTTACTTCAAAACGAAGCACGCATCATTCACCGCAAATCTGACTCGCTAATAGTTGCAGGAGTTGAAAACGTTGCGCGTCCACCTTTTCCTAGTTATGGCGACCTCAGGAAGACCATGCAACATGTTTCACAAGATGCACCCGTCATTCTCCTCAGTCACGACCCAACACATTGGCGACGCGAAGTAATTCCGCAATACCCCAACATCGCACTCACCCTCTCAGGTCACACACATGCGATGCAATTTAAGGTGGCAGGTTTTTCCCCTTCTCAATGGATTTATCAAGAATGGGGTGGACATTATAGGGAAGGAACGCAACACTTAATCGTCTCCACGGGTGCCGGTTCAAACATCCCCTTCCGCTTCGGCGCATGGCCTGAAGTGGTGGTTATTGAACTGAAGCGATGAAGTGGAGATGAACGACTACTTTTTACAAATACATCACACAATATTATATATATGGACTTGACACCTCTCTTTAAAGAAATCCGTTCTGCCAGTCGAGACTTGTTATTACTGGCTGAAACCGATATCAATCGTGTATTGCTCTCGGTGGCTGATGCAATAGAGAAAAATGTAGATACCCTACTTTCAGCCAACCAACAAGACTTGGAACGAATGTCTCCTACAAATCCCAAATACGACCGTCTGAAACTAACGTCCGAACGCTTGGTTGGCATTGCTTCCGACATGCGCAACGTGGCGAAACTCCCCTCACCGCTAGGCAAAGAATTGCTTGCAAAAACACTCCCCAACGGTTTACAGTTGCAAAAGGTGGCAGTGCCCTTCGGAGTTATCGGAGTGATTTACGAAGCACGTCCAAACGTGAGTTTCGATGTCTTTGCATTGTGCCTCAAAGCAGGAAGTGCCTGTGTATTGAAAGGAGGTAGTGACGCCGAATGCTCAAATCGCGCCATAGTGAATCTTATAGAAAATGTTCTGCACCAGGAAGGACTGCCTCAGCGCCTCGTCACCCTGCTCCCTTCAGACCGAGAGGCCACCACTGCCCTACTCCATGCGCGAGGTTGGGTAGATCTCATCATTCCGCGAGGCAGTAGCAACCTCATTAACTTTGTGCGCTCGGAAGCAACGATTCCCGTAATTGAAACTGGAGCTGGAGTGTGTCACACATATATTGACGCCACCGCCAATCTTGACTATGCCCGCAACATTACGGTTAATGCCAAAACGCGCCGTGTGAGTGTGTGCAACGCGCTAGACTGCCTGCTTATACATCGCGAAAGATTGGGCAACCTTCCTGACATCTGCGCACCAATGGCAGATCATCGTGTGACAATCTATGCAGACGCTACTGCGCTGGAAGTTCTCAAAGGGTATTATCCCGAAGAATTGCTGCAATTAATTTCTGATGACGCGTATGGCACAGAGTATTTGGACTACAAAATGTCAATCCGTACCGTTGCGAGCGTTGACGAAGCCATCACGCATATTGCTCAATATGGTTCGGGACATAGCGAATGTATCGTGAGCGAGGACGAAATCGCCATTCGTCGGTTCCAAAATTTGGTGGACGCCGCCTGCGTGTATGTCAATGCCCCCACCTCGTTCACAGATGGTGCGCAGTTCGGACTCGGCGCCGAAATCGGCATTAGCACGCAGAAACTCCACGCTCGGGGTCCAATGGCGTTGGAAGAAATCTGCACTTACAAGTGGATAATTCGTGGAGAGGGACAAGTGAGAGCATAATCAAAATTCAGAATAACCTCTGTAAACGAAATAATCCCATTTCCGACAACCGTCTCATGCCATTTTCAAAAAATCTGGGGTCACGAAGTTCGCGGCACCCAGATTTTTTTCATTTCACGTCCCGCAACTCTGCGAGCCCCCAGATTTTTTCCAAGTCATGCCCCGCAACACTGTGGGACGCCAAATTTTTCCCAAATCCCTTCCCGCAGACTTTATTGGTCCCCAACAACTATTATTTGAGTCTTTGTCCACACAATTTACCCCACAAAGTTAGATTTCCATCCCAGAACATCAATTTTGCAACCTTTTTTGTGCTTTATCCAATATTTCTTAAGAAAAACAGCATAAAAACCTGACAAAACTGTCAGCAATCTGCCATTTCTGTCAGTTTTTTCAAAAAAAATGCCATAAAATCAGCAATACGATCATTTTTGGCACGCCATTTGCTAAATATATAGGCAAAACCCGAAAGGGATAACAACGACAAAAAATATTAACAATTAAAATAAACAAAACTATTATGGGAAAAATTATTGGTATTGACCTTGGTACAACTAACTCATGTGTATCAGTATTTGAAGGTAACGAACCTGTTGTAATCACAAACGCTGAAGGTAAGCGCACTACTCCTTCAATCGTAGCTTTCGTAGAAGGCGGCGAACGCAAGGTGGGCGACCCCGCAAAGCGTCAGGCGATCACAAACCCCAAGCGCACCATCTATTCTATCAAGCGCTTCATGGGTGAAACTTATGACCAGGTAGCGAAGGAAGTTTCTCGCATGCCTTACGACGTAGTGAAGGGCGAAAACAACACTCCCCGTGTGGCGATCGACGGTCGCAACTATACGCCCCAGGAAATCTCTGCAATGGTGCTTCAGAAGATGAAGAAGACTGCTGAAGACTACCTTGGTCAGGAAGTTACAGACGCTGTCATCACCGTTCCTGCTTACTTCTCTGACTCACAGCGTCAGGCTACAAAAGAAGCAGGTCAGATTGCAGGTCTTAACGTACAGCGTATCGTGAACGAACCTACTGCTGCTGCTCTTGCTTACGGTATTGACAAGGCGCACAAGGATATGAAGATTGCAGTATTCGACCTTGGTGGTGGTACGTTTGATATTTCTATCCTCGAGTTCGGTGGTGGTGTGTTTGAAGTACTTTCTACAAACGGTGACACCCACCTCGGTGGTGACGACTTTGACCAGGTGATCATTGACTGGCTCGTTTCTGAATTTAAGGCTGAAGAAGGTGTTGACCTCTCACTCGACCCCATGGCAATGCAGCGTTTGAAGGAAGCTGCAGAAAAGGCGAAGTGCGAACTCTCAAGCTCTGCTGCTACAGAGATTAACCTCCCCTACATCACAGCAACTGCTTCTGGTCCCAAGCACCTCGTACGCAACTTGACACGTGCGAAGTTCGAACAGCTCGCTCACAACCTCATCCAGGCTTGTAAGGTGCCTTGCGAACAGGCGCTCCGCGACGCTGGTATCTCTAAGTCTGAAATTGATGAAGTCATCCTCGTAGGTGGTTCTACACGTATCCCCGCTATTCAGCAACTCGTTGAAGACTTCTTCGGAAAGGCTCCTTCAAAGGGCGTAAACCCCGACGAAGTGGTAGCAGTAGGTGCTTCTATCCAGGGTGCAATCTTGAACAAGGAAGAAGGTGTGGGCGACATCGTGCTCCTCGACGTGACTCCCCTCTCAATGGGTATCGAAACGCTCGGTGGTGTGATGACAAAGCTCATCGAAGCAAACGCAACTATTCCTTGTAAGAAGAGTCAGGTGTTCTCAACAGCTGAAGACAACCAGCCCGAAGTGACTATCCACGTACTTCAGGGTGAACGTCCTATGGCTGCACAGAACAAGTCTATCGGTCGCTTTAACCTCGCAGGTATCGCTCCCGCTCGTCGCGGTGTGCCCCAGATTGAAGTTACTTTCGACATCGACGCTAACG
>CALCHM010000162.1 GCA_937901345.1 uncultured Prevotella sp. | reverse complement strand
TACCGGCGGGGAAGCGGAACTTCTCGCCACCCATCACTGAGCGAATCATCTCAACTGAGAGGTATGAGGGGCTCTGGAATGATGAACGACCGCGGAGCTTGATGATAGCAGCACCACCCTGAGTTACGTCCTTCTTCATTTGTTCCCATTCTTCAGCGGGGAATTCTGCTGTACCGATGAGGTCGTTAAGGGGCTTGCCAGCAACCTTTACTGCGCTACCGAATACTGCCATCTGTTCGCCGTGACCACCGTAAGTTGCGCAACCAGTGATTTCGCTCTGCATTACGCCGAACTTCTTAGCGAGAGCGCTCTGAAGACGAGTTGTGTCAAGACCAGCGAGCGTTGTAACCTGTCCGGGCTTCAAACCTGAGTAGAGAAGAGTTACGAGACCTGTGAGGTCAGCGGGGTTGAAGATGATAACAACGTGCTTCACATCGGGGCAGTAAGCCTTGATGTTCTTACCGAGTTCTTCAGCAATCTTGCAGTTACCAGCGAGAAGGTCTTCGCGAGTCATACCTTCCTTACGGGGAGCACCACCTGAAGAGATGATGTACTTAGCACCTGTGAATGCTTCCTTTACATCAGTAGTAGCAGTGATGTTTACATTGTCAAAACCGCTCTGACGCATTTCTTCTGCTACGCCTTCGGGTGAGAACACGTCGAAGAGACAGATGTTAGAAGTGAGGCCCATCATGAGGGCTGACTGAACCATGTTGGAGCCGATCATACCAGCTGCACCAACGATTACGAGCTTTTCGTCTGTTAAGAATGCCATGTTATTGTAAATAAATTGAGAAAAATGTTTACTATTCTGAGGATTGCCAAGGGCAAAAATCCTACTCGCCACAAAGTTACGCTTTTCTTCTGATTAGTGGGAGGAAATCGCAAAAAGATGTGGATTTTTTGTGAGCAGAAGAGGGGTGGAGGAGTTTAAAGGTTTCCTAGAGGTTCTAGATATTCTAGAATTCTAGATGGTCTAGAGTTTATAGAACCGCTAAAGCGCTCTGTCGCTATCAATCAACTGCAAGAGTTTTTCTACAGCTTCTTCCGAGGGAATGTTCTTCTCTACGCACTGCTTACCACGATAAAGACTGACCTTACCTCGGGCTGCGCCCACATAACCATAGTCGGCATCAGCCATCTCTCCGGGACCGTTGACAATACATCCCATGATGGCGATTTTAAGTCCCTTAAGGTGGGCAGTTGCAGCCTTAATGCGGGCAATGGTTGCCTGAAGATCGTAAAGTGTACGGCCACAACCGGGACAGGAAATATATTCCGTCTTCGTAGTGCGCTGACGTGTCGCCTGAAGTATGCCAAAGGCGGTGTCATCTTGGCGCTGGAGGGGAATATTTGGGCGTCCCTGTGGCGGATTATTGAAGAGGCAAATGCCATCAATAAGATTGTCGAAAAGGAGTGCCCCACAATCAGCTGCCGCACGGATTTGGAAATCCTCCATTTGAGGTGCCGTAAGGGCATAGTGTTGGAAGGCAATGACGGGGTGATTAAGTCCCTCACTCCAGAGTTCGTGAATGAGCGCACGCTGTTCGCCAAGGCGGTTGGCATGATTACTTTGTGCCACGATAACGACTTCAGGATGCTGACGCAGGAAAGCTTTCACTTCGGCATTACATCCCGTGTAAGTCAAGAAAAGGAACTTCAGGCCTGCACGGCATCCGCCCACGAAGGGAAGA
>CALCHM010000161.1 GCA_937901345.1 uncultured Prevotella sp. | reverse complement strand
CGTTAAATCTGACCCCTCAGAATTACTCAACCACCGGTGTTTCGTTAAATCTGACCCCTCGGAATTACTCAACCACCTATGTTTCGTTAAATCTGACCCCTCAGAATTACTCAACCACCGGTGTTTCGTTAAATCTGACCCCTCGGAATTACTCAACCACCTATGTTTCGTTAAATCTGACCCCTCAGAATTACTCAACCACCGGTGTTTCGTTAAATCTGACTCCTCGGAATTACTCAAACACCGGTGGTTCGTTAAATCCGTTTAGTCCATACGGTCGCGATAGTCCTCGTAGCGGTAGTTGCGGAGCACTTCGAGCGTGCCGTCCGTGCGCAGGAGCGCCAGCGAGGGGTGGTGGATGCCGTTGAACATGTTGGTCTTCACCGTTGTGTAGTGAATCATGTCCTCAAAAATGAGGGTGTCGCCCACTTGGAGCGCGCGCTCAAAGCGCCAGTAGCCCATGAAGTCGCCCGAGAGGCAGGAGTTGCCGCCGAGGCGATAAACGGTGGCGTCGGTTTCGTGACCCGCAGCGTCGTCGCCCTCAAGGGTTTCGGCATTTCTGACCTTTGGCCAGTAAGGCATTTCAAGGCAGTCGGGCATGTGGCAGGTGAACGACACGTTGAGGATGGCGGACTTGATGCCGTGGTTTTCAACGATGTCCACCACCTTCGACACGAGCGGTCCCGTTTGCCAAGCAAAGGCGCTGCCGGGTTCGAGGATGACCGTGAGGTTGGGATACTTCGCGCGGAAGTTTTGGAGCAGACCGATGAGGTGGTCCACGTCGTAGTCAGCGCGCGTCACGAGGTGGCCGCCACCCAGATTGAGCCACTTCACCTTGGGGAGCCATGCGCCAAACTTCTCCTCGATGTGGCGGAGCGTGTTTTCGAGTGCGAACGACGAACTTTCGCAATGGCAGTGGCAGTGGAAACCTTCAATCTGCGCGGGCAGTTCCGCGGGAAGGTCTTTTGCCAACACGCCGAAGCGCGAACCGGGAGCGCAGGGGTTGTAGAGGTCGGTCTCGATTTCGCTATACTCGGGATTGATGCGCACACCGCACGACACGCCCTTTGCTCTGTCGGCAAAACGCGCAAACTGGCTGAGCGAGTTGAAGGAAATGTGGCTCGAACATTTTGCGATTTCATCAAACGTTTCGTCCTCGTAGGCAGGCGAATACGTGTGTGCTTTCGAACCAAACTCTTCAAACGCCAGACGTGCTTCGTAGAGCGACGATGCCGTAGTGTGCGTGATGTATTCGCGGAAGATGGGGAACGTCTTCCAAAGCGCAAATGCCTTGAAAGCCAAGATAAATTCTACGCCAGCGCGCTCCGCAATGCTCCTGATGAGCGAGAGATTGCGGCGCAACTTCTCTTCTTCAAGGATGTAGCAGGGCGAGGGATGATTAGGGTAGGGATTTGTGTACATAGTTTTGAAAGGAGAAATGAGAAAGGAAAAAGGAGAAAGGAGAAAAGAGAAATGAGAGAAGGGAAATGAGAAGGGAAAAAGGAAAAATGCCATGCGGAGCGTGGTTCTGCTTGAGTCGTGCGGAGTGTTTTTATGCTTGATTCGCGCAGAGTCTCTGTCCGCTTGTCTCGTATGGACGCACGCCGTGCGTCCTTCCCTCAATCGTGATTCATCGCCAAGCAATGTGCATGCGTCCTTCCCTCAATCGAGATTCATCGCCAGCAAGCAATGTGCATGCGTCCTTCCCATAGTTCCGCAATTCCTCTGGTTTTCACTAAAAAGAAAGGAAAAAGGAGAAATGGCTGACGCGTTAAAGTACCGCACGGTCTTTCTCCTTTCTCCTTTCTCCTTTCTAATTTTTAGAAAAGGATGTTCATATTACATGATGCCGCGTTCGCGGAGTTCGAGCTGCCACTTCCAAGCTGTGCTGAGTGAGTCTTCGAGTGTGTGAACTGCCTTCCAACCGAGCTTCTGGTTTGCCTTGTCAACGTTACCCCAAACCTTTTCGATGTCACCAGGACGACGAGCAACCACCTTGTAGTTCAACTTCACGCCTGTGCACTTTTCGAATGTGTTGATGAGTTCGAACACTGTCACGCCCTTACCTGTACCAACGTTGTAGATTTCAACGGGTTCTTCGTTCTTGCCGTTGAGGATGCGTTCCATAGCGCAAACGTGAGCCTTCGCCAAGTCGATAACGTAGATGAAGTCGCGGATGCAAGAACCGTCGGGAGTGTCGTAGTCGTCACCGAATACAGAGAGGCATTCGCGGATACCGATAGCAGTCTGAGTGAGGTAAGGAATCAAGTTAGCGGGCACACCGTTGGGCATTTCGCCGATGATTGCAGAGGGGTGAGCGCCGATGGGGTTGAAGTAGCGGAGGAGGATCGCAGAGATGGGAGCACCACTCTTCACGTAGTCCTGAACGATTTCTTCGTTGATCGCCTTAGTGTTACCGTAGGGGCTTTCAGCCTGCTTGAGGGGAGCGTTTTCAGTAACGGGGAGGTTTTCGGGATCGGGCTGACCGTAAACTGTGCAGCTTGAAGAGAAGATGATACCCTTAACGTTGTACTTAGGCATCAACTTGAGAAGGTTGATGAGCGAAACGATATTGTTTTCGTAGTACTTCAAAGGCTTTTCAACACTTTCGCCTACAGCCTTAGATGCCGCAAAGTGAATGATACCTTCGATGCCGGGATACTTCTGGAACACCGCTTCGAGCTTGGGATAGTCGCAGCAGTCCACTTCTTCGAAAGCAGGACGGATGCCCGAAATCTTTTCGATGCCATCAACGACATCAGCCTTAGAGTTTGAAAGGTTGTCGATGATAACTACATCGTAACCCGCTGCTTGAAGTTCAACAGTAGTGTGTGAACCAATAAAACCAGTACCACCGGTTACCAAAATTGTCTTTTTCATAAATGTATTTGGTTAGGTTAAAGTTTAATCACGGGCGAAATTACAAATAAATTGTGAGAAGCGTATGAACAATAGGTTAATATTTTTTCACAATTATGCGTTCGTACACAAGAAGTGCGCCAAACCGCTGTTTTTCGCGTCTAAAACACCTACTTACGCTGATAAAATCCGTTCAAAAGTTGCATTCTCGTAACCCAAAATGTCAAATGTTAAAAAAAAGTTAACTTTTATTCGCTTGTTTCAATCGAAGCGTGTATTTTTGCAGGCGTAATTCAGATTTTCGCCTCTCGAACTTCTGAATTGTGGCACATTCACTAATCAATCAATCTTTTTCAACTAGCAAAGTTACGTTAGAAATTCCTTTGCTAACATTTTACCTTCGCATAGGGTAAGATGAATGTGAGTGAGGGACTGCCGAGATGGCAGTTCCCTTTTTAAAAAGAATCACTCACTCCTTTTCAATCGAAACAATCACTCCGATGGGGGTTGTTGCCATAAACAGGGCGTTCCTTGCTCATGGGTAGGTTTCCTATTGCCCTGTTTTAAGTTTTTTCATAAAAATATGGAGAGTCTGCCGTGAGGCACACTCTCCATTTTGTTTATCGTGTCAGTCTGTTTCAATACCGATATGCTTTCTTAAATAAGCGTTTATTTTCCGCTCGGGATGAGGTACTTATCGCCCGTTTTTTCAATGATGGTCTTTCTGTATTTTTCGGGGAAACCGTCGCGCTGAGGAGGTGCGGCGATACCGTCGGGGGTCATGTCGTAGCGACCATTGGTTTCCTTCTTTACCACCATGTCGTTAAACTTCACGATGATGTATTCGCCCAATTTCTTCCATTCTGACAACATGGTTTCGGCGGCAACAGAAGAGTAAGTCGTGAGCAGTTCGATGCCCTTTTGCTTGTTTTGTGCCAATTCATGGAGTGCGATTTGTTCGAAACTTGCTTGCTTGGCAAGGAAACCGTTTTCAAGTTCTTCACGCTTCTGTTCAACAGCAGGGAACACCTGACTATAACGGGGATAGGTCATGTTAGCTACCCAGTTGCACACCCAAAACGCGGAGTTCCATGAGAAGTTAACGTCGCTTGCCTGTGGGTCGTCGAAACATGCGGGTGCCTTCGTTGCGCAGCAGTACACGGGTACGTATGCCACCATGTTTGCCTCATCGTTACCCCACCACAAGATGCCACCCACTTCGTTGGGCATGTCTGCACGGAGTTGTGCAATCATTGTTGCGCAAGCTTGTTGTGTAGAAATGGGGCGCTCGTTGAAATACTTCTTGCCTTCATATTCCCAAGTGAGGGGCGAGGGGCGATAGGGCATGTCGAAAATGCCTGCACTGCAATCGGCTTGTGTGTCAAAGAAGGTTCCTTCATAGTGGTCACGCATTGAGGTCATTACGTCCTTCAACGAAAGTTTTTGCTTAGGTTTGAAGTAGAGGGGCATGGGCGCTTCGGTGTCGATGGCATAACCCTTGGCATATTCCAAATACTTGTCCATGCCGTCCACCCATTTGTTGTAAAAACTCCAAACGCGCGCTTCACAGAAACGGATGGCGCTAAAGTCGGCAGGAGCATAGGCATCAGCGAAGGAGAACTCACTATCCTTACCCTTGAAATACCCCATTTGGCGGGCAAATGAAATGACATCCTTGCTGGCAATGACATTCTCCGTATCCTTCACGTCGAATTGGTGGATACGACTTTGGTTGGCATGACAGGCAATGCAATCGTCAGGAATGCGCACGGCAACCCAAACGGCACCCTTTTCCTTACCGCCCTTACCAATCATTTCGAGAATCCATGCCTCGTTGGGGTCTGCGATAGAAAAACTTTCACCACTGCTTGCATAACCATGTTTTTCAACGAGTTCTGTCATTACAAGAATGGCTTCGCGTGCTGTCTTTGCGCGTTGCAATCCAAGGGTCATGAGACTTACGTAGTCAATAATCCCTGTGGTGTCAACTAGTTCTTCGCGACCACCGAAAGTGGTTTCCATGATGGAGAGTTGAAACTCATTGATGTTTCCCATTACGGCATAGGTTTGGGGGGCTTCAGGAATTTCACCGAGATAATGATTGGTGTCGCCATCAACAATTTTGCGCATCGTGCCAGCGGGATGTGTGGCTGCTGGGAAATGCTGGAGATTGGTGAACATCCCGAAACTATCCATGCTGTACGTAATCATTACGGAACCATCGGCAGAGGCCTTTTTACCGATTAAGAAACTTGTGCAAGCCTCGCTCGACGTGATGCCTGCAAGCAGTGAAAATACGAATAACGCTATTCTTTTCATGTGTTGTAAAAACTTAATGTTTGTAAAATGTAGAACGAAAACTGTGCAAAGTAAGTAATAATATCCCATTTTTTCTGTAAGTTTGCGGGTAAAAATTAACAAACATTCTTACTTAAAGAACATTAAACTTATGATACAATCGATGACGGGCTATGGTAAAGCCGACGCCACTTATAATGGTAAGAAAATTCATGTGGAGATAAAATCGCTCAATTCTAAAGCTTTAGACCTTAGCACACGTTTGGCTCCGCTCTATCGCGAAAAGGAAATGGAGTTGCGCAAACTCATACAAGACAATTTGGAGCGCGGAAAGGTAGATTTCAATCTGTGGATAGAGAAAGATGCTACCGCCGTTGGCGGCGTTATCAATGCCGATGCCGTTGCCAATTATGTGGCACAAATGAACCAGATTAGTCTGGAGCGCCTCAACGGAGTGGGGTATATCACGGAGAATATCTGGGAAATCTTGGTGCGCCTGCCCGAAGTGGTTCAGACTTCTGCCGTTGAAACGCTTGAACCTGAAGAATGGCAAGTGGTTTCAGATGCTGTAAACGAAGCTATCGCCCATCTCGTAGACTTCAGAAAGCAAGAAGGTGAAGCCCTTTACGCCAAGTTCTGCAAGAATCTCGACGCAATTGAAGGTTTGATGAAGCAACTCGAACCCTTTGAAGTGTCACGCGTAGAAAAGGTTCGTCAGCGCCTCACCGAGCGTCTGGCTGAACTCAAGGGCGTGGACTACGACAAGTGTCGCCTCGAGCAAGAACTCATTTATTATATAGAGAAGTTGGATATCAACGAAGAAAAGCAACGCCTGGCAAACCACTTGGAGTATTTCAAGCAAACCATGCTCAACGGTAGCGGACAGGGCAAGAAACTTGGATTTATCGCTCAAGAAATGGGCCGCGAAATCAACACTACGGGTTCGAAAAGCAATCAAGCAGAGATGCAAAACATCGTGGTGATGATGAAGGACGAGTTGGAGCAGATTAAGGAACAAGTTCTGAACGTCATGTAACGCTTCAGAAAACTTCCAATTTTCCCTCAGTACGAACCATTTAATATAAAGTGTCATGTCAAAAGTTATAATATTCTCGGCACCCTCAGGAAGCGGAAAAAGCACCATTATCAATTTCCTCATGCAGCAGGGATTGAACCTCCATTTTTCGGTAAGCGCCACGTCGCGTCCTCCTCGTGGACAGGAACAGCATGGGGTGGAATACTTCTTCTTAACCCCAGATGATTTCCGTAAGCACATTGAAAACGGTGATTTCTTGGAATATGAAGAAGTCTATAAGGATCGCTATTACGGAACGCTCAGCTCTCAAGTCGATGCTCAGTTAGAGCGTGGTGAAAATGTAGTTTGTGATGTCGATGTCTTGGGTGGCATCAATATTAAGCGCCATTATGGTGAGCGCGCATTGAGTCTTTTCATTCAGCCTCCTTCAATTGAGGAATTGCGTCGCCGTCTGGAAGGACGCGCTACAGATGCCCCCGAAGTGATAAACGATCGTATTGCTCGCGCAGAGTTTGAACTTTCTCACGCCTCACAATTCGACGCTGTTGTCATCAACGATAATCTGGAAAAGGCATTAGAAGAAGCACTCGCACTCGTTAAGCGCTTCCTTGAGAAATAATCGGTTGCTGCCCACTCTGTTCGGCATCGTTCCAACACTTTCCCCTCGTTTATTCACCCCATAAACCATCCCGTCACTTGAAGCACTTTTGTAACATAGTCCTTTCCTGTATGTCAACCGCACTAGCGTTGACATCTTGTTCGCATCAATACTCCATCAAGGGCGATGTGACCAATGACATGGCGCGTGGTCAAATGCTTTACCTCTCTGTCAGCAATAATATGCAAAAGATATGCCATATTGATTCCTGCCAGATTGTCCACGGGCGCTTTAACATTATGGGTGAAACCGACTCCGTCATTCTTGCGCGCCTCTACGTTGACCGTGAAATGCTCATGCCCCTCGTGCTTGAGGGAGGAGATATGAACGTGAAGATTGATTATTACTCAAAGACCGTTCAGGGTGGAGAACTTAACGCATTGCTGAATGACTATTTCCTCAAAATGTCGGAATTGCAGACTAAGTGGGAAACCATTTACGACCGTCGCATTCAACTTTACATGTCGGGAGACCTTAAACCACACATTCATGCTGAGTTAGAAGCACAAGAGTCCAACATTCGTCAGTTGATGGAACATTCCGAAACTGAGTTTATCAAGCGGAATTATACCAACGCCATCGGTCCAGGCATGTTCCACCTGCTCACCGAGCGTATGCCACTTCCCCTGCTTACACCGCAAATTGTAGACATCTTAAACAACGCTCCCCAGGAGTTCTTAAATGCTCCTTTCGTTTCCTATTTTATACGTGTCACAGGGTATAAACAACACGAAAAGAAGAAGCAGCAAGACAAGTGAATACACAAGAGGATGTGCCGAACGTCAATAGGCACATCCCCTTTTTTATTATATAGCGGTTTACTGTCCCTCCGCCCTTTGGTTAGCTCCACAAACTCGGGGAGGTAATCAAAATTCTTCCTCGAAGTTAGGGGTGGCCCCATGAATGCTGGCAGGATTTTGGTTACTGTTGCACTTTGGAATTACTAACGGATGAAGTATATAAAAAATAAGGCGTTGTGTCATAATGATCAAACTGCAG
>CALCHM010000160.1 GCA_937901345.1 uncultured Prevotella sp. | reverse complement strand
TGACTATTCCGACCCCAAAGCATACGTCGGTGTAGAACCCCTTAAGACGACTGCCAAATGGATGAAGAAGGCAGTGAAGATGGACTATGCCAAACTCCTTGACCGTCACGTGAAGGATTACACCTCGCTCTACGATCGTGTAAACTTCACCTTGAAGGGCGAAACCTCTGACCTCCCCACAAACAAGCGACTTGCTGCTTATCGTCAGGGGGCGAAGGACGCTGGACTCGAAGAATTGTACTACCACTTCGGTCGTTATCTTCTCATTTCCTCATCTCGCCCAGGTAATCTTCCCGCCAATCTTCAGGGTATTTGGCACAACAATGTCGATGGTCCTTGGCGCGTAGATTATCATAATAACATCAACCTGCAGATGAATTATTGGCCCGCACTTACCACGAATCTTGCGGAATGCGCAGAACCATTGACCGACTTTATTCGCACGCTTGAAGAACCCGGTAAGATTACCGCAAAGGCATACTGGGGTGCGCGCGGTTGGGCAGCGGGTATTTCTGGAAACATTTTCGGTTTCACAGCGCCACTTGAGAGTCAGGACATGAGTTGGAATTATAATCCCGTAGCAGCGGCATGGTTGGCAACTCACCTCTGGGAATATTATGACTTTACGCGCGATGTTGAATTCTTGCGTAAGACGGCTTACCCTCTCATCAAGGGATGCGCACTCTTCTCTGAGGATTACCTGTGGTTAAAACCCGATGGAACAATGACGGCAGCACCTTCAACATCGCCCGAGCACGGACCTATTGACGAGGGTACAACGTTCACTCATGCCGTAATTCGCGAAAACCTTATTCAGGCTATTGCTGCTGCAAACATCTTGGGCATTGATGCCGATAAGGTTGTGATTTGGGAAGGCATGCTCGAAGCGATGGTGCCTTATAAGGTGGGCCGCTACGGTCAACTCTTAGAATGGAGCACGGACATTGACGACCCCAACGACCAACACCGTCACGTGAACCACCTCTTTGGCTTGCATCCAGGTTCAACAATTTCGCCCATCACAACTCCCGAACTCGCTACAGCCTCAAAGGTTGTTTTGAATCACCGAGGCGATGGTGCAACGGGTTGGAGTATGGGTTGGAAACTCAATCAGTGGGCGCGTCTTCACGATGGCAATCGTTCGTACAAACTCTTTGGTAATTTGCTTAAGAATGGTACTGCCGACAATCTTTGGGATACTCACCCACCTTTCCAAATCGATGGTAACTTTGGTGGCACGGCAGGCGTAACAGAAATGCTCTTGCAGAGTCATGCTGGATGCATTCACTTGCTCCCCTCTTTGCCCGATGCTTGGAGCGAAGGTAGCATCAGTGGGCTTCGTGCTCGCGGTGCCTTCTACGTTTCTATCGACTGGAAGGATGGCAAACTTGCTGAGGCGCGTATTAAGGCCACACAAGACGGCACGTGCAACGTGCGCTACGGTGAACTTACAGCGGCCATCAATCTCAAGAAGGGAGAAACTTGTGTTGTCGCTCTTGACGGAGAATCCCTAAAGTTGCGCAAGCGCTAATCGGTCTAAATGCTGTTCAGCGCATCTGTTGCGCAATGACCACATCAAAATAGATTTACAATGGAAGAACCTGTTCCTCGCGAGGGAATAGGTTCTTTTTATATAGTACCGTTGGAGTAAATATGGTGGTTGTCACGTTGTCGGAGTGCGTGGCGCGTCGTCAAACAGCGTCAGCGTAGGTGGTTGGAGGGAACATGACGGTTTTCCCGCCGAGCGAACAAGTAAATTTTATGAAATTCCGGATTTTTATAAAATAATTTGAATAGATTTTACAAAATTCCGTGAATTCTTAAATTTGACTTGATGGATTTTATGAAAATCCAGAATTTTATAAAATCTATGAAAATAATTAAATGAAAATCCGTGATTTCATAAAATCCAAGCAGGTGGATTTTATAAAAATCCGTGAATTCTTAAAAAATAGGGGGTTGATTTTATAAAAACGCGTGATTTCTTAAATTTACGTTCATAGATTTTATAAAAATCCGGAATTTCATAAAATTCTTAGCGTCGCTCACATTACCAACGAACATTTTACCCCCTTGGAAGTTGTAGTCGACCGAGTTATTGCTCATTTTTCGATTGACGACCTTTGTTTTTCGCTATACTATAGAAGTTGCCCCCATGACAACTGTTTCCTCCGCCCTTTGGGCATTTGACTTCGCAAAGTCGGTCTTCCTCCTCCCCGAAAGGCGAGACGAACTCAAATATCCCCATAAACAAACCCCATACCCGAGGACAGGTATGGGGTTAAAAGGGACGATGCTGAAACTGTGGTCAAGCGCTCGTCACTGCTTAAGGGGCAACTATGCCGCAAGGTGAGGTACCTACACTGTATTGCGCCTTAAACTGCCCTTCGGAGTCATAATGATATAAGATACCGGGCGAGGTGTAATCGTAAAGCGAGAGTTGCGACGTCACAAAGATGTCGCCATTGGGGGCGCACTGAATGGCAATTGGCATTGCAGGAAGTGGGGCATTGAGAATATCGGTGCGAATCACGGCTCCCGTGTGTGTGTCATACGCCGTGTAGGTGTTGACGGTTTCATACGTTGTCCAGTCAGTCACAGCATTGATGACCAATAATTTTTCACCTTGAAGGGCAATGAACGAACCGTCACAGATATACGTGCTTGTGCCCGTTCGTGGATCTACTTTATATACCATAGAGACCGTAGCGGCATAATCTCCACGACACACCAGGAAGAGCGAACCATCCGTTGCCGTGAGCACCTGTCCGGGGTTCATGCCTACCGCGATGTCGTCGCCCAAGGTGAGGTCGGTTAGCGATAGGCGTGCTAAGCGGAAACCATTTTCATACGTGGGATAATTATAACCATCAGAGATGCTGATGAAAAGTTCACCATCAGAAATGGTCATGTTACAGGGGTTGGGACCCACTGCGATGTGCTTTGTCAAACTAAGGTCCTTGCGGTTATATACCGAAAGAAAACCGTCGTTGTTTGCAACGAAGAGGTGGGCGGACGTTGCGGAAACTGCCGTAGGGACATTCGTGGTGATGGTTCCTGCTATCGATAAATCCTCAGTATTTAACGCCCACACACGATTGGATTCTTGCGCGGGAACATAGAGCATGTTGTCATAGGTTACGCCAGTCTGAGGAGAACCTCCGAGGCTTACGCCATTTTTCGCCATAAAGGCGTCGGCAACCACTTCGCCCGTTTCTACGTTAATAGCGCTGATGCTGCCATCAATGCCATCGTAAAAAGAACCTTGATTGATGACGTAAAGTGATGACGACGTGGGGGCGGGTTGAGGTGTTGGGGTGTCTTCAGAAGATGCACAACCCACGAACAAAAGGCTGATGAGGGGAAGTGTGTAACGCATAAGCAGATATAATTTAGGTTTGTTAGTTGAGATTATAAAGAGTAAGCAAGAGTAACTACGAAGCGGCGCGTGGGCATGGGGTAGCGGCGCACGATTTCATAACTTTTGTTGAGCAGGTTATGGAGCGACAGACTCGCCTTTAACACCCCTGTGGGGATGTTTATGTTGCGGTAACAGGTAAGTCCGATTTCGCCATACCCTGGGAGGCGAGTGCTAGGCGCATGGTTGTTGGTGGTCCACCGTGATGAAGCGCCTGAAAAATTCACACCACAATTCATCCAGGGATTTTCCCAAACGAGGTTTACCGCACCGCTATGGCGGGGCAGGTAGGCCGACTGTTTGCCGTAGGAGTTGTCCGTATGTGATGTTCTGTCGGCAGCGTCTTGTAGGGAATAGTTTGCTGTGAGCAAGAGGGTATGACGTGGTGCCAAGCGTTGGTTGACCTGCAAGGTTGCATCCAGTCCTTTAATGATGACTTTACCTCTGTTTTCTGTGCGCCACACAAAGAGGTTGTAGGGCACGGAAGAGATTTTGTCGGTCAAGTCGTTGTAATACGCATCTGTGGAAAAGCGCAGGGTGGGTCCGAAGTTTCCGATGCGCCCTTGCCACGTTGTTCCCACTCCCAATTGACGTGTGCGTTCGGGTTTCAGCATGGGGGTGCCGAGGTGATAGAAATAGGTCTCCGAGAAGGTGGGTTGTCGGTAATAATCCTTGTAGAAGGCGCGCAACGTGACGTTTTCATCGAAGGGATGCACCGATAGGGAAAGGGAAGGGGAGAGTTCACTCAAATTTCGTGGCGACTCCGATTGTTGCGGTGCATGATTCCAAGCATGATGTGCCGTGAGGCGTGCGGTAAGTGTGAGTTTGGGATGGTGATAACGCATGGATACAGCCTGAAGTAGGGTGTGGCGCGAGGCATTATCTGCCGTGGTGAGGTTCGTGGCGAGGTGGTTGTAGAAATAGTCTGCAGCATACCCGACAGAAAGTATGGGTAGCATCTTCCAACTCGCTCCCCCAGTAGCGTAAACCTCCGATTGGCGATAGTTTCGGGTTAAGGCGCCTTCGGGGTACTGCGGGTCGGGATTGGTGTAGTTGTGCTCTTGGTGCTGCCCCTTTACAGCCACAAAAGCATCCATCGCCTTTCCCGTATAGTCAAAGTGCGATTGTGCGAAGAGTAGCGTCTCGCCTAGTTGCTCCTTGTTCTCGCTATTATAGAGCACTACAGGCCCGGGGAGTCGGCTGTCAGTGTCGGAGACATAGACCTTCGTGCTCACTAGTCGGTACTTGTCGGGGCGGTACGACCAATTCAGTTCGCCAATAGCGCTTTGGTGGCGCGAGTTATGGCGACGCTCGGTGGTAGACGTATTTCCGTTGCGCAAGCGGAAGGAATAGTTGTTGTTGCTCAGCGTGTACGATGCCGCTCCTCCCATGGTGTGCTTCGCATTTACCTTTCGGCGTATGGTGATAGCGGGATTCAGCAGTTCCCACGAACCTGTACGCAGTTGGAAAGACGATACGTTGTTATGGGTACCTTCGGCGGTGCTGCCAATGTCTAATGTTGCCGCCGCCATGCTTCTGACGGGCACCAACAAGGGACTAGCGTCAGCAATATCAAGGCGGATGGTTTGCATCAAGTCGAAGGCAAAGCGCGACACGTCAACCGTTCCCCCTTGCGTGTCGGCCATAGGCATGCCGTCGTAAGTAACGGCGGTGTGAGTGGCACCAATGCCGCGCACGCTAACCGTCTTCAGACCGCCTGCACCTCCGTAATCGCGCAGGTTGACTCCAGCAAGGTGGCGCAAGGCGGTGGTGATGTCCGTTGCACCAGATCTCCGCAAGGCTGTGGAATCAAGACGGAACACGGGTACGGATGTGCGCAATGTGGCATCTCTTTTGAGACCAACAGTTATAGCCTCTTGTAGCAAGGTGTCGGGCAATGCCTGTCCTGTCACCGTTAAGAATGGATATAACAGCAACCAAACAGCAACCAAGAGTTTTATGACGTGGCGATGCATAATAAAAAGGTAAATGTGAGTCCCTCCATGTGCACATGAAAGAACTACCCCCGAATGCAGTGCGGATGCTGCACTCCTAATATGTATAATTGAACTTGCGGTAATGTTTATAAGACGCACAAATCCTCCCTTAAAAAGAAGAATGCAAACAAACTTATAACATCACCACCAATCGAAACCCTTCCGCGAGAGTACGATTGTATTACACCGAGGTGGCAGGTCTTCTGACTTATTCCTGCAAGCACGCCTTCTCGATTTTCAACAAATCAATGGCATCTTGTGCTTACGACGATGGAACTTACAGCAGCGGGACTGTACAGGACTTTCACCTGTTTCCCTTTTCATTGCAGCAATGTGCAAACCACTTCTACAGGCGCAAAGGTAAGAAAAAACACGCATATACAGCGGAGTACGCATAAAAAATGAGGCGTACCCAATGCCACAAGCATTACGGTACGCCCCATTCGGGTGTTTAATGACTATTCTTTACGCAACCTTTTCGAGGCGCTTCAAAATAGAGAAAATGAATCCTGCAGAGAGGAGGCAGATGCCAATAAGTACACCCCAGATGATGGTGAGATCCATACCCCACATAAGACCGGGAACCATGATTAAGAAGTTACCGATGGCTGTTGCTACAAACCATCCACCCATCATCATACCCTTGTACTTGGGA
>CALCHM010000159.1 GCA_937901345.1 uncultured Prevotella sp. | reverse complement strand
CTTGATTGCAGGATGTAGCGAGACGACCATTCCTAACAGTGTGACCAGCATTGGGTGGTCTGCTTTCTCTCATTGCTCCAGTTTGACTTCCGTGGTGATTCCTAACAGTGTGACCCGCATTGAGGGTTATGCTTTCTATAATTGCTCCAGTTTGACTTCCGTGGAGATAGGTAACAGTGTGACCCGCATTGGGGAATATGCTTTCTCTAGTTGCTCCAGTTTGACTTCCGTGGAGATTCCTAACAGTGTGACCAGCATTGGGGATTATGCTTTCGAATATTGCTCCAGTTTGACGTCCGTGGTGATTCCTAATAGTGTGACTAGCATTGAGGAGAATGCTTTCATGCATTGCTCCAGTTTGACTTCCGTGAAGATTCCTAACAGTGTGACCAGCATTGGGGAGAATGCTTTCGGAGGTTGCTCCAGTTTGACTTCCATTGCAGTTGCTGAAGACAACCAAACATATGATTCAAGAAACAATTGTAATGCGATTATAGAAACCCAAACAAATACCTTGATTGCAGGATGTAGCGAGACGACCATTCCTAACAGTGTGACCAGCATTGGGGATCAAGCTTTCCTTGATTGCTACAGTTTGACTTCCGTGGTGATTCCTAACAGTGTGACCAGCATTGGAGAATGGGCTTTCAATAATTGCTACAGTTTGATAACAGCCACAGTTGGATGTTCATGGATAACGAATCCGCTGTATGATTTTGGTGAAAACGTAACTGTGAATGCTACACTGCATAGTTATGAAAATGGTGTTTGCACGGTATGTGGCAAGGAAGATACTACAGGGATTGACGAGATTACGAACAATGTTTATCAGCAAAGTGAGATTTTCGACCTCCAAGGTCGCCGTGTGAACAACGCCGGCAAAGGCTTGTACATTGTGAACGGCAAAAAGGTAATAATGAAGTAGCCTGACAACTTGCTTATGTAACGATAGGATTTATTCGTAAAATAAATAAAGAAACCGTTTTAGAACGCACTCCCACACGGGCGGACGTTTCTAAAACGGTTTTTTCTATGTATGCTTAGACCGCACAAATTCATAGGAAAAGAAAAAGAGGTCGGAACGAAAGTTCTGACCTCTTAACAATTCAGTCGGGGTGACTGGAATCGAACCAGCGACCTCACGCCCCCCAGACGCGCACTCTAACCGGACTGAGCTACACCCCGAATTGCGAGTGCAAAAGTACTACTTTTTTTTTACTCTGCAAGTTTTTCAGTAAAAAAATGCGTTTTTACACACGAAAAATAAACATCTTCCGTTTTTAGAGCGCGGGTGAAGCGCAATGATTCCTATTATTTTTCTAATTTTGCCCTGCTGTACAATTCACGTACTTTTAATAAAAAATTGAATAACTTTTTAATTGACTTTTCATGATGGAAACGATAAAGAGCACAGGGCTTACACTCCGTGTGAGCAAACAAGGAGCGGAAGTTCAGAGCGTCACTTCAAATGCTAGCGGTAAGGAATTCTGGTGGCAGGGAGACGCTAAATGGTGGGGCGGTCGCGCTCCGATTCTCTTCCCCATCTGCGGGGGCATGTGGGACGGTTGTTGCACGTATAAGGATCAAACCCTCAAGATTGAGAAACATGGTTTCGTGCGCAAGGCTGAATGGACCTTGGCTGCGCAAACGGAAAGCAGTGTGACCTATTCCTATGAACCTACAGCGGAAGAACTCGTTTCTTATCCCTTCCCCTGTCGTGTGGAAGTGACTTATGCGCTCGAAGGCATGCAACTCCGCATGACAATGCGCGTCATCAACTTGGGTACGGAAGCTATGTACTTCCAGATGGGTGGACACCCTGCGTTCAACCTTCCCGACTTTGCGGACGACAAGGACGTGGTGGCTTACGTGCGCCTGGAAGGTAATCCCGAAAGCGTACTTCGCGCAAGCACACAAGGTTGCACTGAGCATGAACGCTTTGCCTTCCCCCAGACGGAAGACGGTCTTGTGCCCGTGTGCGTAGCAACGTTTAACAACGAAGCGCTCATCTTCGACAAGCACCAACTCACGGCAGCTACATTGCTCAACCTCGAGAAGCAGCCCATCGCTCGCGTGGAATGTTCTGCCCCCGTATGGTTGTTCTGGCAACCTCAGGGCGTTCACACCCCCTTCCTCTGCATCGAACCATGGTATGGACTCTGCGACGAACAGGGTTTCAATGGCAGCATCCAAGAACGCCCCTACATGCAAACGCTCGAAGCGGGCAAGGTGTGGGAAAACGACTTAGTGATTCAGTTTTACGAATAATACATTTTCTTAGGTTTTGATTTTATCGGGTCTATAGGGATTATAGAAACTATAGAATATATTGTAACTATAAGCAAAAGTCATCGTACATCATGCACATCCCCGCCACGCTTCAAGCAACCATCACGCTGCCTTCCTCAAAGAGCATTTGCAACCGTGCGCTGATTATAGCAGCACTCTCAGGAAGGCAAACGCAATTGGAGAATCTCTCTGATTGTGACGATACGCGTGTGCTGGTTCGTGCCATGCAAAGCGAGGACAATGTCATTGACATCATGGCGGCCGGCACAGCCATGCGCTTCTCTGCCGCCTATTTTTCTACCCTTCCCGGCACACGCATTCTCACCGGAACAGCGCGCATGCGCCAGCGCCCCATTGGGGTTTTAGTCAACGCTTTGCGCCTACTCGGGGCACAGGTGGCTTACACGGAGGAGGAAGGTTTTCCCCCACTGCGCATTACGGGAAGTTCACTAAAGGGTGGCGCCATCTCGCTCCCCGCGGATGTGAGTTCGCAATATATCTCCGCCCTGTTGATGGTGGGCCCAACATTGCGAGAAGGACTGCAGTTACACCTTGAAGGCACCATTCTCTCACGTCCTTACATCGACATGACCATCGCGCTCATGCGCCAATTCGGAGCGGTTGTGGAATGGGTTGACGATGCCACCATCTGCGTAGCGCCTCAGCCTTACCGACCGCTAAAGGAGTTTCGCGTGGAGAGCGATTGGAGCGCAGCATCTTACTGGTACGAACTCGTAGCCTTGAGTCCCGATCCCGAGGCACGCATCGTGCTTCCCTATCTCTTCGAAAACAGTTTGCAGGGCGACTCCCTCATTCGCGAATTCTTCACGCCCTTGGGTGTGCATACGGCATTCACGGCGGACGGTGTGGTGCTCACCAAGCGGAAAGTGGATGCCCCCGAAATGCTCGAACTCGACCTTGCTGAACAACCCGACTTAGCACAGACGCTCGTTGTTACCTGCGCTATACTACGCCAACCCTTCCATTTCACAGGATTGCAAACCCTGAAGATTAAGGAGACCGACCGCATCGCGGCCCTACGCACAGAACTCCAAAAGATGGGCATCTGCATTGAAGCGGCAAACGATAGCGAACTCTTCTGTAAAGAATTTGGTGCGACAGTACTTCCACCCAACGCATTCATTAGCATCGACACCTACGACGATCACCGCATGGCGATGGCCTTTGCACCTTGCGCCCTGCGCTATCCGCTGCTCAGAATCAACCATCCCGAAGTGGTGAGCAAGTCTTACCCTTCATTTTGGCAGCATCTGGAATCTCTTTAAACCACTCATAACCTATTACCTCAACACCTTATAACCTCACACAATGACTTACCTCGTTATTTTTCTTGCCATCATCATCCTCGTTGCCGTTGCAGCCCGTTTCTTGCGCACCGATGAGCAAGCACCTTCTCCCCAGGAAGGTGTCGTTACAGAAACCTCCGCTCAACCGGAACCCGAAGAAGAAGAGGAATGTTGCGGACAACACGAAACGTGCGAAAAGGACAGTCTGTTGGCAGCAGTAAGTAAAGACGTGGAGTATTATGAAGATGAGGAACTCGACCGTTTCCGTACGCGCCGTTCGGACGAATATACCGCTGAAGAAGTAGAAGAATTTCAAGAAATCCTCTACACCATGCGCAACGATGAAGTAGCAGGATGGGTGCGATCGCTCCAACTTCGCCACATCGAACTCCCCGACCCAATCAAGGACGAGGTGTTTCTCATCATCGGAGAGCGCAGAATGCACTCGTAAATCAAGTAAAGAAGAGACGCATACGGTTGACGACAAACATAATAATGACGCGCGAGGTACCTTCAGAAAGTTCGTCCACCCCATCCAAGTTCGAAATTAGTCCCCGACAACCTGCGGGACGTTTTTTCAAGTCAAGATGCCTCCCCGACAACCTGCGAGACGTTTTTTCAAGTCAAAATATCTCCCTGGCAATCTGCGGGACGTTTTTTCAAGTTAAAATGCCTCCCTGACAACCAGAAACGCCCCTCCACAATTCAAAATAGGTTCCCGCAAACTGGATTTATGCCCCGTTTGCATTTTTCTCCGACATCACCAGTCCCCACCAGCCTCCCCTAAACAAGAATCCTTTTTAACGTGAAGAAGTTCTTCCCCATACTGCTACTGGTAATGCTATTTACCGCATTGTCGTGTTCTACGAAGAAGAATACGGCACCAACACGTATGTGGCACGCCTTCACCGCACGTTACAACACCTACTACAACGGGCACACCGCCTACAAGGAAGGTATGTATGCCAAAGAAAAGGGGCATAAGGACAACTACACGGAGTTGCTACCCGTCTTTCTTGTGGGTAGCGAAAAAAGTCGCACAACGGGCAGTGGAAATTTTGAAACCACCATCACCAAGTGTCAGAAGGCCATTCAGTTGCACTCCATTACGCGTCGCCCTAAAGTGGAAGGTAGCAAGCGCCAATCGCCTAAGATGAAAGCCTATTTGGCGCAAAAGGAGTTTAACCCTTTCCTCAAACATGCGTGGATGCTGATGGGCGAAGCACAATTTCAGAAGGGTGACTTTCTGGAAGCAGCCTCAACCTTCTCCTACATCACCCGCCACTATGCTACACAACCCACCATTGCCAACGAAGCACGCGCTTACCTCATCCGTTGTTACACCGAGTTGGAATGGTATTACGACGCAGAGGAAGTGGTGAGTCGCATGAAGCGCGATAGCATCACGCCCCATGTGCGCAAAATTGCCAACCTGAGCGAGGCGAACCTACTGCTGCGTCAAGAGCGCTTTGATGACGCACTCCCCTACTTACAGAAGGCGGTGAAAGAGGTGTCGGGAAGTTTGCAGAAGGCACGCCTTCACTTCTTGATTGGGCAAATCATGCAGCATCAGGGCAAAAAGGCTGAGGCATTCAAGGCCTATCAGTCGTGCATCCGCAAGAATCCCCCCTATGAATTGACCTTCAATGCCCGCATACGCGAGACAGAAGTGATGAGTGGAGGTGCGGAAACGCAAAAGATGGTGAAACGTCTGAAAAGCATGGCATCGGAAGACAAGAACAAGGACTATCTTGACCAAATCTATTACGCGATGGGCAACATCCACCTTGCACAGCGCGACACGGTTAACGCTATCATCGCCTACGAAAAAGGACGTGAGAAATCCACGCGTAACGGCATCGAAAAGGGTATCCTCGTGCTCCGACTTGCCGAACTTTATTGGGACCAAGGACGTTATGACTTGGCACAAACTTGCTATAGCGAAGCCATAGGCGCTTTAGATAAAGAGCACGACAAATATGAGGAAATCAAACACCGTTCTACCGTGCTCGACGCCCTAGTGCCCTTCACCTCAGCAATCCATCTGCAAGATAGTTTGCTCTACCTATCCGTCGCTCCCGAAGAAGAGCGCAACGAAGCCATTGACCGCGTTATCGAAGCGCTCAAACAAAAGGAGAAAGAGGAACGCGAACTCGCCGCCGATTCAGCAGCAAATGCACGTCTGCAAGAAAGCGGACAAGCACCTTCCGAACAGGAGCGCCCCAAACAGCAAACGAGCGCAGATAAGTCATGGTACTTCTACAACACGACAGCCGTAACCCAAGGTAAGCAGGCCTTTAAGCGCGCTTGGGGCAACCGCAAGTTAGAAGACCATTGGCGCCGTAGCAATCGCACCGTTGTAGAATTTGCCGAAAGCGATGAAACTGCCGATGAAGCAAATGCCGACAGCATTGCGACGGACTCCCTCGCCACCGACTCCATAACGGAAGAAACCGAACTTTCAGAGACAGAAGATCCGCACAAGCGCGCCTACTATCTCGCACAAATTCCCTTCACCGATGAGCAGAAAGCTGCGGCACACGCTATCATTCAAGAATCACTCTACGAAGCAGCACTCATTGAAAAAGACCGCTTGGAAGATTTTCCTCTTGCTGAGCGCACTTTCACACGCCTCTACTCTGACTATCCCAAGTTTGAGAAGATGGAAGACGTGTATTACCAACTCTTCCTGCTCTACTCACGATGGGGACGCACCGAGCGAGCGGCTGAATTCCGCGATCTGCTCGCCAATTACTACCCCGATAGCGACATTACGAAACTCATCACTGCGCCCGATTTTGAATATCTCGCGCGTTTCGGCAAAGAGATTGAAGACTCACTTTATCGAGAAACCTATCTTGCCTATCGTAATCGCGACAACGCAACCGTATGGGCAAACGAGGCCTATGCGAGTGAGAAATTCCCCAAAGGCGCCAATCGTCCCAAATTCATCTTCGTAGACATTTTGAGTCGCATCGCTACGTCTCCCGTTGATACGCTCATTCAAGATTTGCGCGAACTCATTAAGGATTTCCCCGAAAGCGATGTGAGCGCAATGGCGGGAATGATGATTAACGGACTCGAAAGTGGACGTACGATTGAAGGAGGCGCATTAGATATTGGTTCGCTTTGGTCCATGCGCACACAGCGCACCGAAGAGCAGGCGGCAAATATCACCGAAGGACAGCAACTCCTTGCCGACCGCGAAACACCCTTCTGCTTCCTCATTGCCTACCCCACAGACTCGCTCGATGCAAACCGTCTGCTATACAACGTTGCGCACTTCAACTTCACCGTGTTCCTTTCGCGCAAACTGAGTATCACCCAGCAACGCGGAAAAGCATTGACACAGTTCATTATTGGCGGTTTCACCTCCTACGATGACGCTCATGCCTATGCCCAGCGCATCACCCTCTCGCAGGAACTCACCAAGCAGTTACAACATGCACGAACCTTCCTTATCGCAGAGGCGAACATCAACTTGTTAGGCACAACGTATAGTTATGATGACTATCAGCAGTTCTACGACGAAAACTTCCAACCGCTTGAACTCAATCCTGAGTTACTACAGAAGGAAGAAGAACCCCTCCAGCGCTATGAAGACGAACTCACTCCCGAAGAACTAGAGCGCATGGAAAAACAAAAAGATAAAACTCAATCCGAGGATTATTTAGAAGATGATGGTGGAGAATGGTATTAAAACAAAAGAACTATTCTCTATTAGCAGTAAAGCACAATAGAAAGAGGATGTGTCAAAAAAACGTTTGGCACATCCTTTTAAGTCATCATAAAACAACACTCCCGACCAACAAAGAAACACTAATAAGAAGACATAAAACACGTTAGAAGCACACCTTCCATAACGCACAAAATACCCTCTAAAATAGCGCCTCGAAATATCATTTTCAAATAGTTGCACTCCAATCTATTGCATTCTGTCTATTATTTTGCCCCACATAAATATCTTTTTGATAGTAAAACGTTGCACCATTCATTTATTTATTCGTACTTTTGCAGAGATTAAACGGGGGATTTCTCACTCAGACACACCCCTCTAAATGATAACAATAAATAAAAATACCATACTCCAATGAACAAGAAAATTTATTCTTTTGCGATGTTTGCGCTTCTTGCTTTTGGTTGCGCAACTCCTCTTGTCGCTCAGGAAACTACAGACGTAACTACAGAAGAAACGACTACTCAGTCTGAGAAGTTCCAAGGACTTCAGTTCGAAGTGCCCGCGCTTGATCCCAAGCATCAAGCCGTATGCGACGAATACATGAGCACCATGTTCACTGAACCTGAAAAGGCAAACCGCGCACTTCAGCGTTTGCTCCGCTCTATTCAGCGCAAACCTGAAGCACTTGTTGCTGTAGGTCACTATTTTGTTACAAACAGTACTTCAGACATCAGTTACTACGGTCCTGCAAAGATGTGTTCAGACAAGGTTTACGAAACACCTGCAGCTACAGAAGAATACGTACTTATGTTCTGCATGGAAACTGCAATGTTGGGTCGTGACTATGGTAACGCAGGTCGTTTCTGCGACGTACTCCTCAGCAAAAACGAAGGTAACATTGCTGCTCTCAAGTTGAAAGCACGTATTTATAAGAACCAGAACCAACTCGTAGCAATTGAAGCACTTGAAGCACTAAAAAAGTATGATCCTTCATACTATCAGGCAGACAAGGAACTCGGTGACATTCACTACGAATACGCAGAAAAGTCAGAAGGTGCACAACTCATCAAGGACTTGAAAGAAGCCAACAAGTTCTATCAAAGTTACTTTGAAAAGGCACCCAAGACAAAGGAAAATCTTGAATATCGTGCAGCTACACGTTACTGCTACTCTCTCTTCACAGTGCAGATGATGATGCCTAAAGACAATGCAGAAAAGGCAGAACTCATCAAGAATTGTCAAGAAATCTGTAACCTTGCGCTCAACTTAAAGCTCGCTCCCGATAGCAATCGTGAAAAGGTGCTCAAGGCATACAAGTTCTTCTGCGACGTTGATGGAGACAATATTGACGGTGCAATGGTTTCTTCAGCATACGTAACCAACCAAGAATACGCTGACAGCCTCTATACTTACTTGGATTATCTCTACGCAGCAAAGTATGAAGAAAGTCTCGAAAACAAGGTTGGAGCCGTTGAATACTACAAGAAGGGTCTCGCTATTGACTCTACAAAGGCACCTGGTTTCAAGGCTGTAGCAGACCTCTACCGTCAACTCGGTCAAGCTGCTGAAGGTATTGAATACTACGAAAAGTATTTGAGTCTCATCGGTAAGGAAAAGAGTCTCGGTGACGATCTTGGTCTTGCTAACCTTTATTTGGCAGCAAGTAACAAGTGTGACAGCACACAAGTAGAACTTCGCGACCAATACAAGAATGCAGCAGACAAGATTTACGAAAACATCTCAAACGAGATGTCTGCTCCTGAAAATGAAGGAAAGTACGATGCATCGCTCTTCTATTTGCCTTGGTATTATCGCGCACAGCTTTGGATTACCAACCCTGCAGCTGCTGAAGAAAAGCCCAAGATGTACTACGAAAAGGCTCTCGAACTTATTGGCGAAAACGAAAAGCTCAACCGTCAGAAGGAAATTTGCGCTCAGTATCTCATGTTGTATCACTTTAAGACCAACAACGACGAAGAGTGTATGAAGTACCTCGAAACGGTAATCATCGTTAACCCCAATAACCGTGTAGCAAATCAGATCATGGAAGTGTTGATGTAATTTCACTTTACATCATAACATAACTCTAACGAGGCTGTGTCGTAATTCATTTACGGCGCAGCCTCTTTTCGTATATTTCCCAAAGGAGTGAAACGTTAGACATGTACTCAAAAATAGAAGCAACTGAGTGCGTTTGGGGAAGAGGGGAACCATCCTTGAAACGAGGCGTTGCCGAGTTAGGCGACTTGCGTGACATTTTTTTTGCCTTGTCCGCAGGCGTTTTCGTGATAAAGCCCATCACGTATTAACTAATTCGCGAATTAGTAAACCTCTAAAAAAACATATTAACTATTTGAATTAGTTAATATTAGGATTAAAATTGTGACGTAGCAACTCATCGTAACGTAACGACAACCCAGTTTCGGAGAAATTTCAAAGCAGAGATTCGGACACAGAGGGTAATGCCTCCTTGCTACGTTGTTCGAACACCATTCGAATGGTGTTAGTATGGCGTTAGAACACCCGGGGCGACTCTATACTAATGGATTTTTCCTCTTTCAGGGAGATCATGCAAATAGTGGGACTTATACTATTCGAACAACTTTATATTCCGAAAGTTAGATATGTATACCAGACACCAATAATAGCAAAACGATAATGATTAAGAGTTTAACAGGTTTATTGATGCTAAGAATCAACAAACGCTACCCGCTTATTAGGACAATCTTTATGCCATTTTGTCACTCCGACTTTCGTAATCGCAAACAATCATCAAGTATTATAAGGCGATTCCAAAAAAATAGTTTAAAGAGTAGCCTGCTTCAAAATTAATTAACGTAATTTTGCAATTGAATTATTCACCTCTTAATCTTATACAAAGACACCATGGAATGGTTAGTTAACATTCTCACGACCTTGACTTCGGGTACTTACATTGCCCACTTGGTCATTGCCTACGCACTTGCAATCTCATTGGGTGTGAAGTTGGGTAAAATTAAGTTTGGCGGCATCGCTTTGGGTGTAACGTTTGTGCTCTTCGTGGGTATCCTCGTTGGACACATCAGCAATACCTATTTCGGTATTGACTACAAGACAGCTAGTGGCGAGACACTTGCCAGCACTCCTCAAATCATCAAGTTTGTAATGGAGTTGGGTTTGATCCTCTTCGTTTACTGTATTGGTTTGCAGGTTGGTCCTAGTTTCTTCGCTACGTTTAAGTCGGGCGGTTTAAAGATGAACATGCTTGCTGTGGGCATTGTTTCGCTCAACATTGCCATGGTATTCGTGCTTTACTATTTGTTCTTCAACCAAGGTAGCAAGGCAGATTTCCCCATGTTGGTGGGCGTTCTCTTCGGTGCTGTAACCAACACCCCCGGTCTTGGTGCGGCAACAACTACGGTAAACAGTTTCTTTGAGGCAGGAACAGCGCCTGATATTGCTAGCGGTTATGCTTGCGCTTACCCCCTCGGTGTAGTTGGTATTATCCTCGCAACCATCGCAATTCGCTATATCTGCAAGATTGATCTTAATAAGGAGCGCGAGCAACTCCGCAAGGAAGTAGAAAGCAATCCTCATGCAACACCCAAGCACCTCGTATTAAAGGTGACAAACTATGCTGTCATCAACAAGACGCTTGAAGAACTCCGCAACTTCCTCAACCGCGAATTCATCATTTCGCGCATCATCAAGGGCAACGAACTCATCATCCCCAACCGCGAAACGAAGTTGGAAATTGGCGATGAAGTGCACCTTGTTTGTACAGAATGGGAAGCACAAGCCATGACTGAACTCATTGGTGAAACAGTTCCAGGAAAGACTTGGGAAACAGATACTGAAAAGAAGAACTACGTATCTCGTCGCCTCATCGTAACAAAGGAAACCATGAACGGTAAGACATTCGGTCAACTCCACTTCTCTTCTGTCTATGGTGTAAACGTAACGCGCGTTACACGTAACGGCATGGACCTCTTTGCCAACCGTAACTTGCGTCTTCAGGTAGGTGACCGCCTGCTTGTAACAGGTTTGGAAGAAAATGTAGATCGTCTTGCTCGTAAGGTGGGTGCTAACGTTAAGCACCTTGACCATCCTAACGTAGGTGCCATCTTCTTTGGTATCATGGCTGGTATTATTCTTGGTCAGATGCCTATTCCTCTCCCCGGTATTGATGTACCTGTGAAGTTGGGTTACGCTGGTGGTCCTCTTATCGTGGCTATTCTTGTAGGCGCGTTTGGTTATCGTTACAAGATTGCGTCTTACATGACAACTTCAGCCAACCTCATGCTCCGCGAAGTGGGTCTTATCCTCTTCTTGGCGAGCGTTGGTCTACAAGCAGGTGCTACTTTCTGGCAAACAATTGTTGCCGGTGGTTACAACTACGTTTGGGCTGGTTTCTTGATTACTACTGTGCCTATTTTGATTATCGGTCTTATTGGTCGCCTCAAGATGAAGTTAAACTACTTCACTTTGATGGGTCTTATTGCCGGTTCAAACACTGACCCCCCTGCGCTTGCATTTGCGAATCAAACAGCAGTTGGCAGCGATGCTCCCGCTGTAGGTTATTCAACAGTATATCCCCTCACCATGTTCTTGCGCATTCTTACGGCGCAACTCGTGTTGCTTTTCTTCATGGGATAAAGAAATAATATTTTGATGATTGCTGTCCGGAAACGGCTCTCAGTAATGAGAGAGAAACTTCCGGATAGCAATTTTTTTATGCCAATCACTAACACATGAAACAACCGCCTTTGGCTATCAACAGCAACATCATTGTAGTTTTTTAAAGCGCTAACGAGACATACTCAGCAAAAAAGACTAAATTTGTAGGCGCTCAGAGATGTGGAAAAACTCGAAAAACATCAGCAAGAGTCCCGACAATTATTTAGAGCCAAGAAAAATTTCAGCGGGAATCCCGACAACTGTTTGGAAACAAGAAAAAAATCAGCGGGAGTCCCGACACTTGTTTGGAACTAAGAAAAATCTCAGCGGGAGCCCCGACAATTATTTGGAAACAAGAAAAATTTCAGCGGGAATCCCGACAATTGTTTGGAAACAAGAAAAAATTCCGCGGGAGTCCCGACAATTGTTTGGAACTAAGAAAAATCTCGACGGGAATCCCGACAATTGTTTGGAAACAAGAAAAAATTCCGCGGGAGTCCCAGAAGTTTAAAATCCTAGCAGATTCTTTTCGAGAAACCTTTCATCACACTTATTCTTCACAATCTAAATAATCATAACCTAAACCCCACTCCCTATGAAACAATACTTAGACCTGTTACGCCGAATCAAAGAAGAAGGTGTTATAAAGACTGATAGAACTGGCACTGGTACGAAATCAGTGTTTGGTCACCAAATGCGTTTCAACTTAGCTGATGGTTTCCCCTTGGTAACCACGAAAAAGTGCCACCTCAAATCAATTATTTACGAACTGCTTTGGTTCTTGAAAGGCGATACCAATGTAAAATATCTTCAAGAGAATGGCGTACGCATCTGGAATGAATGGGCAGATGAAAATGGAGATTTGGGACACGTCTATGGTTATCAGTGGCGCTCATGGCCCGATTACAAAGGCGGACATATCGACCAAATTTCGCAGGTTATCGATCAGATAAAGAACAATCCCAATTCGCGCCGTCTGCTTGTCTCTGCATGGAACGTCGCAGAGGTTGACGAAATGGCACTCCCCCCTTGCCACCTACTCTTCCAATTCTACGTAGCTGATGGTCGCCTTTCGTTACAACTCTATCAGCGTTCGGCAGACTGCTTCCTTGGAGTGCCTTTCAATATTGCTTCTTACTCGTTGCTGCTTCTCATGGTTGCTCAAGTATGCGGTCTAGAACCTGGTGAATTTGTCCATACTACAGGCGACACACACCTTTACTTAAACCACATGGAGCAAACGGACTTGCAACTTTCGCGCGAACCGCGCCCGCTCCCCCAAATGCGCCTCAACCCTGACGTCAAGAACATTTTTGACTTCAAGTATGAGGACTTCGAACTCCTCAACTACGACCCACATCCACACATTAAGGGTATCGTAGCGGTATAATGGGAAAGAAGAAATGAGAAAGGGAAACGGAGAAAGTTCATTCGGACAGACTTGTACCTCGCTCCCCCTTTCGCTTTCCTCTTCACCCTATACTATTATATCACCCGCACGGTCTTTCTCATTTCTCCTTTATCCTTTCTCTTTATCCCATGCTTCCCGAAGCCTTTATACAACAAATGCGTACGTTGCTCGGCAACGAAGAGGCGCAAAGACTCTGCACTGTTCTGACCGAATCAATTCCACCCACAAGTGTGCGCTTCAACAATCGGAAACTTTCCTTTGAGAGATTATCACATCTCGACGCACTTCTTGATGGTAATGTACCCTGGAGTTCTGCGGGAAGTTACCTTAAAGAGCGCCCCTCGTTTACGCTCGACCCAACACTCCATGCGGGCGGTTATTACGTTCAGGAAGCAGCATCGATGTTTATCGAACAGGCGTATAGAAAAATCGCGACTGACTTCGTCCCCGAAAGACTTTTAGACCTATGCGCGGCTCCCGGTGGTAAAAGTACCCTCTGGAGAAGTTTGCTCCCAGATGGTGCACTGCTCGTTGCCAATGAACCAATGCGACAACGCGCTGAGATTTTAGCTGAGAACCTTACGAAATGGGGACACCCTGACGTAATTGTCACCAACGCCTATCCCAATGAATTCAACGACTGTTGCGGCATGTTCGATGTTATTGCCACAGACGTCCCCTGCTCTGGCGAAGGAATGTTCCGCAAAGATGAGACTGCCGTTAGCGAATGGTCAACAGCAAACGTCATTACTTGCGCAGACCGTCAATGGGGTATACTTTGCGACATTTGGTCGTGTCTTCGCACTGGTGGATACCTCGTTTACAGCACGTGTACCTATAATCGTCCTGAAAACGAAGAGATGGTGGCACGCATTTGTAAGGAACTTGGCGCTGAGATTATCCCGCTTGACGTGGAATCGGCGTGGAACGTTCACACCTTGGATATGCCTGAACACTTGTCTGAAGCATCCGTTGCTAACAATGGCATGTACCATTTCTTCCCCCACTTGACACGCGGCGAAGGACTCTTCCTCTGCCTCATGCGTAAGACGGCAGAAACTCCAGAACCACGACAGAAAAAAGATAAAAAATCAAAGGTCTCCAAACTCCAAACTCCAGCGGGAGCAAGTACGGTGGCAGAATGGTTGTCTCAACCCGAGGAATACAAGATTTTATCAACGGGAGAGAACGAGCTCTCAGCAATCCGCCAACCCCATGCCGAGATTGCACAGCGCCTAATGACCTCGCTCAACTGCCTCAAAGTGGGCGTAACATTGGGCGAAGCTAAAGGCAAGAAGTTTGCCCCTGCTCACGATCTTGCTCTAGCACTCAACCGCAAATTAGATGCCTTTCCCACTTGCGAACTTGACAAAGAAACAGCCATTTCCTATTTGCGCCGTGAGGCAATTACCATCGACGCCCCCAAGGGTTATGTCATCGTAACCTATAAGCAGTTACCCCTAGGGTTTGTCAATAATCTTGGTAACCGTGCCAATAACATGTACCCCCAACAGTGGCGTATCCGCATGAAGTAATAAGTTAAGGTTGTGAGGTTTTAAAATCGCTACGCTATTAGGTTTTCAGAACCTTACGGAGCGGAATCCCACCTCAGAGCCTCAAAACCTCAGAACCTCTCCAATGAAATACCTCGAATTTACCTTCACCCTCACCCCCCAAAGCGAAGCTGCTGAAGACGTGCTCAGCGCATTGCTTGCCGACATCGGTTTTGAAAGTTTCGTACGCACCGCCTCGCTCGACCTTCCCCGCGTAGGCAGTGTAGACAATTTTCCCGAAGCACCAATCTTTGCAGAAGAAGCGGAGACGGGTCTCTTCCAAGCTTACATCCAGACGCAACTCTACGAAGAAGAAGCGCTCACGTCACTCACTGAATTTTTCCCTCTTCCCGACACGACCATCACTTATCAAATAGTGGAAGCTGAGGATAAAGACTGGAATGAGGAATGGGAGAAAAATTACTTCCAACCTATCGTCATTTCCGACCGTTGTGTCATTTCAAGCACCTTCCATAAGGACGTTCCCACAGCTGAATATGCGATAAAAATCAATCCTCAAATGTCGTTCGGAACGGGGCACCACGCCACCACGTCTCAAATGGTCGGTCGCATCCTTGATGACGACATGCAGGGAAAAGAAGTGCTTGACATGGGATGTGGCACAAGCATTCTTGCCATCCTTGCTCGCATGCGCGGTGCCAAGCATTGTGTAGCCATTGACATTGACGAATGGTGTGTGAAAAACTCCCTTGAAAACATGGCGCTCAATAATATTAATGGTATTGATGTGCTCTTAGGCGATGCAAACTCACTCGTCAACCATGGTCCCTTCGACCTTGTGATTGCGAACATTAACCGCAACATACTTCTCGCAGACATGCGCCACTATGTGGCTCGCATGAACGCAGATGCAACCATCTTCATGAGCGGTTTCTATGATGAAGACGTACCTAAACTTGTTGCCCATGCCGAAACATTAGGCTTAGCACTCGTTGATGTACGCAGTCAAGACGGTTGGGCTTGCATAAAGATGAAGAAGTAACTATTTGAAATGCCTCCTTTACTGAAAGTCTCGGCACTATAAACTCTAAACACATCATCCTTAAATCTCCTTGCTTATGTACCCCCTTAAAGTTTGGTTTCTTGCCGCTCGTCCCAAGACCTTATCTGCGGCTCTAATCCCCGTAGCAGTTGCAACGGCATTGGCGTATGCAAATGGTGTAGCACAATGGAAACCCGCCTTACTCTGTGCAATTTTTGCCATGCTCATGCAAGTGGCAGCCAACTTTATTAATGACCTTTACGATTATAAGAAAGGTACAGATTCCGAAGAACGTCTCGGTCCGAAGCGCGCATGTGCTCAAGGGTGGATTTCCCCAACTGCCATGCGCAACGGCATTATGATAACGCTAATTCTCGCGTGCTCAGTAGGTGCTTGCCTACTGTTTTATGGCGGTTGGTGGCTCATCGGTTTGGGAGCGAGTTGCGTTATCTTCGCATTCCTTTACACAACGTTGATGAGTTATCATGGTTTGGGCGATTTGCTCGTATGGGTGTTCTTCGGATTCGTCCCTGTCATTGGCACGTATTACGTTCAAGCAGGCGAACTACACCCGGACGTTTGGTTACTTTCAGCAGCGTGCGGATTATGTGTCGACACTTTACTCGTGCTCAACAATTACCGCGACCGTGAAACAGACCGAAAAACGGGCAAACGTACTATTGTTGTGCTCTTTGGCGAACGCTTTGGAAGTCTTGCCTATCTGTTGCAAGGCATTGCCGCTTACATTTGTGTTGCAATACTTTCTACACACGGCAATCTATGGTTAGCCATACTTCCCGCCTTTTACCTGCTACCCCATTACCTTACATGGCGCAAGATGGTACAAATCAACAAAGGTCCAGAACTCAATCGCATTCTCGGATTTACCTCGCGCAACATGCTCACCTTCGCCATCTTGGTGGTCGTTGCGTATGTGAGTAGCAGAATGGCGTTTATGGAAACATTGTTCTAAAGTATAGCGCCCCAATCTTTACCAAACATTCGTTAGTTCCGCTGAAAATCTGTACTTTTGTAGGCGAAACAATTATTCATTTTGGATTTACAAACAATTAAAACATAAGTAGTATGCTTTCTGACATTGAAATTGCTCACAGCACCCCTTTGAAACCCATTGAAGAAGTTGCCGCAGGCATTGGTATTGATGCAAATGACCTCGAGCACTATGGTAAATATATTGCTAAAGTCCCCCTTTCGCTCATCTCTGAAGAAAAACAAAAGAAGAGTCACTTGATTCTCGTCACAGCCATTACTGCAACAAAGGCAGGTATTGGTAAGACAACGGTTTCCATTGGACTTGCGCTCGGTTTGAATAAGATTGGCAAGCGTGCCGTAGTTGCCCTTCGCGAACCCTCACTTGGTCCCTGTTTTGGGATGAAGGGTGGCGCTGCAGGCGGTGGTTATGCTCAAGTGCTCCCTATGGAGAAGATTAACCTCCACTTCACGGGTGACTTCCACGCCATCGGCGCGGCAAACAACCTTCTTGCCGCTATGCTTGACA
>CALCHM010000158.1 GCA_937901345.1 uncultured Prevotella sp. | reverse complement strand
AAACGGAAAATGCTTGTGACTCCAGTATCTTGACTCTCCTGAAGGACGAAAATGGTTGCTACGCCAGTCACAACCATTTTCGGGTAAACGGAAAATGCTTGTGACTCCAGTATCTTGACTCTCCTGAAGGACGAAAATGGTTGCTACGCCAGTCACAACCATTTTCGGGTAAACGGAAAATGCCTGTGACTCATGTAATGGAAACCGTTTCATCAGTTTAATCACGTTGAATATGATGTCTCCAGCGTATCATGGGGGATCTGTGCGTATTTTCTTATCAACAGATTACAGGGATTAAACCGTTTTTTTCGTGATTTCTGCAATATGTGGAGACATTACTCACGCCAATCAAGAAATCTCACAAAAATATTCGTGAAATCCGAGTAATTGACTGGAGCGACTTTCGGTTCGTGTTCGACGACACAACATAGGAATCAGTTTTTGAACACAAATCACGCTAATCTCACTCTATAAATCCTCATGATACGTGGTGAGATGTAAGTTACTCAGCAGAGACACCTTCGGCATCTTGACCATCCGGATTTAGTAGATTTCAATACCAAAAACATCTCAAAACAATCTCACTTATTTTTACAATTTTGAACACCCTGCCCAATGAGACGTCTCTACGTTCCCCCGCACCGACTACTCTCACTCACATCTCTAAAAGTGCCGCACGGACAGACCAGCAGGGACTATGCTAATGGGGCAACCCAAGGGCACGGAAGTAAACTGCGATATAATTCCTAAAATTTTACGGAACAGCAAAAAAATTAAATATCTTTGCATTCAACTATTGCTTAATAACACCCAATACCACACGTACCTCATGCTCGTTCTCCTTACAATCATGCTGATCTTCATGACAGCAACCTTCACCACTTGAGGTGTCATGCTTTGGCGTCGCCGTGCGGAAACAGGTGATTCTTCACGTTTTATTCAGGCGATATTTAGTTGGTTTTCAACTATTTTATCCTTTATATTCATTTTACGCACCAGGCATGAAACCACAACTATCGGTAACGCGCTTTTTGAACCTGAGCATACCTTTGTACCGTTGCTCTTCCAGATAACCTTCTTCTATCCCCTGGAAGTTATTCGCCCCTCCATCAAGCGCACAAAACTAATTTTGTGGTTGATAACACCATTACTCATACTCGTATGCGTCGGTATGTGTGCAAGCATTCAATACACTCCGATACATACGTATGCCGACCTAAAGACGTCTATCCGCCCGACATGAAGATAGACGCCTTTTTCATCTCCGCTGAAGGAGAAAGAGAAGAACGAAGGGGTATCTACTTGAAATTGTATTATTTATAACATAAGATAAAATCATGAACCACGCCGACAACCAACTGCAACAAAGGGTGATTGAAACACATGAAGGAGTGCATCTTGTTTTAGCGCCTCCAGGATGCGGCAAAACGCACATATTGGCAGAGCGCATTGCTCGTGCATTGACGCTCGGAGTGCAGACAGACGAAATGCTCTGCCTGACGTTTACCAACCGTGCGGCTCGTGGTATGCGCAATCGCATTGCCCAAAAGTTGGGATGTGACGTAGAAAGTCTCTTTGTGGGCAACGTTCATCGCTACTGCTCTACCCTGCTTCATGAGGAACACCTGTTGGGAGGAAATGATACGATTCTAGATGAGGAAGATGCCAATGACATCATCAAATCTATTTGCGCCAAAAGTTTGCAAAACCCAACTTCCGACCACGTACGCAATGCCCACCACTACCAGCATTTCATGCAACAACTCCGTTTGAATATCCCCAACGAGTTGATGCTTCACGCCGCGTCGGTGCCCCACAAACAAGACTTACGTCAGTTTTGCGCCTTCTGCAAATTACCTTCCGGACGCAACTCCTTGCTTCACCTCTACGAGCATCCCGAGCAAATTCCACTAGAAGCACAGATGCACTATGAGGAAATCATTTGGACAATGGATTTTGCACGCAAATATGAACGCTATAAAGAGGAGCACAATCTCCTGGATTTTGACGACATTCTCATAAAGGCCTATGCCTACCTACGCGACACTCCCGAGCATAAACGATACCGCTGGATTCAGATTGACGAAGTGCAAGACCTAAACCGCATGCAACTTGACATCATCGATATGCTCTATAGTCATGCCTCCGACGCTTCCCTACTCTACCTGGGCGATGAACAACAAGCCATTTTTGCCTTTCTGGGCGCAAAGAAAGAGACGCTCGAACTCATGAAAAAGCAGTGTGAAGGCCACGTCTTCCATCTGAATGAGAATTTCCGTTCACCACGCCACTTGCTCAACGTGCTCAATGATTTCGCTGTAGCACAACTGGAGGTGCAACCCCAAGACTTGCCTCATACACAAATAGAACTGACCGACGTGACTCCTGATTTTCTCACGCTGTGTTTCTCAGAGAGCAACGCGGAAGAAGTGGACAACATCGTTCATCGCGTACTCCCCCAATTGTGTAAGCAGCAATCGGAAACCGTAGCGATTATTGTGCCTACGAATAAAGATGCAGACCTCATGAGTGAGGCAATGACCGACGTGCCCCACTTCAAGATTTCAGGCGTTGACCTCTTTGCAACACCAGAGATGAAGACACTCTTGGCACACCTCAACGTCATCACCCATGAGCAAAGCATGATGGCATGGTCGCGCCTCTTAACGGCACTTAAAATAGAACCCAATGGCGCACGAAGTCGCGCAATCATCAACCGCCTGAAGCAACTCCGCATCTTGCCTACCGACCTTTTACTTTACGACAACGAAACCTATCTGAGCGCCTTCTGCAAGGCGTATGAAGAAGAAACGCTCGTGATTTACGACACCGAAACGACAGGACTCAACGTCTTTGAAGACGAGATTGTGCAACTTGCCGCTTTCAAGGTAAAAGGAGGCAGAAAGGTGGAGGGTTCAGACTTTGAAGTGCTGCTTGAAACGAAACGTGAGATTCCAACCCTGCTGGGCGACCTGCCCAATCCGTTAGTTGAGGTGTATGCCACACGTCAGCATCTGTCGCGTGAAGAGGGACTTCGCAAGTTTGTCGCTTATGCTGAAGGCTGTGTGCTCGTGGGGCATAACGTCAACTACGACAATCGCATACTTCAGTGTAATCTCCATGCCTTGAACATCACGCACACGCTTCCGCTCACCATGACACAAGGCGTTCATGAATATGCCCATCGTGTGTTTGACACCCTGAAATTGGCACAATTACTATTTCCACATAGTCACGACCACAAACTAAAAACACTGCTGAAAGAACTCCAACTTGAAGGTCAGAATTCCCACCTCGCTGACGATGACATCTTTGCCACCTTCCAACTTTTGCAACACGCCTACGCCATTGCGCGCCCCTTTGTGGAAGAGCAGATGCAGAAGTTTGCCGTGCCCGAACTCCAACGCATTGCTGCACGTCTCACCGAGCGCTATGCCATCGCCTTTTATCATGCACAAGCATTGCTTCTTGAACCTCCAACATCTGACGTTCCCCAACTCATTCGCGAGGTGCTTCACGCGGTTGATGAATTGCATTTGAACATCGAAAAGTTGGATTACTTCACCGATTATTTGCGGTACGACGTGTTAAATACAAGTCATGCGCCCTACTTGCTTCAACAATTAGAGCAACATCTGCTGCTGCTCAATACGCTCAAAGAGGCCGACCTCTGCGATAGCGAATGCATGAGGCGCCGAGGCGAACAGGTGTTTGTCACCACCGTTCACAAAGCCAAGGGGTTAGAGTTTGACAACGTCATCGTAAGCAGCGTTTCGAAAGGTGTCTATCCCTTCTATTTCAGTCAAACCCACGATGAGCAACTGGAGGATGCACGCAAACTCTACGTAGCCATGTCGCGCGCCAAGCGAAGACTCTACCTCAGTTATTATAACCTGTGCCATATGGTTGACCGAAACGGCACACCACGCACCTTTGCCAAGGGACCTTCAGACTTCCTCACCCCCATCGCCCATCATTTCGTTAAAACGTCGTTTCACGATAACCTACTATAATGCGGCACCAGGGGCAACTTTTTCGGTTTGCAAGCAAAAGAACAACAGATTTTTAGTGTAAATTTGCATCCGAAAAAATACGTCAAACTTCCCATTCAAATAATTCATAAAACCAGATTATATTATGTCACTCCGATTTAAGGTTGTAGAAGAGGCTTTTAAGAAGCACCCCCTCGAAGTGGCGGCGCCCGAAAAGCGCCCTTCGGAATATTTTGCAAAATACGTGTTTAACCAAAAGAAGATGTGGAAATACCTCCCCGTTGAGGTATATGAAAAACTTCAGGAGGTTATTGCGGGTGGCACCACATTAGACATGACCACCGCCGATGCCATCGCTAAGGGCATGAAGCGATGGGCGATGGAAATGGGGGCAACACATATCACCCACTGGTTTCAACCCCTTACAGAAGGTACGGCAGAAAAGCACGATGCCTTTGTTGAACACGACGGCAAGGGTGGCATGATTGAAAACTTCTCGGGCAAACTCCTGGTACAACAAGAACCTGATGCCTCTTCTTTCCCCAATGGAGGTATGCGTTCAACGTTTGAAGCTCGCGGATACTCTGCTTGGGACCCCGCTTCGCCCGTATTCATCGTGGGCGACACGCTGATGATTCCCACCGTATTCATCTCCTATACGGGCGAATCGCTCGACTATAAGGCACCGCTCAAGAAGTCATTGGCGGCCGTAGATAAGGCAGCAACGGGAGTGGCAAAATTGTTCAACCCCGAAGTGGAAAGCGTCATGACCAACTTGGGATGGGAGCAAGAATACTTCCTCGTGGACGAGGGTCTTTATGCCGCACGACCCGACCTCCTGCTCACTGGACGTACACTGATGGGGCATGAAAGTTCGAAAAATCAGCAGATGGACGACCATTATTTTGGTGCCATTCCCGAACGCGTTGCTGAGTTCATGAAAGACCTTGAAGTGCAGGCTTTAGAACTCGGCATCCCCTGTAAGACACGCCACAATGAGGCTGCGCCCGGTCAGTTTGAGTTGGCTCCCGTGTATGAGGAGGCTAACCTTGCCAACGACCATAACCAGCTATTGATGACCATTATGGATAAGATTGCCCGCCGCCACCGCTTCCGCGTGTTGTTGCACGAGAAACCGTTTAAGGGTATCAATGGCTCGGGTAAGCATAATAACTGGTCGCTCGGAACAGATACAGGTGTAAACCTTTTTGGCCCGGGAAAGACTCCGTCGGAGAACTTGCAGTTTATCACCTTCTTGGTGAATGTTATTGCGGCGGTACATAAGCACAACGGCTTGTTGAAGGCGGCAATTATGAGTGCAACGAATGTTCACCGCTTGGGCTCGAATGAGGCTCCGCCCGCGATTATCTCTACCTTCCTTGGCTCGCAGATTTCGTCTGTGTTGGATAAATTGGAGCGTAGCGCAAGCAATGATGATATTCGCTTCGATGCCAAAAGCGTGCTGAAGATGAGTGGTATTTCGCAGATTCCCTCTATTTTGCTGGATAACACCGACCGTAACCGTACCTCGCCTTTTGCCTTTACCGGCAATCGCTTTGAGTTCCGTGCGCTCGGTTCATCGGCCAACAGTGCATCGTCAATGATTGTAATCAATGCGGCTGTTGCTTGTCAATTGTTGGAGTTCAAGGAGAATGTCGACAACCGCATCGCCGAGGGCATGAGTAAGGAGGAGGCTATCTTTACCGAAGTGCGTAAGATACTTATCGATAGTAAGCCCATCCATTTCGATGGCAATGGATACAGCGACGAATGGAAGGTCGAGGCTGCCCGTCGTGGACTCGATTGTGAAAATTCGGCTCCGCTTATGTACGATAATTACCTCTCGCAACAAACCATCGAGATGTTCAAGAAAACCGGCGTAATGACACACTCCGAGCTCTTGGCACGCAACGAGGTAAAATGGGAACTCTACACCAAGAAAATACAGATAGAGGCAAGAGTCCTCGGTGATCTGGCTATGAATCACATCATTCCCGTCGCAACCGAATATCAGAGCAGACTTATTGACAATGTACATAAGATGATGGATATCTATACATTGGAGGTTGCCGACAAACTTTCGGTGGAAAACAAACGTCTGATAGAGGAAATAGCAGAGCATACCATTTATATTACCGGTCATGTTGATGCAATGGTCGAAGCGCGCAAAAATGCAAATAAAATTTCTGATGAGAGAGAAAAGGCGATTGCCTACCATGACACTATCGCCCCAATGTTGGAACAGATTCGCTATCATATAGACAAACTTGAACTCATTGTCGATAACCGGATGTGGCCCTTGCCTAAATATAGAGAATTGCTGTTTATTCGCTAAATTCATATGTGTTAGTTTAATCACAAAGGTTAGTTAGGATTGTTTGGTGGAAGGAAGGAGGCAAATCTCCTTCCTTCATTGTAATATATAGCATATGTTTATGAAAGGTTTTGTAAAGGTTGCATCTGCAATCCCCAAAGTAAAAGTAGCTGATTGCAGATATAATGTTGTTGAGATAAATCGTTTGATTCAGGAGGCTGCAGCGTCCGAAGCGCAGATTGTAGTATTTCCGGAACTTTCCATCACAGGTTACACTTGTGGGGACCTGTTTTTTCAGGGGGCGCTTCAGGAAGATGCATTGCTGGGGATGCTGGATATTGCAGAACATACTGCACATCTGGATATAATTTCAATAGTAGGGCTACCCATTGTGATAGGTCAACAACTGCTGAATGTAGCAGCAGTTATACAACACGGTCATATATTGGGCATGATTCCCAAAAGTTATTTACCTAACTATAAGGAATTTTATGAACAGCGATGGTTTGCATCTGCATTCGACAACCGGATATCGGAGTATGACATTCACGGGGAACATATCCCTGTCGGGAATGATCTGTTGTTCTCCACGCCCGAAGTAGTGTTCGGAATAGAGATATGCGAAGACCTGTGGGCCCCTGTGCCTCGAAGTTCTGTTCTGGCTATGCAAGGGGCTGAAATAATCTTCAATCTTTCAACCTCCAATGAATGTGTCGGTAAACATAAGTATCTCCGAACCTTAATTTCCCAACAATCAGGCAGGTTGATTGCCGGATATGTATATAGTTCGTGTGGCTTTGGGGAATCATCTACTGATGTCGTCTTCAGCGGAAATGCGCTCATCTGCGAGAACGGAAGTTATCTATGCGAAGCAAAAAGATTCGATTATGAGCCTCAGCTATTGGTGAATGATATAGATGTGGATTGTTTGCGAAACGAACGGTTGACAAATACCACCTTCAAGGCCTGCCGGAATCATATGACCCATTCCTCCTTTCGGATGATTATGACCAAGCCTTTGGCTGAAGGCGGTAAACAACTTCATAGAGTCATCCCGTCACACCCGTTCATCCCCAACGGCAGAGATTATGAGGAGACCTGCCATGAAATCATATCGATACAATGTGCAGGACTGGCCAAACGACTCACACATACCCATGCAAGAAGCGCAGTAATAGGCATATCGGGAGGACTGGATTCTACTTTGGCCTTATTGATATGCGTCCGTACCTTCGACCAACTTTGCAAGGACAGAAAAGACATTCTTGCTATAACAATGCCGGGATTCGGAACGACAGGCCGCACTTATCTCAATGCCGTAAACTTGATTAAGGAATTGGGATGCAGCTTCAAGGAGATTGACATCAAAGAGGCTTGCAGGGTTCATTTCAAAGATATAGAGCATACGGAAGAACTCCATGACGCTGTCTATGAAAACATCCAAGCTCGTGAACGGACCCAGATTCTGATGGATATTGCCAACCAATACAATGGTATTGTCATAGGAACCGGCGACTTGTCCGAAATCGCTCTTGGATGGTCCACATACAATGGCGACCATATGTCGATGTATGGAGTGAATTGTGGCGTGCCTAAGACATTGATCAAATATCTGGTTCAATGGATGGCAGACAATAAGTCTGATCCGGCACTTCGAACTATCCTGTTGGATATAATTTCCACTCCTGTAAGTCCGGAATTACTGCCGGCTGGAGAAAATGAGGAGATCGGACAACGTACCGAGGATCTGGTAGGCCCATACGAACTGCACGATTTCTTCCTATATCACTTCATACGCTATGGAGAAACTCCCCAAAGAATCCTGGACTTGGCTGTCCTTGCTTTTGCCGGTTCCTATGATAAAACCATCATCAAGCATTGGCTTTCCGTCTTCATCCGTCGATTCTTTGCCCAACAATTCAAACGTTCCTGTATGCCCGATGGACCTAAGGTCGGCAGTGTTTCTCTTAGCCCGCGTGGCGACTGGCGAATGCCGAGTGATGCCTGTTGTAAATTATGGCTGAATAAAATATAAAGAAGCCACGACAGTCGAATATCTGAGAAATATATGTAATTTTGCCTCAGACCAATGATTTTCATATGGAGAACAACCAATTTGATGAAATAGATGAAAAGATTCTGCAAATGTTGGCGAAAGATGAAAGCATCCCTTTCCAAGAAGTAGCCCGTGCGTGTGGAGTATCGGGTACAACCATTCATACC
>CALCHM010000157.1 GCA_937901345.1 uncultured Prevotella sp. | reverse complement strand
TAAAAACTATCGTTACAACAGAGGTTATCAAGGAGATTGCCGAGAAGAACAATATTAAGATGTATGACTGTTACACCGGTTTCAAATGGATTGCAAAGGTAATCCGTGACAACGAAGGCATTGCAAAGTACATCGGTGGTGGCGAGGAGAGCTTCGGTTTCTTGGCCGAGGATTTCTGCCGCGACAAGGACTCTGTTTCTGCATGTAGCCTCATAGCAGAGGTTGCTGCTTGGGCAAAGGACAATGGCAAGAATCTCTACGAGTTGCTTATGGATATCTACGTAGAGTATGGTTTCTCAAAGGAGGTTACAGTAAATGTCGTTAAACCAGGTAAGAGTGGTGCAGATGAAATTCGTCAGATGATGGAGAACTTCCGTGCTAATCCTCTCAAGGAGATGGCTGGCGAGAAGGTTGTATGCTATAAGGACTTTAAGGCCATGAAGCAGACCGACGGCGAGGGCAATGTAACCGACATTGACATGCCGGAGCCATCAAACGTTCTGCAGTACTTTACCGAGAGCGGCAACAAGGTTTCTGTTCGTCCTTCTGGTACAGAGCCAAAGATCAAGTTCTATATGGAGGCTAAAGGCAAGATGGGTTGCCGTAACTGTTATGCCGATGCTTGTGCGAAGGCAGATGAGACAATAGCTGCAATGAAGCAGGCAATGGGCATCTGATGAAAATGACTAAGAAATGAATTGCTGCGTTATGCTTGCCCAGAAAATCCTCATTTACTTCAAGTAAACTGCGGCTTTCAGGGCTTCGCAAGCCTTGCACTTCATCTTCTTATCCATTTCCATACAATATAGGAGCTACTGTTCAAAACAGTGGCTCTTTTTCTTATCTTTTTTGTCCTTTTTTTACAAAAGTGAAGGTGAAAGTGAAACAAAATAACCGTTAAAGGATGTTATATAGTTTGATTTTACTATATTCGCGACGGTTAAACAGGCATGCCAAGCGTATGCATTCATAAAAAAGTAAGTTATGAAAAAAACATTGGTGGATCTTTTTGAGGAGTCGGTGAAGTTGTATCCGAACAATACCTTCCTCCTCGAAAAAACAGACAAGAAAGAGGGATTTAAACCAACAACTTATACTCAAGTTAAAGAACAGGTATACCGTCTGGGCGCAGGCTTCCAGGCTTTGGGAGTCAAGAAAGGTGATAATATGGCCCTGTTGAGCGAAGGCTGCAACATGTGGGTTATTGGTGAGCTTGCAATGTTCTATGCCGGCGCAGTGAACGTGCCTCTCTCGATAAAGCTCGAGGAGAGCAATGACCTCTTGTTCCGCCTTGTACACGGCGATGTGAAGTATGTATTCGTCTCCAACTATCAGTTGAGGAAAGTGCGTGCCATCAAGGATAAACTTCCCGAGGTGAAGAAAATCATTGTCTTTGGAAATGCCGGTGAGCTTGAGGATGGTGAGATGCACGTTGACGAGGTATTCAGGATGGGCGATGAGTTCCTGAAGGCCCATACACTCGATGAGTTCCTCTCTGTGGGCCGCTCGCTTGTGAATGACGATATTGCAACAATTACATATACCAGCGGTACCACAGCCGACCCAAAGGGTGTTGTGCTCACACACCGCAACTACACTGCCAATGTTGAGCAGGCATCTACACTTGTGCATATCGACGAGAACTGGCGCACACTAATCATTCTGCCGCTCGACCACTGTTTCGCACACGTTGTGGGCTTCTATATCATGATGTCGAAGGGTGCAACGGCTGCAACCGTACAGGTTGGCCGCACCGGTCTCGAGACCTTGAAGAACATACCGCTCAATATAAAGGAGGTGCGTCCTCACTTCATTCTTTCTGTACCATCGTTGGCAAAGACCTTCAAGAAAAACATCGAAGGTGCCATTCGTGCAAAGGGTAAGTTCACCGAGACACTCTTTAACTGGGGTATTACAGTGCGTCAGAAGTACTATGGCGAGAGCAGTCTTGATTCAAAAGGTATGCGCGTGTTCCTTAAACCGCTTGTTGCTCTCTTCGACAAGCTAATCTTCTCAAAGGTACGCGCGAACTTCGGAGGTGAGTTGCGTTTCTTCGTGGGCGGCGGTGCTCTTCTCGATAAGGAATTGCAGAACTTCTATCTAGGTGTAGGTATGCCGATGTATCAGGGATACGGCCTCTCTGAGGCAACACCGGTAATCTCTTCCAACGGTCCAGACCTCTACCGTTTCGGTTCAAGCGGAAAGCTCGTGAAGCCAATCGAACTGAAGATATGCGATGCCGACGGCAAGGAGTTGCCTGTTGGCGAGCTCGGAGAAATAGTTGTGAAGGGCGAGAACGTTATGGCAGGTTATTGGAAGAATCCCACTTCTACAGCCGAAACCGTGAAGGATGGTTACCTTTACACAGGCGACCTCGGTTACATGTCAAAGGAAAATCTACTTTACGTGAAGGGTCGCTTCAAGAGTTTGCTTATCGGTAGCGATGGTGAAAAGTATAGTCCCGAAGGTATTGAAGAAGCGCTCGTTGAACACTCTTCATGCATCGACCAAATCATGCTTTACAACAACCAGTCGGCATATACCTCGGCACTCGTGGTTCCCAACAAGGAACGCCTCCAGCGCCACATCGCTCACCAGGGGTTGACACTCGAAACCGAAGAAGGACGTAAGGCGGCAATTGGTGAAATTGAAAAGCAAATCAACGTATTCAAGAAGGGTGGTGAACTTGAAACAATGTTCCCCGAACGTTGGTTGCCCGCTACATTTGCAGTACTTTCAGAACCTTTCACTGAGCAGAATCAGATGATTAACAGTACGATGAAAATGGTGCGTGGTAAGATTGAAAAGGCATACGCTGAACGCCTTGTTTACATCTACACTTCAGAAGGTAAGCAAATCTACAACCAGCAGAACCTTGATGCTTTGAAGTAAACTTATGTAGAAAATATTGGAGCGTTGAGTGTTGCATAGCGTGCACTTTCAACGCTCTTTTCTTATCCATGCAACAACAAATTGACGCGTTTATTCGCGAGTTTGAAAGCAAATCTCCCGTTCTTGAAGTCCAAACATCAGGTTCAACGGGCACCCCCAAGCGCATGTTTGTAGAAAAGCAACGCATGATGCTCAGCGCACAACGCACATTGTCTGCTTTGGGAATTCAACAGCATGCTGTGGCGCTTATCTGCTTACCAGTTCAGTATATTGCAGGGAAAATGATGGTGGTGCGTGCTTTAGTGGGGCACATGCGAATCGAGGCAATACGTCCGTGTGCAAATCCCTTGCTCGAATTAGATGAAAACCGCATCGCCCCTCAAACACTCTTGGCCATAACGCCTCATCAGTTAAGCGAAATTCTAAGCAACGCAACGTCACGACGCATTTTGGAAAAACTATCGCACGTTATCATCGGTGGTGGTGCAATTCCTGAATGTATTGAAAATATGGCCAGAAAAGTCCCTGAAAAGGTGCAAATCTATGCCACCTATGGCATGACGGAAACACTTTCGCATATCGCATTGCGTCGCATCAATGGCGCTGATTGTCAAGAAAGTTTTCAGCCGTTAGAAGGTGTAAGCGTTTCTCAAAATTCGGAAGGTTGTTTGGTGGTAAATGATGCAGTAACCACATCTGAACCGCTTGTTACGAATGACTTGATAGCACTTTTACCTGATGGTAGATTTAGAATCATCGGCAGACGCGACAACGTTATTTCATCGGGAGGTATCAAACTTCAGATGGAGCATATTGAGCAACAATTGCGAACTGCGTTGCCGTGTGAATTCCTACTGACGTATGTTGCTGACAAACAGTTCGGACAAGCGTTGACGATGTTATATAAAGGAGCACAAACCGAAGAAGAACTCCGAAAAATCTGTGCCGAGCGACTGGAGCGATACGAAGTGCCAAAACATTTCTTTCGTGTACCCGAAATTCCCACAACAGAAACAGGAAAACCCGCAAGAAAGCAAGCGCATTTAATAGCAGAGTCGCTTAAAATGATGTAATTGCTAAATATAAATAAAGAAACCGTTTTAAACAGGAGGTTGGAATTAACGCAACAACGCTGTTTAAAACGGTTCTTTATTGAAAATCTTCAAGATTTATGAAAAATCTCGTGAAGACAATCTGACATTGAATAACGAATTAGATTTAGATGTTATCCTTTTCGATATCCTTGAAGTACTTGTAAGTAGAAACCTTGAGTTCTTCGCAAGCAGCTTCGTCACAAACAATGATGCCGTGAGGATGTTGCTGGAGCGCAGAAATTGTCCATGCCTGGCAAACGGGACCTTCAACAGCAGCCTGGAGAGCGCGAGCCTTGTTGTGACCGTTACAGAGGATGAGAACTTCCTTAGCAGCCATTACTGTACCAACACCAACAGTGAGAGCTGTAGAAGGAACTGCATTAACATCACCACCGAAGAAACGGCTGTTAGCAATCTTAGTGTCTGTAGTCAAAGTCTTGATACGAGTGCGACTAGAGAGACTTGAGAAAGGTTCGTTGAAAGCAACGTGACCATCAGGACCGATACCACCCATGAAGAGGTCAATACCACCAGCAGCTTCGATAGCAGCTTCGTAAGCAGCGCATTCAGCTTCGAGGTCTGCAGCGTTACCATTGAGGATGTGAACGTTTTCCTTCTTAATGTTGATGTGGTTGAAGAAGTTGTTCCACATGAAAGAGTGATAACTTTCGGGGTGTTCTTCAGGAAGACCAACGTATTCGTCCATGTTGAATGTAACAACGTTTTCGAATGAAACTTTACCAGCCTTGTAAAGTTCAATCAACGCCTTGTACATACCGAGAGGACTTGAACCTGTGGGGCAACCCAACTTGAAGGGCTTTTCGGGTGTGGGGTTAGCGGCATTAATGCGACTTGCAACATAGTTTGCTGCCCAATTAGAAATCGACTGATAGTCGGGAGTGATAATTACGCGCATAACGTTTAAAAAATTTAGGGTTTAGAACGCGTCTTTGCGAAAAGATTTGTTCTGTAACAAAGTGAATTTAAATCATGCACGACAAAGTTAAACATTCTTTACATTATGCCCAAATAATTTAATCATAAATGTTTGACGTGCTGCCGTTATTCAACTAAGCGAGGTGTATCATGTGGTGGGATTTGTTGATTGTTTAAAATTTATTTGTAAATTTGCCTAAGTCTTTAAGAGGATGGGGACTATGGCGACGATGGTTGCTATTTTTTTTGAAAAAAATAAGGCATATTTTGTTGTCACACAATTCTTTTTGTGAACGGTATCGCCTCAATGGTCCGCATCAACAATTAAATTAATTTTGATATTTCTACTATGATCAATTCTATATATGAATTTGAGGATTTAGGCATCACGATTCAGTGCGCCACTTATGAGGCAGTGAATGGTGTGAACGAGCACCATCTTATGCTTCATGTTGCTGCAGGCAACGATTTGTTTGCAGGGCAGTATCAGCGCATGTGTGAGGGTGAGCGACGCGTGTTGGCATTGCCTGAATTTAAAACATCGGCAGCTGTTATGCGCCGCTACTTCCTTTCAGATGCAACCAACCAGGTTGGTCTCATGAAGGAAACTGATGCTACTTGCGCATATTCTTACATTCAGCAACCTCCGCTTGACGGTTCAAAAATCGCCATGTGGATTTATTTGGTCGATGCGGTTGAAGTTTCCCATTGTGAGGGCACAACGGTAGTGGCGCATAATGATTTTAAGCATTTATGGCGCATGGGTATGCATCACGGTGAGGGTGACTCGGCAGCACAAACCGCTTACCTCCTTGAAACCTACGAAGCAGATTTAGAAAAACATGGTGCAACGTTGTTGGATAATTGTATCCGCACGTGGTTCTTTGTGAGAGACGTTGATACGCAATACATGGGAATGGTTAAAGCGCGAAAAGAAAATTTTATCGCACAAGGATTAACTGAACAAACTCATTATATCGCTTCAACCGGAATACAGGGTTTACCTTCTGACCCTCGCGCCATCATTCAGTTGGGCGCTTATGCCATTACAGGAATTGAGGCGCAACAAATTTCGTATCTTTACGCTCCCACACATCTCAATCCCACCTATGAATATGGTGTAACTTTTGAGAGAGGAACCGTAGTTACCTATGGTGATCGTTCGCACGCCTACATTAGCGGTACTGCGAGTATTAACAACAAGGGTGAAGTGGTGCATGTGGGTGACATCGAGGCCCAGACCTCTCGTATGATGGAGAATGTGCGCGTTTTGCTCGAAGAGGGTGATTTTGCCGAGTCAGACATCGCTCAAATCATTGTTTACATACGCGACCTCTGTGATTATCAACGTGTGCGGCAGATTATTGATGCGCACTATCCCAACATCCCAAAGTTGTATACTTTAGCCCCTGTTTGTCGTCCTGAATGGCTCATTGAAATGGAGTGTATCGCCATTAAGAAGCAAGATAATTCTCAGTTCAGAAACTTTTAAATCACCGCTTGCGGTACACATTATATAAAGCATAACGGGGAAAATCTTGTCAGCGAGACGTTTTTTCACACCAAAATGATTCCTTTTCATCAGCAGTGCGATTTTTCGAACTGAAATTTGCTTAATTAGATTTACTAGTGCCATCCAGGAAAATGATTCGTTTCATTCCGATTTCGCTTTTTCTTGTAGGGTGTACCATTTACGAACGAATTTATGACACAACTGCTGTTCACGAACATATTTACGATGCCCTATGGTTTCAAATTCTGTGGGGCATCGTTATTTTATATGTTAGTTATCGTTGTTTGAAATATCGGTTGTGGCAACAAACACACCCTCTCTACAACATCTTTCGTTTGTATTACCATTAAACTTATCATGTTGCCCTCGAAATACGCATTTTTGTGATTTTGTTGAGAAAATATGCGGTTTTTGTAAAATATGTAAGTAAAAAATCTGTATTTATTCATTTTATTTTATCTTTGCGCAGGATTTGTGATAAAATGTCACAAATGAGAGCTAAAATTTAATTGATAACAACGTTAAACACCAAACTAGACATGATTTTTGATATTGACTTCATACGCAAGCATTATGCAACGCTAAGTCAGCGTGTTGCTGTAATGCGCGAGAAATTGGGTCGTCCCTTGACCTTGTCGGAAAAGATTTTGTATGCCCATCTTTATGATGCTTCGGCACCGTTAGAAACCACTTATGCCAACTTTCGCCCTGACCGCGTGGCTATGCAAGACGCTACGGCACAAATGGCCTTGTTGCAGTTTATGAATGCAGGGATGGATAAGTCGGCAGTGCCCGCCACTATTCATTGCGACCACTTGATTTGTGCATGTGATGGCAGTAAAGTGGACTTGCCTTGTGCTATTCGCGAAAATGCAGAAGTCTATGATTTCTTAAAAGGAGCAGCAGCACGTTATGGCATGGGATTTTGGGCGCCAGGTGCAGGAATTATTCACCAGGTGGTGTTAGAAAACTACGCTTTCCCTGGTGGTATGATGGTAGGAACCGACTCGCACACGCCCAATGCCGGCGGACTGGGCATGATTGCCATCGGTGTCGGTGGTGCAGATGCTGTGGATGTGCTCACAGGCATGGAATGGGAATTGCGCATTCCGCGTCGTATCGGTGTACGTCTGACTGGAAGTCTGCAATCATGGGCAGCACCCAAGGATGTAATTTTGAAATTGGCAGGCATCTTGACCGTTAAGGGTGGCACCAACGCCATCATCGAATATTTTGGCGAAGGCGCGAAGACGCTTTCATGTACGGGTAAAGCCACAATATGTAATATGGGTGCTGAAGTGGGGGCTACAACCAGTATTTTCCCCTACGACGAACGTATGGCAACATACTTGAGAGGTACCGGACGCGAAGAAGTAGCAGCGTTGGCTGATACGGTTGCCGCTGATCTCTGTGCTGACCCCGAAGTGTTAGCCGATCCTGAAAAATATTATGACGAGTTGATTGACATCAATCTTTCCGAGCTCGTCCCATATATTAATGGTCCCTTTACGCCCGACGCCGCAACGTCTGTTGATGACATGAAGGCTTATGTTGCTGAAAAGGATTATCCTGAAACGGTTGAAGTGGCGCTCATTGGTTCGTGTACAAATTCATCTTACGAAGACTTGATGCGTGCTGCCTCTGTTGCCAAACAAGCACTTGAAGCAGGACTCCAACCCAAGGCACAATTGATTATCAATCCTGGTTCGGAATTGATTCGTGCAACAGCCGAGCGCGATGGTTTGTTGCAAACCCTTCGTGATGCAGGTGCCATTGAGATGACTAATGCTTGCGGACCTTGTATTGGACAATGGAAGCGCAAGACAGCAGAGCCTACGAAGCGTAATTCTATCGTTACAACCTTCAATCGCAACTTTGCAAAGCGTGCAGATGGCAACCCCAATACGCATGCCTTCATTGTTTCTCCCGAAATGGCAGTAGCGCTTGCCTTTGCTGGTAAATTGACCTTTAATCCCTTGACGGATACGCTTGGCGATTTCAAGTTTGCTGTACCTCAGGGTGCGGAACTTCCAACCGCTGGTTTTGCTCCTTGCGACAATGGTTATGTGGCACCACAGGAAGGCGCTGCCGAACCTTTCATTAACCCCGAAAGCAAACGCTTGCAACGTCTTGAACGTTTCGCAGCATGGGACGGCAACGACTTTGAAGCGCTTCCCTTGCTGATTAAGACGAAAGGTAAGTGTACCACCGACCACATTTCTATGGCAGGACCCTGGTTGCGTTACCGCGGACACCTTGAAAACATTTCTGAAAATTGCCTCATGGGTGCCGTAAATGCCTTCACGGGAGCAACAAATGCCGTGAAAAATCAGGTGAGTCAAGAAACGACGACCGTTCATAAGGCAGCCTTAGACTACAGAGCGAACGGTGGTTGCGTTGTGGTGGCAGAAGAGAACTATGGCGAAGGTAGCAGTCGCGAACATGCTGCAATGGAACCACGCTTCTTGGGCATTCGTGCCATCGTGGCCAAAAGTTTTGCACGTATTCATGAAACCAACTTGAAGAAGCAAGGCGTGTTAGCGCTCACCTTTAAGAATCCCAGTGATTACGATAAGGTGATGGAAAACGACCGCTTGAGCATCAACGTTTCACAAATTCAACCCGCCAACACTCTTACGCTGAGTCTCACCCATGCTGATGGTACAACTGAAACCATTGAGGTTGTCCATACCTATAACCACCAACAGATTGAGTGGTTTAAGGCAGGCGCAGCGTTGAATATTAAAAGATTTTAGTTGTAGCGTTTCCTAGTAAAGAGGTGCATGAAACTCCTCGCTACTAGTTCCGAACTCCACACTACAACTCCTCAATCCAAACTAAACTATGCAAACAATAACCATACCCTATATTATTGGCGACGGCGTCGGCGCAGAAATTACTCCCGCAATGCTCCAAGTTGTGAATGCCGCCGTGGCGAAATGTTATCAAGGCGAGAAATCTATTGATTGGAAAGAAGTTCTTGCTGGTGAAAAAGCATTTAACGCAGTCGGAACTTATCTTCCTGACGAGACGCTTGAAACATTTAAAAACTATAAAATCGGCATCAAAGGTCCCCTCACGACTCCCGTAGGCGGTGGCATGCGCTCCTTGAATGTTGCGCTTCGTCAAACCCTCGACCTTTACGTATGTCAGCGTCCTGTAAGATGGTTTAAGGGCGTTGATTCGCCCGTTAAGCATCCTGAGCGTGTAAATATGGTCGTGTTCCGTGAAAATACTGAAGATATCTACGCAGGTATAGAATGGGCAGCAGGAACACCCGAAGCACAGAAAGTATACAAATTCTTGAACGAAGAGATGGGCGTAAGCAAAGTGCGCTTCCCCGAGACTTCAGCCTTTGGCATCAAACCCGTTTCACAAGAAGGTACAGAGCGCCTTGTTCGTTCCGCATGTTTGTATGCGCTCGAAAACAACTTGCCCTCAGTGACACTCGTACACAAGGGTAATATCATGAAGTTTACAGAAGGTGGATTCAAGAAATGGGGTTACGAACTTGCTGAGCGTGAGTTTGGCGACGCCATTAAGAGCGGTAAACTCACCATCAACGACTGTATTGCTGATGCCTTCCTTCAGAATGCATTGTTGAACCCCGAAGCCTACAGCGTCATTGCAACGCTCAATCTAAATGGTGACTATGTGAGCGATATGCTTGCGGCACAGGTGGGCGGCATCGGCATTGCGCCTGGTGCGAACATCAACTACTTGACGAATACCGCCATCTTTGAAGCCACTCACGGTACAGCGCCCGACATCGCTGGCAAGAACCTCGCAAATCCCTGTTCTATCATTCTTTCAGCAGTCATGATGTTGGAATTTATGGGATGGAAAGAAGCCGCCGATTGCATCAACAATGCGCTTGAAACGTCCTTCGAAAATGGTTTTGCCACAAACGATTTAGCGCGCTTTATGGCTAACGGCAAACCTTTAGGCACTCAAGAATTTGCTGATAAACTCGTCGAGTATATTCAGGCAAATTAAAGATCGATGCAGAGGTATTAATTCAACACACACAAGTAAACTATTGACTACACATGAAGAAGAAAGAATATATTGTCTATAAACTCTCAGACGAAATGAAGAGTTGCATCAAGATTGATGCCGACTTGTTTCAGAAACTTGACGTAAAGCGCGGTTTGCGTAACGAAGATGGTACAGGGGTCCTCGTAGGTCTCACGAATATTGGTAACGTTGTCGGTTACGAACGTACTGCCGAAGGACTTAAACCTATAGATGGTCAACTCTATTATCGCGGATACGAAATCCAAGACCTTGCTCATGCCATTATGAATGAGAAGCGTTTCGGATTTGAAGAAATTGCCTACTTGCTACTTTCTGGAAAGTTGCCAGATCCTGAGGAACTCCAAGATTTCCGCGCCCTACTGATTGACAATATGCCCTTGGAGCAGAAAACCATTCTGCACATCATTGAGTTGGAAGGAAACAATATTATGAACATCCTTTCACGCAGCGTCTTGGAACTCTACACCTTCGACACTACGCCCGATGACACTTCGCGCGACAACCTCATGCGCCAGAGTGTAGAACTCGTTTCGAAGTTCCCCACCATCATTGCGTATGCTTACAACATGTTGCGCCACAAGTCGCTGGGACGTTCTTTGCACATTCGTCATGCGCAAGCAAACTACTCGATTGCCGAAAACTTCCTTTACATGCTCAAGGGTAAGGGATTTACCAACTTGGAAGCACGCACGCTCGACCTGCTGCTCATTCTTCATGCAGAGCACGGTGGTGGTAACAACTCAACGTTTACCGTTCGCGTCACTTCTTCAACGGGTACGGATACTTATTCTTCCATCGCCGCGGGCATCGGTTCGTTGAAGGGTCCCAAGCATGGTGGTGCCAACATCAAGGTGACCGACATGGTGGAACACTTGAAGAAGAACATTTGCAATTGGGAAGACGAGGTAGAAATCAAGCGTTACCTCACGCGCCTGCTCCGCAAGGAAGTTTACGACCGCGCCGGACTCATTTATGGCATTGGGCATGCCGTTTATACACTTTCCGATCCACGTGCTCTTTTGCTCAAGGAAATGGCTCGCGAACTGGCACACGAGAAGGGGCGTGACCGCGAATTTGCTTTCCTTGAACGCCTTGAACGTTTGGCTATCGAAACCTTCTACGAAGTGCGTGGCGATAAGAAGAAGTTGTGTGCAAACATTGACCTCTACTCCGGATTTGTATACGACATGATTGGCATTCCTCAAGAGATTTATACGCCACTCTTTGCCATGGCGCGTATCGTGGGATGGTGTGCACACCGCAATGAAGAATTGAACTTTGAGGGCAAGCGAATCATACGTCCTGCTTACCGTTGTGTGGTAGACGAGATGGATTACGTACCCCTTGAAGAAAGATAACGACAATCGACAAGTTGGTGAGGAGTCCTTCTTCGGCAACTTGTCGATTGTTTGCGGATGTCCTGTCGGGAAAATGCGTGAGAAGGTGGACGCTTAAAAGTGTAATCCCAGAAATTAAGATCAACTTGAATGCTCCGCATCAGCCATTTTCTTTGCAGAACAGTCTATGCAGACCTGCATAGCGCCATCCACAATCGTAATCCCTCCGCGCAAACTGCGTAGCGCCATCCTATTTCAAAATCACACCCTGCAAATTTGCAAGGTCCCATCCACTTTCGAAATCTGTCTATGCAGACCAGCATAGCGCCATCCGATTTCAAAATCTGTCTATGCAGACTTCCACACGCATACAGAGAAATTTAATCACCTCCCAACGTGCGTCTAAATTGCGCTTGCATCAACAACGAAATGACCACCAATTTTATACCTGAAATTCTCAAAACTTCCTAACCTCATTGATTTATGCAACATCAAACAATTCTGCAAAATATGGGTTTTACCCAACTAACTCCCATGCAAACTAGCATGTATGAGGAAGTTTCTAAGGGTAAAGACATTGTGTTGCTTTCACCAACGGGTAGCGGAAAGACGATGGCCTTTCTGCTTCCTATCGTTGCGAAACTGGAGAAAGCATCCGCAAAAGATAATTTACAAATCCTCGTGATTGTGCCCTCACGCGAATTGGCGCAACAAACGGACGATGTGTTCAAACGCATGAAAACACCCTTCCGTTCGATGGCACTACATGGCGGACGCCCAACTATGGAGGAACATCGCAAACTCAATGCCATAAAACCGCAAGTCGTTTTCACCACTCCTGGGCGCCTTAACGACCACTTGATGAAAGAAAACATCGTTGGCGGACTCGTAACGACACTCGTCATTGATGAGTTTGACAAATGTCTTGAACTTGGTTTCCAGGTTGAAATGGAAACTATCATGAAGCAACTCAAGTTTATCAAGCAAGTGGTATTTACCTCTGCAACGGCGCTTAACGCGGAACAAACAGAGGATTCTTACCTCTTCAAACGCTGGAGCAGCGCTCAGACGCTTGACTTTATCAATCCTGCAGCAACTGAAGGACCAAAAAACACTGTTACGTGGCACTTTACGCCCTCGCCTGAGAAGGATAAACTAAACACCTTGGCACAGCTGCTCACATATCTCAACGGAACTCCCGCCATTGTCTTTGCTGCTCATCGTGAAAGCACGGAGCGCATCTATACGCATTTGCACGCACTTCGTTTCAACGTGTCATGCTATCATGGCGGCATGCAGCAAGAAGACCGCGAGCGCTCGCTCTACAAATTCCGTGCTGGCAGTACCAATGTGCTTGTGTCTACAGACTTGGCTTCCCGCGGACTTGATATTCCCGAAGTAGGGGCAGTAGTGCATTACCACCTTCCTGCCGATGAAGAAACGCTGACCCATCGTTCGGGACGCACAGCCCGATGGACGTCTAGCGGAAGTATTCACCTCATTCTTGGACCTGAGGAAACACTACCCGCTTATTATCCGGCAACGGCAGAACCTATTGAGGTCAACGATGTTCTGATAAAACCCACACCTTCACGCTGGACAACTCTCTACATCGGTCGCGGCAAGCGTGATAAACTCTCAAAAATGGATATCGTGGGGTTCCTCTGCAAAAAGGGTGGGGCAGTCGCAACAGACATAGGTCGCATAGATGTGGCTCCAAATTATGCCTACGTTGCCGTTAACAAAGCGATTGTTCATGACCTCTTGAAGCGCATCAAAAACGAAAAAATTAAAGGGATGAAAACGCTCATCGAAGAAATGAGAAAATAACTTCTGAAATGGAAAGAGCCTGAGAGAAAAATAGCAGGAACGTAGGTCCCAAACGTCCAACATGTAACCCTGTCGCTATCTTAAGTTTCCCCTATTCACGCTCCGAAGTTAGAAAACATCACCCATACTTGCTCCGCATGCGCCTCAAGTAAATATCAAGGCGGAATGTAAACGTATGTGAAATATTATTTTTATTTTTGCAAAGTCAATAAACAAACATTCCGTCTGAAATACTATAAAAAACAACAGAATATGAAAAAATTATCCATTCTCCTCAGTCTTGTAGTGTTAGCATTTACTTCATGTCACACGAAGGAAAAGGTGGTTTATTTTCAAGACATCTTAAACGCAGAGTCCATCCAAACTCAGGCTGTTGAAAATCTTGAATTCAAAACTGGCGACCGCATGACAATTGTAGTAACCAGTAGTTTAACACCCGATGCTGCCGTGAGTTTCAACCTTCCCATCGTAACCATGCAAGCAGGTTCTATCACAGGACAAAACTATTCTAACCAAATGTCCTACTACACGGTTGAACCTGACGGAACCATCGATTTCCCTGGTGTAGGTAAAATCATCGCTGCTGGCAGAACTAGATTTGAACTGACTACAGAAATTCAAAACAGTCTTAGAAAGGGACTTTTGAACGATGCTATCGTAACGATCAACCCCGTCAACCAATATGTTACCGTACTCGGTGAAGTAAAGAATCCCAACCGCTTCCTCTTGAACAGAGACAACATAACATTGCTCGAAGTTATCGGTATGGCTGGCGACCTCACCATTCAGGGTGACCGCACGAACGTTCTTGTTATGCGTAATGAAAATGGTATTGTTACCAACTATTATGTTGACCTTCGTTCAAAGAATGCAATCCTCTCGCCTGTTTATTACTTGAAGCAAAATGACATTGTTTACGTACAACCCAACGAGGTTAAGAGTAACCAGTCTACAAACAACGGTAATAGCATTCGCCAAATCTCAACTTGGCTTTCATTGCTCTCGTTCATCACAACGACAATTATCTTGATTAAGAACTGGTAATCTTATCTAAAATATTTTATACAATGCGGGTGTGTCGATTGACACACCCGCATTTATTGTAATTGTATCTAGAAATAATGCCATTCGAAAGGTGTTCGAATGGTGTCAATTTTCATGAAATATAAATATTGGTGTCCGGTAAACATAGGTTTTGAATAATATCTGATTGAGAATCACTATAATATTAGGTTGAATATTTAGACAAGCCACTCATCTTTGAGATATTCCCATGGAAGGGGATAAAGCCATTAGCCCAGGGTAACACCCTGGGTGGTGAGTCAAACGAGGATTGCGCCCTGAAGGGGCAAAAGCATAGGTAACGCATTGAATTTATGGCTTTTGCCCTTTCAGGGCGAGAACCATCCAATCAACCTACCCAGGGCGTTGCCC
>CALCHM010000156.1 GCA_937901345.1 uncultured Prevotella sp. | reverse complement strand
TAGTAGAGGGTAAACTCCTATATTATTGCCTTTTTTTCAACTATTTATCATCATAATGCCCATACGAGGATTTCAAATATCATACCCACAACGCTTTAACATGTCAGAGACTGATTCCCCTGGGTTCAGAGTGGTATATTTACCATTGTTATATGCTTCCTCTGCCTCATTAATTTTCTGAAAGAATTCTTCCTCTGACATTAAAGTTGGGTCATATTCATGTTGCTCCACCCTCCTCAACAACTCCGCACAAGCATCTTCGAGCAGGGTAACGACGAGGTCGAACGCCTCGGGGCCGTCGTAATAGGGGTCGGGGATGAAGGTGTGAGGGTGCTCCGTGAGGTAGTCCGCCATGCGCACGACCTTCTGCTTTGCCTCTTCCGAGGGGGCGGCATTATGAAGTTGGCGCACGTTGTTATCGTCCATCGCCACGATGAGGTCGAAGCGCGAGAAATCTTCCTTACGCACGGGGCGCGAACGGTGTGTGAGGTGATACCCACGGCGCTGGGCACAAGCACGCATACGACTATCGGCCAATTCGCCTTCGTGATAGTCAATCATGCCCGCCGAATCAACCGTAAACTGGTCGCCCACACCTGCCCTACGAGCAAGCGTGCGAAACACTTCTTCCGCCGTGACGGAGCGGCAAATGTTGCCGAGGCATACGAAGAGAATTTTCATTGGGGTTAGTTTTTGAGGGGATGAGTTTTGCCGTTCGTTTTTTCGCAACACACAGAAAACCATTTGTATTGGGGTTATCCAATACTTACAGAAACGCTATCTCCGTGTTGTAATTCTTCATTGATATAATCTGTAGGATTTTCTTTTGGGAATGTCACAATAGTACCTACATTTATTGTGGTTGTTCCATTTTTCATTGTGATAACACAAACTGAAGCACTACCTTCACCTTTAACGAACGGGATTTGTGTAGTCTTTTCGTTTATTGCTACAACAAAGTTTGAAGGAGGGCTATCAGCCTCTTTGGAAGAAGACAAATGTGAAATACCAAAACTATCAGGAGTGTGGATGATGATATTTATCATATCCCCTACACGGCAAAGGATGTCGCGATGAGATTTATTTTTTGTTAATACATTGAGAAATGTACCTTCTTTATTATTACAAATAGTAACAACCCCTACGCTTCCTTCGGGTATGTAAAATGTGTCTTCCATCTCAATGACTATTTACTCCAACAAATCTGGACGCAAGCGCTTGGTGCGCTCCAAGGATTGTTGCAACTCCCACTCCTTAATCTTTGCCTCATGCCCCGAGAGGAGCACGTCGGGCACGCGCCACCCTTTGTATTCCGCGGGACGGGTGTAAACGGGTGCGGCAAGGAGATTGTCCTGGAAGGAGTCGGAAAGGGCGCTCTGCTCGTCGCCAATCACTCCGGGAATGAGGCGCACGATGCTATCCGTCATCACCGCCGCCGCCAATTCGCCACCCGTCAGGACATAGTCGCCGATGGACACTTCCTTCGTAATCAAGTGCTCACGAATGCGGTAATCCACGCCCTTGTAGTGCCCACAAAGGATGATGATGTTCTTCTTCATCGAGAGCGTATTGGCCATAGGTTGGTTGAATTGCTCACCATCGGGCGAGGTGAAGATAATCTCGTCGTACTCACGCTCCGCCTTGAGTGCCGCAATGCAATCATCGATGGGTTGGCATTGCATCACCATGCCCGCAAATCCGCCAAAGGGATAGTCGTCCACACGGCGGTGCTTGTCCTTCGTGTAGTCGCGGAGGTTGTGAACGTGAATCTCCACAAGTCCCTTCTTCTGGGCGCGACCAAGGATGGAGAGGTTCATAAAGTCGTGCAACATCTCGGGCACAACGGTGATGATATCAATACGCATAGTTATTCTATAAATAGGGAAGTTCTTAAATTTTTCACATGCAAAAATACGCATTATCTTTGGGATTTCCGTAATTTTGTGTGATGAAAGGACACATGACTAACCTTGCCCTTTTGTTAAACTTATCATCATTACAAAATCTATCGCTTTATGTATTTAGGGAAAAGAGAAAAATGGCAAACAGAGGAGTCCAATGAAAATCGCAAGTGTATTATAGAAACCAAGGGCGGTGCCGCTTGGAATACATTTATTGAACTTGAAGGGATTGTATCAGAAAAAGAATTTGCGAAGCAATATCTTGGGCATACAAAAATATGGTTGTCCGAAAAAATAGAGAATTGTGGACTTGAAAATCGTAACCAATTCACAGAAGAAGAATACACATTAGTGGTTGATTCATTGCGAGATATCGCGAAGCGTTTGCTTGCTCATGCTGATGAAATTGAAGCGGCAGAAATATTTATTTTTGAAAAAGAAAAATAACCCTCCCTAACCGTGCAAGAACAGAGAATCCTTGAGTTGCGCAAATTGTTGCACGACCACAACTATAATTATTACGTCAAGAATGCGCCCACGATTTCCGACCAGGAATTTGACCAGTTGATGGACGAACTCCTCCTGCTTGAGGCGCAAAATCCCCTACTCTTTGACCCCAATTCGCCCACCCAGCGCGTGGGTTCCGACCTCTCGGGCGACTTTGAGCAATTTACCCACTTGCGCCCCATGCTCTCGCTAGGCAACACGTATAATCGCGAGGAAGTGGCGGCGTTTTACGAGCGCGTGCGTCAAGGGTTAGAGGGCGAGGCGTTTGACATTTGTTGCGAACTCAAGTTTGACGGCCTCAGCATTTCGCTTCACTATGAGGAAGGCAGATTGGTGCGTGCCGTGACGCGTGGAGATGGCGTAGTGGGCGACGACGTGACGCGCAATGTGCGCACCATACGCTCCATCCCCCTCCTCCTTCCCGAGGGAATGGATTACCCCAAGGAATTCGAAATTCGTGGCGAAATCCTCATGCCGTGGCAGAGTTTCGAAACCCTCAATCAGCAACGCGAAGCGAGCGGAGAGACGCTCTTTGCCAACCCCCGCAATGCCGCGTCAGGAACGCTCAAAAGCAAGAATTCGGCCGTCGTGGCACAACGCAAGTTAGATGCCTATCTCTACGAACTTTACACTCCCGAAGAAACCGCCGAGGGGCATTATGAAAGCCTTCTGAAGGCACGCTCGTGGGGATTCAAAATCTCTGAAGCAACATGCCTTGCGCACACCCTTGAAGAGATCTATCGCTTCATTGACCATTGGGACACGATGCGCCGAGAATTACCCGTAGCAACGGATGGTATCGTGCTGAAAGTCAACAACTACAACCAGCGCGAGCGCCTTGGCTTTACCGCCAAAAGTCCACGTTGGGCCATCGCCTATAAGTTTCAAGCCGAGCGCGGTCGCACCCTGCTCAACGAGGTGACCTTCCAAGTGGGAAGAACGGGTGCCGTGACTCCCGTGGCAAATATGGAACCCGTGCAACTTGCGGGCACCATCGTCAAGCGTGCGTCACTCCATAATGCTGACATTATCAATCAGTTGGACCTTCATTTGGGCGACTATGTTTACGTAGAAAAGGCGGGTGAAATCATCCCCCAAATCGTGGGCGTTGACACCGAAGCGCGCTCGTTTATGCCAGGACCAAAAGTCGCGTTCCGCACGACGTGTCCCGAATGTGGCACCCCCCTCGTGCGCTATGAGGGCGAAGCGGCGCATTATTGCCCCAACGACACCCAATGTCCGCCTCAAATCAAGGGGCGCATTGAGCACTTCATCTCGCGTGAGGCAATGAACATTGATAGTCTTGGACCCGAAACCGTGGCCACCCTCTTTGAGCGAGGCATCCTTCACAATGTGGCAGACCTCTACACGCTCACCCTTGACCAACTCACCACCATGGAAGGCAATCGTGAGAAATCGGCACGACGCCTCTTGGAGGGCATTGCGGAGAGCAAAAACGTGACGTTCGACCGCGTGCTCTACGCCCTCGGCATTCGCTTTGTGGGAAAGGTCGTAGCAAAACTCCTAGCACGCCAATTCAAAAACATAGACGCCCTTCAAACGGCCACCATTGAGCAACTACTCGAGACGGAAGGCGTGGGCGAAATCATCGCACAAAGCGTCAAGGAATACTTCTCAAAACAAGACAATCTTGACCTTCTTGAGCGCCTACGCGAGGCAGGACTTCAGATGGAACTCCCCGAAATGCAACGCTCCTCCACCCTACTCGAAGGCATGAGCATCGTCATTAGCGGCACCTTCACACACCACTCACGCGAGGAATACAAGGCCATTATCGAAGCCAACGGAGGTAAGAACGTGTCCAGCATCTCGAAGAAAACCACCTTCATCCTTGCCGGCGAAAACATGGGACCCTCAAAACTCGAAAAAGCGCAAAAACTCGGCGTAGAAATCGTGGATGAAGAAGCGTTTCTGGAAAAGATTCACATGAAGAAGGATTCATAATTGTGCAATAAAAGCGCAAAGAGAAAACACACTGAAAGCAATAATGCACGAAACAAAACAATGTGTAAGAAAAAAACGCAATCTTTTTGCCTTTAGATTATCAAGTTTATAGAAAATCGTTAAATTTGCAGACTGAAAATTCAAACACAAGTCTAACTACATAATGAGACAAAATATCTTCAGAGGCCTCGGCGTTGCCGTTGTCACCCCCTTCATGGAAGACGGGAGCATAGACTTCGAAGCCCTCGCTCGACTTATAGACAACCAATTGGAAGGAGGCATAGACTTCTTCTGTGTACTTGGCACTACGGCCGAAACACCCACGCTCAACATGGAAGAGCGTCGTGCCATCACCCACTTCTTTATTGAACGTGTAGCGGACAGAGTTCCCCTCCTTCTCGGTGCTGGCGGAAACGACACTCGCAAGGTCATTGAAGGACTCAAGGACATCCCCGAAGGCATTGACGGATTGCTCATCGTGGCACCCTATTACAACAAACCCTCTCAAGAAGGACTCTACCAGCACTACAAGGCCGTAGCATCCGCCACCAACCTCCCCATCGTAGTGTATAATGTGCCTGGAAGAACGGGAGTGAATATCACCACCGAAACAACCCTGCGCATAGCACGTGATTGTCCCAACGTAATTGCCACAAAGGAGGCATCGGGCAACATTGCTCAAATCGAAGAAATCATCGTAGGCGCACCCGAAGGATTTGAAGTATTGAGTGGCGATGACGGCATCGCATTCGAACTCATGAGCGCGGGAGCAACGGGTGCCATCACCGTGATTGGCAACTCCCACCCTGGCGAATTTGCCGAAATGATTCACGCCATCCAAGCAGGAGATTTACAAAAAGCACAAACCATCCACCACGGTTTTAATGATTATTACAAACTCCTCTTCGTGGATGGCAACCCCTCAGGCGTAAAGTGTGCACTCGCCCTTCAAGGAACCATCAAAAACAACCTCCGACTCCCCTTAGTGCCCGCACGCAAAGAAACGGAGGTAAAGATAGCCGACTTCTTGAAGAAGTAAGATTTTAGCATCTAGAGCAATCTAGAACATCTAGAAAATTTCTAACTCAACCCAAGACAAATAAAAAGAGAATGCACTCCCCACGGAAATGCATTCTCTATTTTTTGTATGTATAACATTTAAAATTTGCCAATCCCAATTAATTTGCCGACATAAAGTTTTCAAGGAAGCGCGTATCGTTTTCAGAGAAGAGACGGAGGTCTTTCACTTGATATTTCAAATTCGTGATGCGCTCAACACCCATACCAAAGGCATAACCCTTATACTTCTTGCTATCAATGCCATTTGCTTCAAGCACATTGGGGTCAACCATACCACAACCAAGGATTTCTACCCAACCCGTGTGTTTACAGAATCCACATCCCTTACCGCCACAAATGTTACATGAGATATCCATTTCTGCCGAAGGTTCGGTGAAGGGGAAGTAAGAAGGACGAAGGCGAATCTTAGTGTCAGCACCAAACATTTCGCGCGCAAAGGTGAGAAGCACTTGCTTGAGGTCGGTAAACGAAACATCTTCGTCGATATAAAGACCTTCAACCTGATGGAAGAAGCAATGTGCGCGTGCGGAAATGGCTTCATTGCGATACACACGTCCGGGACAAATCACACGAATAGGAGGTTCTGATTGCTCCATCACACGACTCTGTACGGAACTGGTGTGCGTACGAAGGATGATGTCGGGGCGCGCTTCGATGAAGAACGTGTCTTGCATGTCGCGTGCGGGGTGATCATCGGCAAAGTTCATTGCTGAAAATACGTGCCAGTCATCCTCAATCTCAGGACCCTCGGCTACGGTGTAACCCAAGCGTGAGAAGATATCCACAATCTGGTTCTTTACGATAGAGATTGGGTGACGTGTGCCGTCGGCAGCTGCCGAGCCTGGACGTGTCATATCATCTACGGCTGCAACCTTTACACCCGCACCGCTACCAAGTGAAGACTTCAAGGTGTTGATACGCTCCTGAGCAGCCTGCTTCAGAGCATTAATCTTCTGACCTATCTCACGCTTCTGCTCTGCAGGAACCTGCTTGAACTCCTCCATCAAGGCGTTCAACTCACCTTTCTTACCGAGTATCTTAATGCGGAACTCCTCCACCTCGGCTGCCGTAGTTGGGGCAAATGACTCCACTTGCTGGAGCAAAGAGTTAATTTTCTCAATCATTGCTGTATTGTTTTTTTGTATTATTTTCAGTAATTTTGCCTTCGTGAGGTATATGTAACGTGCAAAGTTAAGAAAAAATATGAAAACTGCCCGTTTTTTGATACTATTTGCACTCTATTTATCGGTGCTTTTTTCGGCACAAAGTGCTTTCGCCACTGCGGTGGGTAAGCAAAATGTTGTCGAAAAGGGGACTTTTATGTTCCATCCTGATTCTGTGGGTGGTGTTGAGTGGACTCCTATCGAAGGTAAGATAGGCTTGGTGCTGGCTGGTGGTGGTGCCAAAGGTTTCTACCATATAGGCGTCATCAAGGCTTTGGAGGAGAACAATATCCCGATTGATTATGTGGCAGGTACATCCATGGGAGCCATTGTCGGTGCGCTCTACGCCGCAGGTTACACTCCCGAGCAGATGGAGCAACTTATCTTCTCGGGTGATGTCGAGAGGTGGGCAATGGGTAAGATTGATAACAAGTATCGCTACTACTTCTTGGAGCAAGAAAAGCCTGCGACGCGATTATCCCTATATATGAATGTCGAGCGCGACACGGTAACTCGTAAAACATCGTTGAATGTAGCTATGCCATCGTCGTTTATCGACACCTCGCAGATTGATATGGCTCTTGTGGAGATATTTGCATCCGCCAATGTGGCATGTGGTGCAGATTTCGACCGTTTGATGGTGCCATTTATGTGTGTGGCAACCGATATGAATGCCCGCCAACCTGTGCTTATGTGTGATGGCGACCTAAGTTTTGCCGTGCGAGCTTCGATGGCTTATCCTATGGCATATCGACCTGTGACCGATAAGCAAGGCAGGGTGTTGGTCGATGGCGGATGCTACGATAACTTCCCTTGGCAACCTATGCAGAAGCTCTATGAGCCCGACTTTATCATTGGCTCAGTGTGCCTTGAGAGTAAGCAGACAGCCAGACCAAACTCGTCGGTTGAGGCTCAGATGATGGCGTTGGTTACCTCTCCTACCGATTATGTTTTGCCCGAGGAGTGTGGTATGACCATATCGCGCAATGTTAATTTCAGTGTCTTTGATTTTAAGGCGGGGGCTGAGATTGTCCAGCAGGGTTATGCCGATGCTTTGGAGCAGATGCCGCAGTTACTTGCACG
>CALCHM010000155.1 GCA_937901345.1 uncultured Prevotella sp. | reverse complement strand
AAATCGTCTAAATTCTCGTCTTCCGAGGGGTCTGAAGCCGCAAAATCGTCCAAATTCTCGTTTCCGAGGGGTCTGAAGCCTTCAAATTGCTCAATTTCCCACTTTCAGAGTGGTCTGGAACCTCAAAATCGTCCAAATTCTCGCTTTCAGAGTGGTCTGGAACCTCAAAATCGTCCAAATTCTCGCTTTCAGAGCGGTCTGAAATCGCCAAAACGGGCATTTTCAGATTTCCCAACCCCTTCTTCACTCCTTTTCCGCCTGTTTTTGCGCGGGCGCTCCCTCCCATTCTTCCATCAAGATGTTTTCCAACTTCTGACCGTCAAGACGCAGGCGGAACTTTCCGTCGGAGACAACGGAGATGTTTCCCGTCTCTTCAGATATGACGATAGCCAGGCAGTCGCTCTTTTCCGACATGCCCTTGGCCGCTCTGTGACGCAGTCCCAAAGCCTTGGGAATGTTGGGGTCGTGACTCACGGGAAGTATGCACCCTGCTGCCGTGATGCGGCGGTTGGAGATGATCATCGCACCATCGTGGAGCGGACTGTTCTTGAAGAATATGTTTTCAATCAGGCGTTGACTGATGTAGGCATTTATCAAGTCGCCCGAGTCAATTTCCTCCTTCAACGAATCCGAGCGCTGAATGATGATGAGCGCTCCGACCTTTTGCTTCGCCATGTTGATGCATGCCATAACGATGGGGAGGATGAGTTTGCGGTTCAGGTCAAGGTTTTCGGACTTGCGACTGCCAAAGATGCGCCGAAACACATCGCTGCGACGGTTGCGCGCACCAATCGTAGAGAAGAAATGGCGAATTTCTTTTTGGAACAACACAATCAAACCGAGCGAACCGATGCTCACCATTTGGTCCATGATGCTGCCCAACAAGCGCATGTTGAACACTTGAGAAACCAAAAGCCACACGAAGACAAACACGAGAATGCCCGAGAATACATTTGCGGCACTCGATTGCTTCATTTCCCTGTAAAGGTAACTCAACAACAAGGCAACGAGCAGAATGTCTATTAAATCTTTAATTCCAAATTCTATCATAAAGCGTAAGCAAAAATGAGGTAACTGCTGAATGAGGCATCCAGCGGAATTTTAATACGAATTATCCCAACATCAGGGTATGCAGACGGGCAACTTCAACCGCCTCCTTAACGTCATGAACGCGCAGAATCGAAGCACCCTTCATGAGCGAGATTGTATTGAGAACTGTAGTGCCATTCATGGCGGCATCGGCAGTAATTCCGAGCGGACGAGTAATCATAGACTTGCGAGAAACGCCAACGAGCAGGGGGAGGTTAAAGATGCGGAAGTCGTCAAGATGGCGGAGAAGGGCGTAATTGTGTGCCACCGTTTTTCCAAAACCAAAACCAGGGTCGATAACGATATCAGCAACGCTGCGCTCACGCAGACTACGCACTTTACGCGAAAGATCGGTAATCACCTCTGCCGTGACATTGGCATATTCGGGCGATTGCTGCATGGTTTGCGGGGTGCCTTTACAATGCATCAACACGTAGGGAACGCGAAGGGCGGCAACCGTGTCAAACATTTGCGCATCAGCATCGCCACCCGAGATGTCGTTAATCATGCTCACCCCGTAAGTCTCCACACAGCGCTGGGCAATTTCAGCACGGAAGGTGTCTACCGAAACCAACGCTGCGGGATGCTCACGGCGCACGATGTCAAGCGCTGCGGCAAGGCGTTGCCACTCCTCCGCGGGAGAAACGTCGGCAGCACCGGGACGAGTGGAGTAAGCACCCACATCGATAATGTCTGCCCCCTCTTCCCGAATCTGCTGCACACGCGCAGCGATTTCCGCCTCCGTTTGCTTTCGACTTCCAGCAAAAAAGGAGTCGGGAGTGGCGTTTAAAATACCCATAATTCGGGGCACCTCCAAGGAGAGGAGTGTGCCACGGCAATTCAAGGAATAGGTAGGTGCGTTGCGTTTCATTCTGTAGCTGTGACGGTAATAAATCGCACAAATATACACAGAAATTCGGCAATGCGCAGTTGCGTAATTGTTTTTTATCTAATTTTGTAAGCAAAATGGAGCGGAGAACCAGTAAGCAGCAGCATGCGTTCTACCTCGCTTCCATCTTGCTTCCTGACGTTATCCGAATGGCGTTGAAACCCGATGGTCAGCAACAACATTCTCAATCCCATTTTCTCATGTCACTCAACGAACTCTACGAATTATACCTTTCTCACCCCGTCATCACCACCGATACGCGCAATTGCCCCGAGGGTTCTATCTTCTTTGCCCTGAAGGGCGATAATTTTGACGGCAACCTTTTTGCTCACGAGGCCCTGGAAAAGGGATGTGCGCATGCCGTAGTTGACAACCCACAAATTGCGGGGAGCGACGGTCGCATGGTGTATGTGAGCAACGTGTTGCTGATGTTGCAAGAATTGGCCCATCACCACCGCAAGCAGTTGGCACTTCCCGTAGTGCAAATCACGGGTACAAACGGAAAAACGACGACTAAGGAACTCACGGCTGCGGTGCTGGCGAAGCGCTACAAAGTGCTCTTCACCGAAGGCAACTTCAACAACCACATCGGTGTGCCCAAAACGCTGCTACGCCTCACAGAGGACCATGAAATTGCCGTTATCGAAACCGGTGCAAACCATCCGGGCGAAATTGCCGACCTGAGCAAAATTGTGGCTGCCAACAGCGGACTGATTACGAACGTAGGGAAGGCGCACCTTGAGGGATTCGGTTCATTGGAAGGCGTAGTGCAAACCAAATGTGAATTGTACCAATATCTTGCCACCCAACCCGATGGTTTTATTTTCCTAAACGGTGACAACACGCTACTGGCGCCCCATGCCAAAGGACTGCGCGCCATCACCTATGGCAAACCCGGAGAGGGTTATGACGTTGAGGGCGAAGTCATCAGTTGCTCGCCACAGTTGCGCCTGCGTCTGCGCTTAGCGGGCGGTAATTGGCGCGAAGTGCAAACCCAACTCGTGGGTGCCTACAACCTTGACAACATGCTTGCCGCCGCTGCCGTAGGTTTGCGCTACGGAGTAAGCGAGGCAGACATCTGCGACGCTCTTGAGGCATACACACCCAAAAACAAACGTTCGGAATTACAGCAAACCCCACACAACACCCTCATCGTGGATGCCTACAACGCCAACCCCACAAGCATGAAGGCGGCGCTTGAAAACTTCCACCTCATCCCCCACCCCAACAAATTGCTTATCCTTGGCGAAATGCGCGAACTCGGCAGTGCCGCTGCCGAAGAGCATGCCGCAATCATTGCGCAATTGCAGCAGTTAGGGTTCACCAACGTTTGGTTGGTAGGAAAAGAGTTTGCAGCAGTAGCCCCAGAAAAGCAGTTCCGCTGTTTTGACAACGTAGAGTCCGTAAAAGAAGAACTGACGTGGAACCCCATTTCCGACAGACTTATCCTCATTAAGGGCAGCAACGGCACCAAGTTATTCCAATTACCTGAATTCCTATAATGACGCACCGTAACGGCATTACGCACCGTAACGTGTTCAGCAAAAACTCACACAATTAAAATACTTATCACATTAAATTATGGCTAAATTTAAGCGTATCCTCCTCAAACTTTCAGGCGAAAGTCTTATGGGCGAACAAGGTTACGGCATTGACGTAACACGCCTCAATCAGTATGCCGAACAGATTAAAGCGGCTCTTGCGGCTGACGTACAAATCGGTATTGTTATCGGTGGTGGCAACATCTTCCGCGGCCTCAGCGGTGCGGGCAAGGGTTTTGACCGCGTCAAGGGCGACCAAATGGGCATGTGTGCCACAGTGATCAACTCGCTCGCACTGAGTTCTGCCCTTGGCGCTATTGGTGTGAAGAGTCGTGTGCTAACGGCCATTCGTATGGAACCCATCGGTGAATTTTATTCTAAGTGGAAGGCTATCGAAGCTATGGAGAATGGCGAAGTTGCCATCATGAGCGGCGGCACGGGCAATCCGTATTTCACAACAGACACTGGCAGCGCCCTCCGCGGCATTGAAATTGAAGCGGAAGTCATGATGAAGGGCACACGCGTGGATGGTGTTTACACGGCCGACCCCGAAAAGGACCCCACAGCAACGAAGTTTGACGAAATTACTTACGACGAAGTGCTCCAACGCGGACTCAAGGTGATGGACATCACGGCTACAGCCATGTGTAAGGAAAACAAACTCCCCATTTACGTGTTCAACATGGACGTGTATGGCAACCTCGCAAAGGTGCTTGAAGGCGAACCCATCGGAACACTCGTTTATTAAAATCAAAACAGAGAAAGGAGAACTGCCTAGGCGCGACTCTAGCGCCAACAGGTATCTCCTTTCTCATTTCTTTTCTTCCACACTTCTTTCATTCTATGTTGCTATTCACAAACTTTTCTCAAGATCTTCAGAACGTTTGGGATTCTATCATCAGCGGGAGCATCAGTCTGGGCGGACGCCTGGTCGGTGCCATGTTTATTCTCATCATCGGTAAACTCATCGTCAATTGGTTGAATCGCCTCTTCGCTGCTTTAATGACCCGTCAGAAGGTGGAACCCAGCGTACAAACGTTTTTAAAGAGCACGGTAAACATCCTGCTGCTCGTCATGCTGGGCGTGGCAGTCATCAGCAAACTGGGCATCGAAATCACAGGTTTTGCAGCCTTGCTAGCATCTGCAGGTGTGGCCATAGGCGTAGCGCTTTCGGGCAATCTCCAAAACGTGGCGGGCGGACTCATCATCCTGCTGTTCCGCCCCTATAAGGTGGGCGACTACATCGACTCTGACTCTGGCGCTTCGGGTACGGTGCAGGAAATCCAGATTTTTCACACCATCCTCAAAACACCCGACAACAAGATTGTTTATGCCCCTAACGGCAGCATGAGCAACTCCGTCATCACCAATTACAGTCAACAAGACACGCGCCGCGTGGACCTCACCTTCAGCATGGAGTATGGCGAAAACTACGAGCGCGTAGAGCAGGTTTTGAAAGACATCATTGCTGCCGATAAGCGTATCCTTACAACTCCCGAACCCTTTATACGCCTTGGCGAAATGGCAGACAGCAGCGTGAACATCACCGTACGCGTTTGGGCGAACAATGCCGATTACTGGGACGTACACTACGACCTGAAGAAGGCGGTTTACACCACGTTCACCAAGGAAAACATCAGCATCCCCTACCCACAAATGGTGGTGCACCAAGCGTAATAGCGCTGACAAGCAAAGAAAAGAGGGTGTGTCAGAGTGAGTAAAATGCAAGGCGCTGAAAATTGAGGATGAAGGGAGTGTACTGAAGTACATGACCAAATCCGAAATTGAGGA
>CALCHM010000154.1 GCA_937901345.1 uncultured Prevotella sp. | reverse complement strand
TCGATAGTATTGGCAATGAAAAAGCAGGAGGAAAACGCACGTGCGTTTTCCTCCTGCTTATGATGATATCACAAGTGTTAGCGGATTAAAGAACAATCTTCTTCACCACGACATCGTTTCCGTTTTCAACGCGCACGATGACAACTCCGCCCCATCCGTTTGTGGGGATTGTTGCAGTGCCGTTCACGCTTTGCGCTGCGAGCAACTTACCGTCGATGGTGTAAACCTTTGCTGTTGCGTTGGTTGCTGTAACGATTACTGCGCCTTCGGTTGCAGCGATGTCGGCGTTCAATTCGTTCTTAGTGATAGTGCCGATTGCTGTGAGTTTTTCTTCACCTACTTTTGCCTTTTCAGCATTGATGATTTCGCCTGTGTTAGCGTCTAAGAGCAACGCTACAATGTGGAGATTGTCAAACTTCTTGATTGCAGCAGGCACGGGAATGGTGTACGTGTGTTTTTTGGCTTCCCACTTATTAACGGCGCCACTCAAACTGCCTTCAATGCCCCATGGGTCGTAAATGCCGCGTGCCACGTCGTTGTATGAAGCGAGGAATTTGTTGCTCTTGTCGTAATAAGTAAGCAATTCTTCGGGAAGATTGTCTTCGGTGAATCCCGTTTGGCTAGACATGGACTTTGAGTAATAGTTTTCCTGCACGCCAGAAAGTTTATCTTCAAGCAATACGTAGGCCACAGTATAAGCCGACGCATCGTTCATTGAGAGACTGAATTTTGTGTATGACGTCACCTGAATTTCCGTGTTGTCAGCCGAGAGTTTGCTGCTAATGCCCATTTGTGCTTCAGTGGGCACGTTCTTGAGTTCGTCCACCAACTCCTTGATGCCGTAATTGTCTTCGCTCAAACCGTGATAGGGGTCGGCTTCAACAACGCGATTGACATACGCTGAGGGATAACCAGAAACCGCACCCAAGATGGGAGCGTAGGTTTCAGGTTCGAAGTTGTCGCCAGCATGCACGGCAATGGCAATGAAGTCGTTGGGGTAATCTTTTTGCAATTTTTCAATAGCCGCCATACCGCGAGGACACCAGCCACACCATGTGCCAGTGAATTCTTCCATCACCACCTTGCGGGGATAACTTTCAGACAAAACGAGGAGTTGTGATGTTGCTTCATTGTCGGCAGGATAACCATCGGCATTGCCGTTAACTTCAGTCACCTGGATATAGCTGTAGTAACTACCATCTTGCGCGGGGGTTGTAATAGGAATCGTAAAGTCAACGATGCTCTTGTTGAGCATTGTGTCCGTTTTATGTTCGTTGATGAATTCCTTGCCGTTGATAACCACCCTAGTCTTGAAAGAAACAACGGGGTAAGAACCCATGTTTACGAGTTTGCCCATGATGTTGTGTTCTGCCCCAGCCATTGCACGTTCAGAGATGGCAAGGTCTGAGATTGCAAGGTCGTGCTGCTTCAAACCAGCATCGCCTTCCGTTTCGCACACAAAGAATGCGCTACCATACATAGAGAAATCGCTCCATGCTTCTCTACCATCGGCTACAATCATAGAGAGGGCAGAACTATTTTCCGTGAAGAAAATGTAACCTTGGGCAAAATTACCCTTTGCTGTGTAACCCAAAAAGATGGGATCGTTGTCAAGGGTATAGTCGCAATCTACCGCAAAAATGGTATTAGGAGTTAACTCTGTTACTGTCGTTTCCCAGAGGTTTTCGCCGTCAAGTTCTTTTCTAATCCAGAATGTAGCGCTTTCTGTTCCCGAACCGACGGCAGAGAAGATAGAAGTAATTTTGTTGCCTGAGAAGCGTTCTGTCATGTCTGCGGTATAGTATGTTGCAAGACTCATCGTGTTGGCAATTTCTAATCCGCCATAATATACTTGTCCAAACTGATCGTTGTTGGTCAATTCTTTAGGATTTACGGCATATTCTTCAAGACTTGCGCGAGACATCTTCTTAGGCATTTGTAACTGTGCCTTCTGAATGTTCTTTAACGTGGTTTGTGCCTTCTGAACATCTTCAGTTACGGCTTTAGCACTGAACTTTTGAAGTTTGCTGAGTGGCTGTGCGTTTGCAGCAAGCATTCCACACAGCAAGAGGGGAATGAGTAAAAATTTCTTCATACGAATAGTTTGTTAATTTAGTGATTAATTAGTGTTTAGTTTCTTTAGTAAACGAGCAACCAAGGTACGAGTAAACAGGATAGTTTGCATTTTGCAAACCAGTTGTTCTCTGTACTCTGTACTCTATACTCTATACGCTATACTGGGTGATCCTCGCGAAACGCCTGCATGCGCGCTTCAAGTACGGGATAGAGTTCGTCGCGCATACGACTGGTGCAGGCACGAACACCGGGTTGGAGCGAACCTGTCGTGTCGAGGTTGATACTTGACACACCATAAGCGATGAGTTCCTTAGCGAGTTCGCCTCCCGAAAGTCCGGGGTAAGAGAGCGAGAAGAAGAAACCGTCGGCAATGTCTTCCGTCACGTCCGTGGGGTAGGTGATGGTGAAACCGTTGTCAGTAAAGATTTTCTTCATCTTGCGGGCACGTTCGGCATAAGCTTTTGTGTCGTCCACAAAGTTAATCACGCCCTCAGTGGAGAGGCGGAGCATTTCGGCATAAGCATATTGCGTGCTGGCGGTGCAACCCGAAGTAATCATGTATTGAATGCTTGCGGTGAAGGTGGCACCGAATACGCCGCTGTCGTTATAGCGACGTGCGAGTGCGGGGAACTGACGGTCGAAGAGTTTGTCGCTGATGCAAACCAAGGCGATGCGACCTCCAGCATACGAGAAGATTTTCGAAGCCGAGAGCATGAGGATGTAGTTATCCGTATAGCGTGCAACGGTGCGAACGAAAGGCGCCTGGAAAGGTTTCGACAAATCGCGGCGACTGTCCATGGCGAAATAAGCCAAGTCCTCAAGGATAATGATGTCGTGCTTCGTAGCGATGTCGCCAATGGTTTGGAGTTCATCTTCTTCAAGGGAAATCCACGCGGGATTGTTGGGATTGGAATAGATGATGGCAGCGATGTCGCCGTCTTTCACTTCTTCCTCCAACTTTTGTCGAAGTGCTTCGCCACGGTAAGGATAGATGTCGAAGTTTTTCCACTCGATGCCCAGAATGCGGAGTTGCGACTTCTGGATGGGGAAACCAGGGTCGATGAAGAGCACTTTGTTTTTCTTTTCATCGCGCTGACAGCAAGCAATGAAGGCTCCAAAACTTCCAGCAACGCTTCCCACCGTGGGGATACAAGCGCGCGCCGAAACATCAATGTCCATAAATGCCTTGACAAAGCGACTCGCTTCGTGCTTTAACTCAGGAACACCAGCCGCTGCGGGATACTGATTGTTAGCACCGCGGTCGAGCGCCGCCTTTTCGGCTTCCGTTCCGTAAGCATTTACTGGAAGTCCCGGACTTCCCTGGTCCATACGGATAAAGGGTTGTCCCGTCTTCTGCTCTAAATATTGTGCCACCAAAAGCGTTTCGCCAATGGTAGCATGAGAGAGGTCTGCCACATGATTCACATGTGCTGCCTCTGCAACAAGTTCGTCTGAGAATAGTTTCATGTCATTGTCATTTTAGAGTACAGATATCAGAGTACAGAGTACAACTCCGTGCGGAATGTACACCTCCAGAATATTAGGATTGCATTTGTACTCTGTTCTCTGTACTCTGTACTCTGTACTCTAGTCCTACTTTCCCTTCTCCCAATCCGAGAAGTCGCGCTTGTCGAGTACGTGTTTAGCCTTACCCATGGAGCGCTGGATGGTTCCGGGAGGTTGGATGTGGATATTGGGTTTAATACCTGTAACAGATACGAGGCGGTCGTAGAGATACTTGATGAAAGGCATCTGCTTGGCGGGGTTGGGTGAGAAGAGGTCTTCGCGGAGTTCTACGTCAAGGTCGAAGGTGTCTTCGTTATGCTTGCGGTCCACTGTAATGAAATACTGCGGTGTGAAAGCAGGGAATTCTGTAAGGATTGCTTCAATCTGACTGGGGAAGACATTCACACCACGGATGATGAGCATGTCGTCGCTACGTCCGAGAATCTTACCCATACGTACAGCAGTGCGTCCGCAACGACACTTTTCGTAGATAAGGTGCGTAAGGTCGCGTGTACGATAGCGGATGATGGGCATTGCTTCCTTGCAGAGCGATGTAAACACGAGTTCACCGCGTTCTCCAGGTGCTACGGGTTCGAGTGTGTCGGGATTTACGATTTCGGGATAGAACATATCTTCCCAAACGTGTGTACCATCCTGGTATTGACATTCGCCACCCACGCCGGGACCTGACATTTCCGTGAGTCCGTAGATGTCGATGGCCTTAATGCCGAGTTTGTCTTCCAATTCACGACGGATACCCCAAGTCCAGGGTTCAGCGCCGAAGAAACCTACGCGCAACTTCAGGTCTTCCTTCTTGATGTCGCACTTCTTCATTACTTCTGTTAGGTGAAGGGCATAAGAGGGCGTACAACAAAGGGCTGTCGTGCCGAAGTCCTTCATGAGCATCACCTGCTTTTCTGAATTACCTGCAGAAGTAGGCAACTGGATGGCGCCTAACTTGTTGGCTCCTTGATGTGCACCAAGTCCGCCCGTGAAAAGTCCGTAACCGTAAGACACCTGAACAACATCGCCAGGACCAATATCGCCCACTGCCAAAACACGCGCAACACCCTCAGCCCAATTGTCAAGGTCGTTTTGTGTATAAGTTGCCACAACGGGTTTCCCTGTAGTACCCGAAGAGGCATGTACGCGAACTACCTGCTCCATAGGCACTGCCTGAAGTCCAAAGGGATATTCATCGCGGAGGTCGTGCTTCGTGGTAAAGGGAAGTTTTGTAATATCGTCGATAGATTTGATGTCCTCGGGGCGAATGCCTTTCTGGTCCATCTTCTTTTTGTAGAAAGGTACGTTTTCGTAGCAACGCTTCACCGTTTCGATGAGGCGTTCCGTTTGTAAGCGGCGCATGTCTTCTCGCGACATGCATTCCATTTCGGGATTATATATCATGATTTAGAGGAGAAATTCGTTTTCGTTCAAAAGTTGAATGTTGTTACGCTGAATCACCTCTTCTGCAAGTGAAACTTCATCTGTACGCATGGTCAGAACACCCTTTCCCTTCCAAAGGAAAGAGTACATATAAAGGATGTTTACGCCTGCATCTGAAAGCGCTTTTACAGCAGAAGCTGCACGTCCGGGTTCGTCGTCAATGGTGATTGCCATAACGTCGGCAAGTTGCACATTGATGCCATTGTCCTTCAGAATGAGGTATGCTTCACCAGGTGCAGAACAGAGCACACGATAAATACCATAGTCTTGCGTGTCGGCAATAGTTGAAGCGATGATTTGGATATTTGCACGACTGAGCAAATCGAGTACACGGATAAGCGTGCCGCTCTTGTTCTCAATAAATATAGAAAGTTGTTTGATTGTCATAACTTTTAGATTAGAGTACAGAGTACAGATAACAGAGTACAACTCCATGCGGAGTGTGAACCTATTGTTTTTTTGGAAATTTCAGTTGTACTTTGTACTCTGAAAAGAGTTGTACTCTGTACTCTGTTATCTGTACTCTAATAATTATTGATACACCTTACGTTTGTCAACCACACGTACGGCCTTTCCTTCCGAAACAGGGAGTGTGCCCTTGGGTAACAACTTGACGTGGGGTGTGAGCAAGATTTCGTCCTTCAAGGCGCGCTGTATGCGGTTGGTAAGTTCCTGCAAACGGCGGAAGTCATCGGTAAAGAGTTCTTCCAATTCCACCTCAACAGTCATGTTGTCATTATCGGCATCCGTAGTAAGCGTTATGAGATAATTGCTTGCCAATTCGGGGAAGGTCATCAAAATCTTTTCAATCTGAATGGGGAATATATTCACACCGCGAAGCACCATCATGTCATCACTTCTACCGCGCATGCGGTCAATGCGCACATGGTTACGTCCGCAAGGACATGTGCGACCGAGTACACGCGTCAAGTCACGAGTGCGATAGCGTAGCAGTGGCATTGCTTCACGACAGAGTGATGTCAATACGAGTTCGCCAATTTCTCCATCAGCAACGGGTTCCAAGGTTTCGGGGTCAACGATTTCTACAATGTAATAGTCTTCCCAGAAATGAAGTCCATTTTGCTCCGTACATTCAAATCCTACACCAGGACCACACATCTCACTCATACCAAACGAGTTGTAGGCCTTTACGCCCATCATATCCTCAATGCGGCGACGCTGTTCTTCTGAATGGGGTTCTGCACCGATAGCAAGAACTTTAAGTTTGGTATCCTTGCGAGGGTCAACACCTGCACTCTGCATCACCTCATAAAGACGTGTCACATAAGAAGGTACCGCATGAAGGGCAGTTGTGCCAAAGTCTGTCATGAACTTAATCTGACGCAAGGAATTACCTGCTGCTGCGGGAATGGTTAACATGCCCATGCGTTCAGCTCCGTATTGAAAACCGAGACCACCAGTAAACATACCGTAACCACTTGAATTTTGGAAAACATCGTCAGGGCGAAGACCCACCATCCACAGGTTACGTGCCACTTGATTGGCCCATTCTTCCAAGTCTTTTTGAGTGTGAAGAATAACGGTAGGTGTACCAGTCGTTCCACTTGAAGAGTGCAAACGTGTGCATTCGCGAAGGGGCACACTCGCCATGCCGAAGGGATAGGTGTCGCGCAAATCTGCCTTTGTGGTGAAAGGAATTTTGCGAATGTCGTCAAGAGTTTTAATATCTTCGGGTTGGAGTCCGATTTCTTCAAAACGTTTTTTGTAGAAAGGTGAATTCATACAGTGGCGCACAGTTGCTTGTAAGCGTTTCAACTGAAGCGCTTCAATCTCTTCGCGCGTCATCGTCTCCATCTCTTCGTGGAGGTAGAGACATGTGTCAGGGGGAAAGTTTTTACTCATAACATCTGTATTTATTCACCATAACCAGCTTGGAATGCCTTAATATTTGCTTCAACAACCGCTTCACCCTTGCGCGCAAAAATGGTACGAATAGCATCGCAAAGTTGATCGGGGGTAAGAATCTGAAGATAGCGTGCCGCCATGCCCAGGAGCACCATGTTAGCACCGCGTGCATTACCAGCAGTCTTTGCCACTTCTTCAATATCCATCGCTACCGAAGGCAGGCATTCAAGCGCAGCTGTTACATCTGCCATTTCGGGATAGTTGGGAATATTTACAAAGGGTTTATTGCTTGTCACGATTTTACCTTCGGTAGCAAGGTAAGGAAGATAACGCAGACTTTCCATGGGTTCCATACTGATAATCATGTCTGCACTTCCTTCTGCAATAAGGTCGCTATAAATCTCGGTGTCAGAAAGGCGCAAGTGACTCTGTACATCACCGCCACGCTGACTCATGCCGTGCACTTCTGCTTGTTTGAGGTTCAAACCTGCCTTTGTTGCCGCTTCGCCTATGATGGTTGCGATGGAGAGGATTCCTTGTCCTCCCACACCGCAAAGGATGATATCTTTCTTCATAATTTTACTTGTTTGAGCGAGCCGCGCGCGCCTTACGAGCAGCTGTTTGAATACATTCACGTCGAGGAATGATTACCGAAACTCCGGGATAATCAATTTCTTCCTTCAAGATGCGTGTGATTTCTTCCATATTCTTGGGAAGGGGAACCACCACACGTACGTGTTCAGGTGCAACACCAAGTGCAATGCAAATCGCTTCAAACTTATTGGTACCAGCTGAATCTTGTCCGCCAGTCATACCTGTTGTAAGGTTGTCTGAAATGACTACAGTGATGTTGCTATTATCATTTACGGCATCCAGCAATCCTGTCATACCGCTGTGTGTAAATGTGGAGTCACCAATGATGGCCACGGCTGGGAAGAAACCTGCATCGGCAGCACCTTTTGCCATTGTGATAGAAGCACCCATATCTACGCAACTTGCAAGCGCACGGAAGGGCGGAAGCGCACCAAGTGTATAACAACCAATGTCGCCAAATACACGATAATCAGGATAAGTTGCTAACACTTGATTCAGCGCAGCATATACATCTCTGTGTCCACATCCCTGACACAACTGCGGAGGACGGGGTGCTACGATTTCTGAAGCAGGAAGTGTTTGCTTAGCAGTCTTTCCGAGCGCCTTTGCTACGTTATCGGGTGTCAATTCTCCAGTGCGGGGAAGTGCACCTGTTAAACGACCCTTCACGTCATAGTTACCGCCAAGCAACGCCTTTACTTGCTGCTCAACAACGGGTTGTCCGTCTTCAACAACGAGTACCGCATCATTTTCTTGCGCCAATGCACGAACAGCATCTTCTGGAATGGGGTATTGACTCACCTTAAGTACGTTTGCTGTATTGCCCATCGCCTCTTTCACATAGTTGTAAGCAATACCACAGGCAATAATTCCGAGTTTGCCTCCACCTTTCTCCACCTTATTATATATGGAGTCGGCAGATGCCTTTAACATGTCGTCTTGCTTTGCTATAAGTGCCGCATAACGCTGACGCGCAATGCCAGGGAGCAATACCCAACGCTCTTCACAAATGCCGAGATTTTGCAACTCACGAGCTTCGCGCACTTCTACCGCAGCACGACTATGTGCAAGGCGTGTGACAACGCGCAAAACCACAGGTTCCTTGAGTGTCTCAGAAAGTGTGAATGCGCTTTCCATCATGTCGTATGCTTCTTGCTGATTAGAGGGCTCGAAGGTGGGAACAAGAGCAAAAGAAGCATAGAAACGACTGTCTTGTTCATTCTGACTAGAGTGCATTGAAGGGTCATCAGCGGCAACAACTACGATACCGCCATGAACGCCCGTAATCGCTGAGTTGACAAAAGCATCAGCGGCAACATTCATGCCCACATGCTTCATGCATACCAACGCACGCTTACCTGCGTACGACATACCCAGAGCGGCCTCCATGGCAGTCTTTTCGTTCGTACACCAACGACTGTGCACACCACGTTCTGTAGCAAGTGCATCTGCTTGAATAAATTCAGTTATTTCAGTGGAGGGCGTTCCAGGATAGGCATAAACGCCACCAATGCCGGCATGGACAGCACCAAGAGCAATGGCTTCATCTCCGAGGAGTAATCTTTTCATATCTGTTAGTTTTTATTTTTTTAGTAAACGAGTAAACGAGTAAACGAGGTACGAGTTAAACAGACCCCCTCCGCAACTTTGTTGCTCGTCCCCCTAACTTCGGGGGACAAATTAAGGTCAGCGAGATAAACGAGTGATGTTCCGCATGGTCTCCTCACTACTAACTCCTCACTCCTCTCTGATAACGTCCCGCATGGCCTTTCTCATTTCTCCTTTCTCATTTCTCCTTTCAAAATGTGTCTGCATCATGCAATACGGGGAACTTCTGACGGAATGCCTCAAGCATTTCCTTATCCAATGTTCCCGAAATCTCGGTTGCTTCTCCCATGGGGCATTCAGCAACCACCTTTCCGTAAGGATCAATTAACTGTGTGCCGCCCGAATAGTGACAATTGGGATCTGTACCTACACGATTGACGGCGCAAACATAACATTGATTTTCAATGGCTCTTGCCTTCAATAATGACAACCACGCTTCCACGCGAGGCGTTGGCCAACTTGCCACATAGATAACTGCATCGTAGGGCGCATCAACCTTATTGCGCGCAAAGACGGGGAAACGTAAGTCGTAACAGATTTGAAGCAAGAAGCGGAAACCGCGAAACTCGGCCACAACTCGCTTATCACCTGCCGTGTAACGCAAATGCTCGCCGCCAAAGGTAAAGAGATGGTGTTTATCATAAATTGTTGTCTCACTATCGGGGCGTACGAAGCAAAGGCGATTATAATAACGCCCATCTTGTTCGCGAACGGCAATGCTACCTACGATTGCGGCATCTAATTCCTTTGCCATTGCTAGCATCCATTGATGGGATGGGCATGTTTCTTCTTGCCATTCCTCGGCAATACCTTCGGGCACGGTTGCAAAACCCGTAGAAAACATTTCGGGTAGAATATACACATCTGCTGCGTCCATCTCACGCATCTTGCGAGCTGCCTCCTCACGGTTGCCCTCCGGATTCGCCCACAATAAGTCCATTTGCAGGAGATTTATTTTCATTGTGAAAGCAAAAACAAGTTTTTAGTTACAATATGTTCGTTAAGTCTAGGTCGCAAAGTTATTTTATTTTCTTCACACAACACGCATTATACAATATTTTTTCACATTTCTAACAAAAAATATCGCTGCTCAGTGGGGGAACTTCTCGTTTTGGGGCAACAAAATGAATGAAAATGCAGGACTTTTCTCATTTTTCACGCAACAAAACGCTTCTCCCCGTGCTCATTTGGTCATTTTCCCTTAAAATAACAATCGGGAGTGAGAATGGCTGCTGGATGCCTCCCTTTAAAATGTCTGCACTGCGCAATAGCGTAAAAAATCTTGTAGAATGTCCATTGTCAACGCGCAAAACTCATAAATCTCGAGCAAAATGACTTTTGTCAACGCGCAAAACTCATAAATCTCGAGAAAAATGACTTTTGTCAACGCGCAAAACTTATAAATCTCGAGAAAAATGTCTTTTGTCAAGGTAACAATATAGGAGTTACTTACGTGATCTTTGGTTGACCCAAGAACTTTAACAGACCCCCTCCGCAACTAAAGTTGCTCGTC
>CALCHM010000153.1 GCA_937901345.1 uncultured Prevotella sp. | reverse complement strand
CATTGGGGGGAGGTGACCTGATGGCTATGACGACTTCACTTACAAGCCTCCTTTTCCATAGGGGTGCTACACCCGCATATTCAACAAAGATAACCAATGCCAATAACCCATCCCACAGGTACAATCAGTAAACACAAAACGAGGATATAATGACGTTTTTTTGAGAAAAATAAGACCTTTGTAATAGTTTGTATGCCAGTGGAATAGATGCGAAATGGAGGTTGCTAAATGACAATAAATGCCAATAAAAGACAGGCGGTCAAGAACGTGTTGTATCTTTGCAGTAGAAAAAAGGGGGGCGAAGAGTTTTTCTAAGGCAGATAGTGGGCAGGGACTTACGCTATGAGGCATAATCGTTGGATGGCTGAACTGCTCTAGGGGGGGGCGCGCTACTGTGTTTTCCGGAAGTCTCTGTGACATATTGCGTTGGAGTACGCCATTGAAGGTGCGGCATGGGGTGCTTTACGCAGAAATCGTAGGTGAGACTTAACGAAGGGTGTGAGTGTTTTCCTGTTTGTCTGGTTAAAATCAAAAAAAGAGGCACAATCCATTCGGAAAGGCCTCAAAATAGGAGCGTGTGCTTAGGAGATAGACACACAAAAAAACCTACAGGCATCCTGCAGGTCTAATACGTGTTTTATGCGCAGCTATCGCTCAGCAATACACGTCTTTCGCTTTGACTAATAATTAAGCAGCAACTGAATCAGTAGCAGCAGAATCACAAGCAGCTGAATCACAAACTGCAGAGTCACAAGCAGCTGAATCACAAACTGTAGTGTCTACAGCAGCAGAATCAGCAGCTACTTCTGTAGCAGCAGTGTTACCACCGCAAGATGCGAAAGATACTGCAGCGAAAGCAGCGAATACGAAAACTAACTTCTTCATTTTCTTGTTAATTTTTAAGAGTGATACAATTAATTGTCCTATTAAAACGGTGCAAAATTACGGACTTTTTCAATTCAACCAAAAATTACATAAGAAAAATTAATTATTTTTCGTAAAAAAGTGTTTTTCAGCACACTTAACACTCTTTTTTGATAATTCCAACTTGCAAATAAGTAACAACGTTTTGCGCTTTGGCGGATTTCATATTCATATTTTGCGAGTGAAAATTAATAGAATCTATCTTTTATAGTATATTTGCAAATGTAGAAATTGGTGTGGCACAGGTGGAACAGAGAATAGAGGTAAAAATAAACGAAATTCAGAAATTTTGGAACCGTTCTTTATAATGAGTGTCTCTATCTAAAACAGCGTTGCAACATTTCTTAACACACATATTCATAATATATAGCATTCGTCATGAACACCCCTTTGAAACATAAAAAAGCGGCCTTCCACACCTTGGGTTGCAAACTAAACTTCGCTGAGACCTCTTCGCTTCAAGATGCCCTGCGCCAACGTGGCATGATTATGGTGCAAAGGGGCGAAGCGGCCGATTTATGCATCATCAACACGTGTAGTGTTACCGACGTGGCCGATTCCAAATGTCGGCAGACTATTCATAAGTTCACGCGTCAGCATCCAGGCGCCTTTGTTGTGGTGATGGGGTGTTACGCCCAGTTACAACCCGACACGATTGCTGCCTTCGAGGGCGTAGATTTAGTGGTGGGGATGGAGCAGAAGGGCGACGTCATCCGCCTTATTGAAGAGCGCTGGGAGAAGAAATATGCGCTTCCTCAAGGCGAGGCGTGCCATGAGGCCATTGCTGTGCCCACGAAGGAGATTAAGACCTTTGTGCCCTCTTGTTCGCATGGCGATCGCACACGCTATTTCCTTAAGGTTCAAGATGGTTGTAACTACTACTGCACTTATTGCACCATACCCATGGCACGCGGAAAGAGTCGTAACGGCACGATTGAAAGCATCGTCAAGCAGGCACAAGAAGTGGCAATGGCTGGAGGTAAAGAAATTGTTATTACGGGCGTAAATATTGGCGATTTCGGGCGAACTACGGGCGAGAGTTTCTATGATCTCGTCCAAGAACTAGACAAAGTGGAAGGCATTGAGCGTTACCGAATTTCATCTATCGAACCCAACCTCCTGACGCCCGAAATCATTGACTTCTGCGCAGCGTCAAAGAAGTTTATGCCCCATTTTCACATTCCCCTTCAGAGTGGAAGCGACGAGGTGCTAAAGTTGATGAGACGTCGGTATGACACAGCACTCTTTGCTCAGCGCATTGCATACATTAAGCGTGTCATGCCAGATGCTTTTATCGGTGTAGACGTCATTGTGGGTATGCGCGGAGAGACAGACGAATTATTTGAGCAGGCCTACCAGTTCATCAAGAGTTTAGAGATTTCTCAGTTACACGTCTTCTCCTACTCCGAACGTCCAGGCACACGCGCCTTGGAAATACCCCATAAGGTCGACGCCCAAACCAAGCATGACAGAAGTCAACGCCTGCTAGAACTCTCTGAGGAAAAGCGCAAGGCACATTATGAAAAATATGTGGGTACCCAGCGTCCCGTATTGTGGGAACATTCCAAAAAGGGAGCGCCGCTCAGCGGATTTACCGACAATTACATTCGCGTAACAACCTCGGAGGGATGCTCCGCTATTGACAACACCCTTTCTATTGTAACTCTCGGAAACTTTACCCCTGAACAAGAAACATTATGGGCACACCAAGCATAATAGAAACTAAGAAAATTGCCGTTGTTATCTTAAATTGGAACGGCAAGGAGATGATGCGCCGCTTTCTTCCCTCCGTTGTGCGTTATTCAGAGGAACTCGCTGAGGTCATCGTGGCAGATAATGCCTCTACAGATGGTTCGTTAGAGATGCTCAAGGCAGAGTTTCCCACCATAGCGCACATCGTGCTCGACCAAAATTATGGTTTCGCAGAGGGCTATAATCGTGCACTCGCTCAGGTAGATTATCCCTACTTGCTGCTCCTCAACTCCGACGTAGAAGTGAGCGAAGGATGGTTGCGCCCCCTGCTCGCATACATGGAAGCGCATGCCGACGTGGCAGCTTGCCAACCCAAATTGCGCAGTCAGCGTGAAAAAGACTACTTTGAATATGCTGGCGCCTCTGGAGGTTTTCTAGATCGCTATGGATACCCCTTCTGCCGCGGACGCATATTTCATGTGGTAGAGAAAGACCACGGACAATATGACGACGTCAAGGACGTGCTTTGGGCAACAGGCGCCGCCTTAATGATACGAAAAACCGATTGGGAACAATCGGGAGGACTCGATGGACGTTTCTTTGCCCACATGGAGGAAATAGACCTTTGTTGGCGCCTGCGAAGCAGGGGACGACGCATCGTTTGCATACCTCAGAGTGTGGCATATCATGTAGGCGGAGGTACGCTAGATCAAGGAAATCCGCGTAAGACATTCTTAAACTTCCGCAACAACTTGTTGATGCTTTATAAAAATCTACCCGAAGCAGAACTGCACTCCGTGATGCGCATACGCACCTTGTTAGACTATATCGCTGCGTTTAAATTTCTCGCAACGTTTGACCTCGCCAATTTCCGTGCCGTAATCAAAGCCAGAAAGGAGTTTCAACGCATGAAACCCGACTTTGTGGTGCAGCGCAAGGAAAATCTACAGATGGCAGTGCCTAACACCATTCCCGAACGCACGGGCTTCAGCATTTTGTGGCACTTCTATGCCAAAGGTATTAAGAATTTTAGCCAGTTCAAGCACCTTTAAACGCATCATGAGGCAGTTTTAAACGGATTCTGAAGCACCTCCAAGTATCTCATGAAGCGCGCTTCTAACTTTACCCCCCCACCCCTCTATCTCTCTAGTCATGCCCCTCTATCTTATCCCCGTGACACTTGGCGACACGCCTCATGAGCGCGTTTTGCCAGCATATAACAAAGAAATCATCCTAAGCATTCGCCACTTCATCGTTGAAGAGTTGCGCACCGCTCGCCGCTTCTTGAAACAAGTGGAGAAATCGATAGATATCGACGCACTACAATTCTATCCCATGGGTAAGCATGCCGATGCCGCATTGTTTTCCAAATATCTTGAACCCCTGCGCCGTGGCGAATCGGTGGGGGTTATTTCAGAGGCAGGTTGTCCGGCAGTTGCCGATCCTGGCGCCGACATCGTTGCCATCGCACAACGTGAGGGGCATCAAGTGGTGCCTCTTGTAGGTCCCTCGTCCATACTCTTGGCGGTAATGGCAAGCGGATTTAACGGTCAGAGTTTCGCCTTCCACGGATACTTGCCCATCGACTCGTCAGAGCGAAGCAAGCGATTGAAACAGTTGGAACAACGCTCTATGCATGAAAATCAAACCCAACTCTTCATTGAGACTCCCTATCGCAATGCCAAACTCTTTGCCGATATCCTCTCAGCTTGTGCCCCGCAGACGCGACTTTGTGTAGCGGCAGGGATAACAACTGAGCAAGAATACATCCGCTCGATGACGCTCAAGGAGTGGAAGCAGAAAGGGTTGCCAGACCTTGGTAAAATACCCGCAATATTCGCAATTTATGCCGGAGGACGACGTTGCTAAAATCCTGTGATTTTTTGAACAAAACCCTTTGAGATTCAAAGTTTTTTTAGTATATTTGCAGTAACAATAGTTCTCAACATATCTAACTCAAAAAAAACGAATATGGCACATTATTGGAACTTATACATGGAACTCCCCACGCTGATGCAAATATTTTGGGGATGCGCGTTGATTGGCACACTCGTCATGGTGATTCAATTCATTCTCTCGCTCATCGGAATGGGCGATGTAGATATGGATGTCGATGTGAGCGCCGGAGATGGTCTAGATGCCGCAACAGGGATGGATCTCTTCTCTATTAAGAATGTGATTATCTTCTTCGTTGGTTTTGGATGGGCCGGAGTTAGTTTTAGAGAGATCATTCCTCAAGATGGTTTACTGATACTTGCAGCGCTTGTTTGCGGTTGTTTCTTTGTTGCTTCGTTCATGCTTATCTTTAAGCAAATGATGAAGTTTGAAGGTAATGGCGCTGTGCGCATGGAAGAAGCCGTAGGTAAGAAGGCAGAAGTTTACCTTCGCATCCCCCCTAAACGCAATGGTAAGGGCAAAGTACTGGTGAGTCTCAATGGTGTGGCGCGCGAATATGATGCCGTAACCAACGACGACGAGATGATTTCTTCAGGACAAACTGTTGATATTATCGGCAGTGCAGGAGGCGCATTGCTCGTAACTGCTCGCCTTTCATAATAAAATCAACGAAACTTTAAACCACTAAATCTACTTAATTATGGAACTTATCATTATTGGTGTCTTAATTGGTGTTTTCACCATCGTAGCGCTATTAAATCGCTATCGTCGTTGTCCCTCCGACAAGATTCTCGTAATCTACGGTAATAAGGGTAAAGGTTCTGCCAAGTGTATTCATGGCGGTGGTGCCTTCGTGTGGCCCGTTATTGAGGATTATGCTTACCTCAGTCTTATCCCCATTTCTATTGATGCGAATCTTACTAACGCCTTGAGCCGCCAGAACATCCGCGTTGACGTGCCCAGCCGTTTTACAGTTGGTATCTCTACCGATCCTGATTATATGATTGCAGCAGCAGAGCGTCTTCTCGGTCTTTCTCCCACGCAGATTCAAGAATTGGCACGCGATATTCTCTTCGGTCAGTTGCGTTTGGTTATTGCAACTATGAGCATTGAAGAGTTAAACAACGACCGTGATAAGTTTTTGGAAAACATTTCTGCAAACGTGGAAGTGGAATTGAAGAAAATCGGTCTTCGCCTCATCAACGTGAATGTAACCGACATCAAGGACGAATCGGGTTATATCGAAGCACTTGGTCGTGAAGCAGCAGCACGCGCTATCAACGAAGCGAAGGTGAGAGTTGCAGAACAAGAAAAGGTGGGTGAAATCGGTAAGGCAGAAGCCGTGAGAGAAACACGTGTGCGCACAGCCGAAGCCAACGCACAAGCCGTAAAGGGTGAAAACGAAGCGAAAGTTGAAATAGCAAACTCAGAAGCACACCGCCGCGAACGCGAAGCTGAAGCACAACGTAAGGCAAACGCAGCTGAAAAGGTGCAACAGGCAAAGGCGCTTGAAGAAGCATATGCTGCTGAACGTGATGCCGAATTGGCACGCGCTGAACGCGAACGTAGTACGGAAACCGCAAACGTCATCGTACCTCAAGAAATTGAAAAGCAGCGCCTCATTATTGCTGCTGAAGCTGAAGCTGAACAGATGCGCGTCAACGCTAAGGGTGAAGCCGATGCAATCTATGCAAAGATGGAAGCTGAAGCAAAGGGTCTCTACGAAATCCTTACGAAGCAGGCTGCGGGTTACGACAAGATGGTACAAGCAGCTGGCGGAGATGCTAACAAGGCTTATATGCTCCTCTTGCTTGAAAAACTTCCCGAACTCGTTAAGACGCAAGTTGAAGCCGTTAAGGGCATCAATATCGACCACGTTACTGTTTGGGACAGCGGTCAGGGCGCTAATGGCGGTAAGGGTTCCACAGCTAACTTTGTTTCTGGACTCATGCAGAGCGTTCCTCCTCTCAATGAACTCTTCGATATGGCAGGACTCAACCTCCCCGAATATCTTGCGAAGAAAAAGCAAGAACCCGTTCAAGAGGCTGAAGTTGTTGAAGTAAAGAAATAAAACATTAACTACATCCCTAGATATGAATACTCCACTTGCTATCATAAGTTTGTGGAGTATTTTAATTCTAGGATTTCCCAATCTCCTTCCTCCTAGATTAACTATAGCATAACTCTACTACTATGTCAGATTGGAAATCTCGGTTGGGCGTGGTTTATTCTACAAATCCCGACTTTCAATTCACCACCGAAGAAGACGTTGTTGAAGAACAAGAGACGCTTCCTCCCGCACAACAGAAATTGCGCGTTCGCATGGAGCGCGCGGGTCGAAAGGGCAAGACGGTAACCCTCGTCACAGGCTTTGTTGGCACAGACGACGACCTAAAGCAGTTGGGCAAACTCCTAAAAACGAAATTATCAACAGGTGGCACAGCCAAGGACGGCGAGATTGTAATCCAAGGTGATGTGCGTCAACCGCTCATCGATTTGTTGCACAAGGAGGGGTATGCGCAAACGAAGTAACCAACCCTACACTGTGATGGATTTCGTTACATCGCTCCGTTTTGTGATATGTGTGACATGTGACACCGTGACAAGCAATTTGTGATGGCTTAGCGAAGTTGTTGTTGTTCTCATTCTCGATAAGCACAGGCTATCCGCACTTCTTTGCATTCCAATGATTTTACATCCCCCTTATGTCATAACCATTCCGCAACCTACGCATGAAACGCCTCTTTCTTTCTCGCTCCGAGAAGCGCGGTCTCCTCGTTCTCTTGTTGCTGCTACTCTGCGTGAGTGGCGGAATTATTTACGTGAGAAATTCTAAGATAAGTAGTGGTAGTGCAACGTTGGAGGCAGAAGATTCGGTAAAATGGGAGGCGTTTAAAGCGGACGTGAACACACGTGAGTCGTACCACAAGACACCCACTCCCGCAGCATACTTCACCTTTAACCCTAACACAGCGGATAGCATAACGCTCTTGCGCTTGGGGTTGAAGCACTGGCAAATCAAAAATATGATGGCCTATCGCCGTGCTGGCGGACGCTGGAAAGATACAGATGACTTTAAGCGCCTTTACGGACTTACGCAGGAGGAGTTTCTACGCCTACGACCCTATATCGAAATTCCTCAACCAGCAAAGCGTAAGTATTACACCGCAACCGATCGCTCGCGCCAAGATTCCTTGTACCGCAAGCATACAGATAAGTTTGACCAACTCACCGTGCTTGACTTGAACGGTGTAGACACATTGACATTGTGCAAAATTCCAGGTATAGGTCCTTATTATTCACAAGCAATTGTGCGTTATCGCGAGCGCCTTGGTGGATTCGTGTCTACCTCGCAATTAAGGGAAATCGAGGGACTTCCCGAACGTATTGAGGAATGGTTTACAACCGAACCGCACCCCACCCTTCGCACCATTCCTATCAACAAGAGCGATTTTAAAACCCTCATACGCCATCCGTATTTAAATTACGAGCAGGTGAAGGTAATTGTGACGCACATCCATAAATACGGACCGCTAAGGTCATGGACGGATTTGCAACTCTATCCCGAATTTACACCTCAGGATTTTCAGCGCCTTGCACCTTATTTTGCATTTTGACTGCTCGTTTCTCCTTAATGGGTTGACCACTACATCCACACACCCATCTTCACCCATCTTCACCCATCTCCACCTTCACCTACGCATAGCATGCTCCTTCCTCGCCTCATAGTTTGTTTTATTGTCGGCATCGTATGTGCAGACTTGGCTTTTGAGGCAATATCAGAGGGCACTTTCGTGTTGTTTAGTTGCGCAACGTGCGCCTTTCTCTTGTCCGTACTGTTATGGCGAGGAAGGCGCATGTTTTGCATTTCTCTGGCGTTCGCATTTTTCCTATTAGGCAGTGCATTGTTGGTAAATGAGCGTGTACAATTGCGAACAGAATGGAGCGAAGAAAAGCAGGTGTATTGTGCCACAAACATTACGGACATTCGAGAGAAGGCAAAACACTATCAAGTAACGGCAACGGTTGACTCCCACCGTGTGCGCCTCACACTTCAGCGAGATTCGCTCTCACCTGTGCCCATCTACGGAGGCACACTCTTTATTTACACTCGATTGCAACAACCTCATAATTTTGATGATGCCGGAACGTTTGATTATGCGCGTTATCTGTTGCGCCAGGGCATTTCTGGCACCGGATTTTGCAAGTCAGCAGATTGGCGCATTGCTGAAAACGCACAGGCAAATCCCATAGTCGCTAATCTTTTAGAGGTGCGCAAAGGGTTGTCCCAACGCTTGGAGCGCCATCTTGACGGCATGTCATTAGAAGTGGTGAGTGCCATGACCTTGGGGTATAAGCAACTCTTGACACAAGAAACGCGGCGTGTGTATTCCGAAACGGGCGCCAGCCATGTCTTGGCACTCTCGGGTTTACACCTCAGCATCCTTTTCGCACTCTTCAATCTCTTATTCTTGCGACCTCTGCGCGCCTTTTGCGTCTTTTGTAAATGCGTGCAAGTGGGTTTTATTCTTGCCATGTGGGCATTTGTATTTATGGCGGGAGCACCGCTCTCCTTATTACGCGCAGCGGTGATGCTTACGCTCATTCAGTTGGGCATCCTTTTCCAGCGAGGCAGTCTTTCCCTCCACAACGTGTCCATAGCTGCGCTCGTGCTTTTAATATGGTCGCCCCAGTCACTTTTTGATGTCGGTTTTCAATTGTCGTTCATTGCCGTGTTGGGCATACTGCTCTTGATGCCTTATCTTCCCCGAAAAACGCTAATTTGGCAAGGCGAAAACCTACGTTGGCACATAAAGCGCTGGTGCATAGATACGCTTCAAGACTTGGTGCGCGTTAGTCTATCGGCACAAATTGCCACGCTCCCGCTCGTGCTCTATTACTTCCACCTTTTGCCCACATATAGTTTGCTCATTTCGCTATGGGTGATACCCTGGGCTGGAATCGTGTTAAGTTTGGCGCTCCTATTCTATCTCTTGCCTTTTGCCGAAACGGTATTGGGCAGCATGCTTAGCGGATGCGTTCGTGTGATGAATGGCGGACTTGAATGTTTCTCCGCTTTACCTCTTGCCACGCTCAAGATGTCCATAACCCTTCCTACTGTGCTGCTGCTTTATCTGCTTCCTCCATTCATTATTTGGGGATTGGGGCACTACAAGCGGCGCATGACGTTGATCGTTGGTATCGGAATCATTATTCTGAGCATTGGCATCATTGAAATGTGTGCCAGATAGAATAGAATTCGAACACTATTTGAATGGTATTAGAACGCCTATAATAATAAAAATGCGAATCAGTTGCCAATTACTGATTCGCATTATTTTTTGAAATATTAATCCAGTTCTCCGCTCTCATTCTCCTTCTTTATTTCTGCTGGAATGCGGAAAGCGGTGTAGAGTTCAATAAAAGCCGCTATACAGAGCGCCACTTGCCATTCATCACCACGGAATGGAGCAATAGCATTTACTTTCATAATAAACATTATTCCTGCAGCAATGAGTAGGAATGAAGCAACTATCTGTTGGCGACGCAAGCGCATAAGCGCTATATTACGACCGTCATAACGCTGTAGAAGCTGCATACACCCAAATGTTAATGCACCACACATATAGATGTATGCCGCATAGGTCATGAGCGAAGGTTCCATTGGCATGATAGCACCTATAAGCATCATCACACCTCCGAGGTTATATAGGATTGTTTGAAATTTTGTAAGTTCTTTCATACGATTATTTATTCTATGATGTAAACATCTTCATCGGGTCTCTTCATAAACAGACGCATTCTTGCCACCTCTTCTACAACTTCAGGATCATTTTGTAGGGCACGAAGTTCTCGCTTATCCGCCTCAAATTGTTCTTTGTAGGTTTGAATCTCCGCTCGTAGCGCATCATTTTGCTGGCGGATGTTATAGCGGCGCCACAAACTATTGGTGTCAAGCACACCAATAATAAGCGCAAACAATAAAAAGGTCCAAAGATATTTGAACCGCCAAATCCATTTAACTATTTTGGAGAAATATAATTTAAACGTCATAAATCAAAAAGTCATGAGGCAAGATCTGCGTATTTTCTAATTTCATGTACAACCGCCATGCAAATGTACAAAATTAAAACCGTTTTTCAAATCCAACAAACTCATATAAGAATAAAAAAACAACCACTTCATACGAAGTAGTTGTTCTCAACTTTAGGGTGCCCGATGGGACTCGAACCCACGACATTCAGAACCACAATCTGACGCTCTAACCAACTGAACTACGGGCACCATAGTTAGCATCTTTCTTTCCGAAAGCGATGCAAAGTTATAAAGTATTTTTGAATCACCAAAGTCTTTCTGATTGTTTTTTACTCTTAGCTTGATAAAAATATTAGCATATCTGCATTTTGAAAACTGCGCCTTTCAAAACATCATTAAAACAAGAAAAAAGACTCCTTAGATTCAATACAACCAACTCAAACCTATTGCGAATATTTCAAGAAAAGCTTCATTTATGTTGCTAAAAACTTCTCTCCCCCTAACATTGCAAAAATAAAACGCATAAGAATGAGTTTCATTCATTCAAAACGACATTTTCACACTTTTAATGTACCTTTTGCAGCCTCAAGCGTATTTAGCATCAGCATGCAAATCGTCATAGGTCCAACTCCACCAGGAACAGGACTAATCGCTGAACATAGAGGCGCAACTTCAGAGAAAGCGACGTCCCCACACAGACGGAATCCACTTGGACGTGACGCATCAGGAACACGCGTTGTACCTACATCTATCACGGTTGCACCTGGTTTTACCATATCAGCAGTAACGAAATTGGGGCGCCCAAGGGCGGCAATAAGAATATCAGCGCGACGACATTCTTCTTTCAAATTCTGCGTATGACTATGAACTATGGTCACAGTGGCATCTCCAAGTTCTTTCTGAATCATTAAGGATGCCATAGGTTTGCCTACAATATTGCTACGCCCGATAATTACACAATGTTTTCCACTTGTAGGGATATTATATCGACGAAGAAGTTCAAAAATTCCTTTCGGTGTTGCTGAAACATAGCAAGGAAAACCGATCGAAAGTCTACCTACATTGATAGGATGAAATCCGTCAACATCTTTGCGAAAGTCTATTGCCTCAGTAATACGCTGCTCTGAAATGTGCTTAGGTAAAGGGAGTTGCACAATGAACCCATCTACATCGTCGTCATTATTGAGACGCGCCACCTGCTCAAGGAGTGTATCCTCAGTTACATCGGTATCAAAGCGGATTAGAGAAGATTTAAACCCACATGCTTCACATGCAAGCATTTTATTCTTCACATATGTTTCACTCCCTCCGTCATGTCCCACAAGGATTGCCGCAAGGTGAGGACGTTTCTTTCCTGCAGAAATTAAAGTTTCAACTTCAGTCGCAATTTCTTGCTTAATTTGTGCGGCAGTTGCCTTTCCATCTATAATTATCATGAGGATATTCTTTGTAAAAAGGTGTTTATTTACTATCGTTTTTTACAAGTGTGCAAAGGTCGTATGAAATGTCTCAAAAAAAACAAACAAGTGCGGAATCCGCATTGCGACACCGCACTTGTAAACTTCTGTTGAACTTATCTTCTCAACCCTTGCATTTGCTGCATTTGCTGCATCTGCTTCATTTGCGACATCATGTTCTTCATGTTTCCACCAGTCATCATCTTCATCATCTTTCGCATCTGATCAAATTGCTTAATAAGGCGGTTTACATCTTGAATGTTAGTGCCCGAACCTTTTGCTATGCGCATTTTTCGCGTTGCTTGACGCATCAAGAGTTCTGGATTTCGACGTTCTTTGGGGGTCATCGATTGTATAATGGCTTCAATTGACTTGAAAGCGTTATCATCAATATCAACATCCTTAAGCGCTTTACCCACACCAGGAATCATAGAAGCGAGATCCTTAATGTTACCCATCTTCTTGATTTGCTGGATTTGATTATAGAAGTCTTCAAAGTCAAACTTATTCTTCTGTATCTTTTCCTGCAACTTACGGGCTTCCTTTTCGTCAAATTGCTGTTGCGCACGTTCTACAAGCGAGATAATATCTCCCATGCCAAGGATACGGTCTGCCATACGACTGGGGTGGAATGGATCAAGCGCATCCATCTTTTCGCCTGTACCTACAAACTTAATAGGTTTGTTAACAACGGTACGAATAGAAATCGCCGCCCCACCTCGTGTATCACCATCGAGTTTGGTAAGCACTACGCCATCGTAATCAAGGCGATCATTGAATTCTTTTGCCGTATTTACCGCATCCTGACCCGTCATAGCATCAACAACAAAGAGAGTTTCATCGGGTTGGCAAGCGTCCTTTATTGCCGCAATTTCTCGCATCAATTCCTCGTCAATAGCAAGACGACCTGCTGTATCGACGATAACAGTGTCATACCCCTTTGACTTTGCTTCAAGAACACCTTCTCGAGCTATCTGTATGGGATCCTTGCATTCCAAGTTCATATAGATAGGCACTTCTATTTGCTCAGCTAACACGCGAAGTTGCTCAATAGCCGCCGGACGATAAACGTCACACGCCACAAGAAGGGGATTACGGTGTTTTTTTGTTTTCAAATGAAGTGCAAGTTTACCCGAAAGTGTCGTTTTACCCGCACCATTTAGACCAGCCATAAGTATAACCGAGGGACGACTTTGAAGGTTTAATTCAGCGGTTTCGCCACCCATCAATTGTGCCAACTCATCATGCACAATCTTGATAATCATCTCCTTGGGTTTTACGGATATAAGCACATTTTGCCCTAATGCTTTTTCCTTCACCGTGTCAATAAAACCCTTTGCGACCTTGTAGTTTACGTCGGCTTCGATAAGTGCACGGCGCACATCTTTGAGGGCTTCAGCTATGTTAATTTCAGTAATTTTTCCCTCACCCTTAAGTATTTTAAATGAGCGCTCTAGGCGTTCGCTTAATGAATCAAACATATTTTGTATAGTGAAATTAGTTATGTTTAGAATAGTGTGTTTTCCAATGTAATTATCTGCTTGAAAGTTCTTCCCAGAAACTATCAAGGTCATCACTCAACCCCTCCATGAGTTCTCCATCAAGCACAATGGTGTCGTCATCCACAAGATAGAGATCACAAATCGTTTCATGATCTTCATCAACAAGCACAAAGGAGTAAGGTTTCAAGATACATAAGTTTTCCAATACCTCCTTATGCTCTTGAATCGCCTTAAGCAATTGCTGCTTCACGATTTCGTAGAAATTCTCGGTATGGTTATTTATCCATTCCTCAACTACACAACGTGTAATCTCCACATCCTCATCGTTAAACACAAGCAATTCGCCACTTTCAGGATTCACCTGCAAGTGAAGGTCGGTTAAAGGTTGATTTTCAAGTTCTATTTTGAACTTTTGTGCCACTTTTTTAAGAGCACGTCCGATTTGCTGGAGCGTATGTTCGTTATTACTCATGGTATCGCTAATTTTAATTGTCGTGCAAAGTTACGACATATTTTTGAAACTTTAACTCGTGAGAGAAATAAGTTGTGAGACTATAAACTATACACATCTAAAACTCCCCGTTAATAGATTGTTCATTTCTTTGTAATTTTCTTGAAAAGGAATGCGACACACTCTTGATACACGACAGGTTTCAGCAAGTGCATCCATAACCAATAATGCGCTCCAGCGACCACAATTTTTACGACCATACGAAGTAACAAATGCGACACAAAATTACCAATGAAATACGCAGAAAGTGTGGTCAAAAGTGCCAATCCAAAGTAAGGAAACACATCAAGAAAGACACGCTGAAACGGAAGATTCAAAAGACTCCTCACCCCACTCCACCACACCAATATCCATGCCATGTTTAACGCAGATATAGCGTAAAGCATTCGATCAACTCCATAAGAATGAAGCACAACAACTACCCCCAACTGCAAAAACAAGAAGGCACTGGTTATACTTAAATAACGCGTGGATTTTCCTTTACTGATTAGGAGTTGAGCAAATAGTTGCCCCAAGGGTAAAAAGGGCGCTGCAAAGCATAGAATTTGAAGCAACGGCACACATGCATTCCATTTTTCGCCTATCGCAAACGGAATAAATTCGGGAGCAATAAGCCCTAATCCCCAAAGCATGGGGAAGGCAAGAAATGAGGTAAATCGCAACATTTTACGGAACACACGTACTTGGCGATCTGCATCATCCGTGATGGTCACTAACACGGGTTGCACAACATTTGTAATCATCCCTGTAAGCAGATTTGTACCCATCAATGACCATTTATTGGCTTGTGAGTAATACCCAACAACATCTTTTCTAGGAAAAAAATGCCCCAATAACGCTTGCATCACTTGCCCATTGAGGGTTGTGAGCAAGTTGGTGAGCAATATTTTACTACTAAAGCGAAATAGAGCAAATGCTGGACGCAAATCAAAAACAAAAGTAGGCCGCCACGGGGAATAATGCCAATAAAATGCTGAAATACTCACTTTGTACCCTAAATCCATAGCCACAAGACTCCAATACCCCGCCCCTAAATAGGCTGCTACAAGACCAATACCCGACGATATTAGCGACGAAGACACCTGAGAAATAGTTCGTTCACGCACCATGAGATGCTTATAAAGGTATGCCCAATGCGCAGTATTCAAACTCGTCACCACAAACCCCAAGAAAATGATACGCGCCACAAGAGTCAACTCTGGCGTATGATTAAAAGCAGCAATGAGAGGTGCACAAAAGAATAGAGAAGTATAAACAACAATACTGATACTAATACTTAACCAAAAAACAGCATTAAAATCCTCATGTTTCGCATCTCGCTTGTTACACAAAGCTGTGGCAAAACCACTATCTTGAAGATTTTGCGCAATAACTGAAAAAACCGTCAACATAGCCACCACAGCATAGTCAGAGACAGCTAACTTGCGCGCCAGAAGTATACCAACGAGAAGCATAACCACCTGTTGGGTACCATTACTCAGCGCTGCCAAAAAGAAGTTTTTTGCAGTATTTTCTTTTAAGTTCTCAGACATTATTTAATGTGCTAATAAGGTTCTATATATATAAATGTGTGGAATTACAAAGATAGCGCTTTATCTTGAGCAAAGGAAGAGAAATTCACCTATTTTACACCATAAACGAAGGATTTTCTTAACCATACAAATAAAACAATTAAAGATTAATAGACACACTATAATTCATCTCAAATTTACAAAACATAAAATAAATACATAAACCACATTTACACAATAATTTTCCCAACAAACACATACAAGGAACCGAGCAGGAGGAAAACGCTAACAGAAGTGATTACCTTCTACTTCACGTTTACCAAACTCCCACACCACCACGCATGCGGTTCCGCACGTGGCGGTTCCATGCGCTGACTCCTTCTGAGAAGAGAACCTCTTGCCGTCTTCTGCCATCAACTACAAAACATCATTCTTACATATCCTTTGATTCCGTCACACTTTCAGCAAGTAACCTCCAGATAGGAGCAACTGACTCATAAGTAGTCGTAACGGTCTGTTACTAATTGGCTGCATGGTTCGGAACTTTCCCATAGATACACATATCTTATGTTCTACGACCTCGGCTGACTTCTCACGATGAGCTTTACCCCGTAATGATATAATATCATCACGTCCGCGAAACCTCCTCAGATAAGGGTATTAACTTTCCATCTTATGTCTGCTTCATTGACACCACCCGTTCCGAACAGCTATGGGACTTTAGTTTGTTTGACAACCTTATCCACGGGCATATGCCTTATATGAAGTTTCTGTTCGTCAGAACAGATGTTTGCCGCCATTTTCCTTCAGATTTCACCTTACGATGAACACCCTTGCCTTGGACTATGCTATTCCCACTATTAGAACTCGCGAGGGACTTGCACCCGTTAGTTAATGCTCATGCTGAGCGTACAAACACAAAGCACTATCAGCAACCACGGTTACTAATAGTGCTTTAAAAAAGGAATAATCAAACTCAAATCTAACTTTGTATCTATAAGAGTAACTCCATGAAACCCGTGACAAGAAAGACGAAACTACACGTTTAGATAGACACCACATGAAATATAAGACTAAAAAACGGGTAATTTAAACCCATCATTTGATAGCCGGAATGAAAATTTCATACGTTCCATCATCAAAAAACACACGTATCTCCTTGACTCTGCGTTCAGGTTTGTCACATTTTCTCGCATTTAGCAAATCACTATATGCGACTAAACGATTTACATTAGCACAATCATACATTTCATTGGGCAGATGCTGACGTGGTTGTTGCACTTGCTCAATATTGCCACCATGAGATAAACCAGACAACACCTGAACATCTTTTTGCTTCATCAAATCTGGCGACATAACAGCCTCATGGGGTTGAGAAGCAAACAAATTATCGTCACCAATTTCAATCGGAGAATCCAAACCGCCCTCTTCATTGCCATCAATATTTTCTACTTTTTCACCATCTATCATCTCACCTTCACCAAAAAGCAACCAATCCATACGCACCGAAGGGAATGCTTTATGTACAGCTGAAGCATGGGTAATTGTGGGGTTTGTACGCCCCATAAAAATATTGGAAATTGAGGCCGGCGAAACACCTAATTTTGTCGCAAAATCTTGTTGTGAAAGATTCGCCTTTTGCATCACTTCTCTAATTCTATTTTTCATATTTGGTTGTTGATTAATGAAAACTTAAATGGAAAGTAAGCATAAAAATCTACTAAATCCACCTATTATATATTGTCGCATTTTTTTCTTCTGTTTTACTTGCACTTGTTTCTCGTTTTTACAATTCAATCACAATCGGAACTCCAAAACAAGCAAAAAGTAGGTTTTTCTTAGCGTTTACAAATTTAAATGTTTCTTATTAAAACAACAAACATTTGTAAAAATAAATTTTAAAATTTATATTCTAGCGACTTCACAAAAATAAAACAACGAATTTAAATATAAATTTTCAGCACCACATTCACGCTTAAACATTGTAAATAAATAGCACTACTAACAACCTATAAAAACACTCTTTCAAACATCGTTTTCTATTTGATTATCATTATATTAATAAAACATTTATCAATAATACTATATGCAGCCAGTACTGATTTTATACATTTTAGGAGATTTTATACAAGCGAAACCACCTAACATCCCACTTTTACATTGGTTTTCAACACCTTACCACACAATAACAACACTGAATATTTATAAATTCAATTATTCTTAATATAAATATGTAAAAATAATTATATAAATCACGCATTGTAAATTCAAGCAACTCGTCTACCGATATTGTTTAGATATAAATTCAACATCATAAAACACACAGCTATTCTGAATGTAAATCTCATTTTATAAATGTTAAATTTCACTAAACACCCAAAATTGTAGTCCAAGCAGGGGATTATTAAGCATTATTTCGCCATTCCCCTGCCACTCTCGAAAGAAAATTGTTTAACAAAACCTCAAAAAACCAAAAATCGTGTAACTTACAGATTAACAACAGATAAAGCGTTTTTTATTCGGTGTTAAAAAACGCACAGAAAAATTAAGAAAATAAGGATTTCTGGGGTAAAAAATAAGAAAACTCTAACTTATCAGCATAAATTAAATGAAAACACCCTACCCCTAATTCAGGTAATAAATGTAATTTACATTTTTACATTACCTGAGAAAAATAAATAAAAAATATAGACCCCAATTTTCACATTCTGCAATTCGCAATCATAAGAAAATTGAAGTCTAATTTTGCGTTAAAATTTAGATTTACAAACCCGTTTTTTGAGTAAACGAAAGATGCAAGAAAAATCAAATTTAATGAAGGATGAAATATATCAACTCGGAAAAAAGTTCCGCACTTGATACCCCCCCATTATCGATGCCCTTACACCTTGCGTCTGTTTCTCGTATCTTCGAAATGATATGCATCACCTTTATGCCAGAGTAAACTTTCATCGCCGGAAGGTAATTTCGATTTACTTGCCAATCTCGAATACCCAACCAACTTGCGATGCCCGTAGGTGTTTTTTCGGGGGCATAATATGCCAACATAAGTTGCGAATAAAATCGGAATAGTAAGGTGAGTGTTGCGGGAAGGTAAAAATTACGTTCATCTTGCGCCATTACTCGTGCAATTCTCGTTGCTTGAGAAACGTCTTTTTTTGATAAAGCGTCCTGTAGTTCGAAAATATTAAAATCTCGACTCACGCCAACTGAGGCCAAAACATGATCTTTCATAACCATCGTTTGCCCCTTTGGAAGCCCCACACACAACTTTTCGAGTTCATTTACCACCTTACTCAACTTCGTCCCCACCAAATCAGCAATCATATTTGCAGCTTCCAATTCAATGGTCAGGTGCTTTCGTTTGAGAAATGAAGCCACAAATCCAGGAATGCGATCTTCTCGCAACGGTTTTGACTCAAAGACTACACCATGTTTTTCAATCAAGGTAGGTAATTTCTTTCTACGATCTAGAGCGCCTCCTTTATGACAAATGATAAGTACCGTCGTTGGTTGTAATTGCGCAAAGTAAAGTTCCAACTTATCCAGTTGTTTCATATTTTGCGCCTCCTTTAGGCATACGACCAATCGATCTGCTCCCATTGGAAAACCTCGTGCCGCACTCACCACTGCCTCGGGGGTAGCCTCCGTCCCGTAAAACGTGAATAAGTTAAAAGTCTTTTCGTCGGGAGTCAACAATTTCTCTAGGAGCAAATCCGCTATTTTATCTATGTAATATTCCTCCTCGCCCATCAAGCAATATACAGGACGAAACGTTCCATTCATAATCTCTCGAACCACGTCCTCATAGGAAGAAGTTGCTTGCTTCGTTTGAACCATTTATTCTAACTATAAGTGTATATAAATTCTTTATCTTTATTGTCGCGCAAAATGAGTTTTGCACCTATCACCTTCGCCACAAAAGCATCAGTCATATTCACTTTATTTCGTATCTTTGTGGTCAGGCAACAAAGTTCTACTATCTTGCAAAAATACACAAATGATTCCATTAAACCTCCCCCCCTGCGACATAAAATTAAAAAGGAATGAAGATGGCAAACTTGTCATTTTTGATATTCTGCGCCGCAAATGGCTTCACTTAACCCCCGAGGAATGGGTGCGTCAAAACTTCATCCATTTTCTCATTGAACAGAAACACTATCCAGCAGGGTTGTTGGCCAACGAGGTGGGCATCAATATCAATGGTACAACCAGGAGGTGTGACACCGTGCTATATGACAAAATTGGCATGCGCCCACGCCTCATCCTTGAGTACAAAGCGCCACACATCAAAATCACACAAGAGGTATTTTTTCAGATAGCCTCCTACAACAGCCTACTACGTGCCGACTATCTCATCGTCTCAAACGGTTTTCATCACTATTGTTGCAAGATCAACTATGAGCAAAACTCTTACAAATTCTTGCAAAACATACCCAATTTTGAAGAATTAGATTAAGTGACAACGAAGAACCAATCCATGTAATCACCTCAAAATAGTAGTTCATCACTCAAACCTAACACACCAAGGCGAACACGCTACATATAACCTACTCACATGCAGTTTTATTACTCTCACATCCCCGATAAGCAATTACACTATGATTACAAAGTTTTGAACTCACCACCGTGAGAGATATTTTAGTATATATACTATATATAATAATATATATGTAATATCAAATATATGTTACATCATAAGGAAACATCACCCCCACACGCGAATCTTGTAATCATACTGTAATTGCTTCATCATCCCCCAACCATTAGCTATTATCGCTACGCCCCCAAAAAATGAAGAAATTTTAAATAAATACGCACTAAATCGCACTAAATCACGCGCCCCCTTTCGCGTGTTTCATTTTTCTCAAAAAAAACGAACGGAATGGTGTTCATCTCTCAATATGCACAGGTTAAAAGATAAAAAATAAAACTTTAAACATGAAAATAGAGAATTCCATGCGATACGATTCACGTCTAACACTTAATACCAACACGTAACGCTCAACACCCGCCCCTAAATATCCTCTACTTACCCATCTAAATGGTTTATTTTTTGTAACTTTGCATGAATCATTTGCATACAACACAACAATGAATATAGAAAAGAAACTAGCATTCGACGAACTCCGCACGCTACTTAAAGGACGGTGCATCTCCTCTCTTGGCACGGAGTGGGTAGAGAAGTTTGTTGCCTTCTCAGCCGACTATGCGAAAGTTACTCATAACTTAAAATTGGTGAGCGAATTCCAGCGCTTCGTAGAGACGGAAGAAGATGTGTATGAAGAAAACTTCTTCGATGTCCGCCAATCCCTGCTTCGTCTACGCCCCGAACGCACCCATCTGGAAGAAGTTGACCTATTTGACCTCAAGCGTTCTCTTGTTACCGTTCACTCTTTGGTTGAATTCTTCACCAAGAGCGAGAATGACGAAGACGGAAGCGCAGAAGGCAACCACAAATACCCTACATTAGCAGAACTTGCCGGAAACGTTCAATGCTTTCCACAAATCATTCAGCGCATCGACAATGTGCTCAACAAATACGGAAAAGTAAAAGACACAGCTTCAAAAGAACTACTCACCATCCGCCACTCCATCGAAGTTAATACGCGCACGTTGAGTCACTCCTTGCGAAGCATCATCCAACAAGCCCAACAAGAGGGTTATATCGACCGTGACGTTTCGCCCACTTTACGCGACGGTCGCTTAGTCATTCCCGTATCACCAACGGTAAAACGCAAGATTCGCGGTATTGTTCATGATGAATCGGCCACAGGGAAGACCGTCTTTATCGAACCTACCACCGTTGTTGAAGCTAACAACAAGATTCGCGAACTCAAGGCACAAGAGCGACGCGAAGTGATTCGCATTCTTCAAGAATTATCGGCGGAAATTCGACCACACATCAATGCGATGTTACATTCGCAACATTTCTTAGCACATATTGATTATCTGCGTGCCGTGGTAAGTTTTGCAGACACCTTCAATTGCATCGTTCCCCGAGTTCAAGAAGCCCCCATCATCGATTTGTGTCAAGCATACCACCCCTTGCTCCAACAATCTCTACAACGCCATGGGAAGAAAATGCAACCACTTGACATCACCCTACGCAATGGGCGCATTCTGCTCATTTCGGGTCCTAATGCAGGAGGTAAATCCGTATGTCTGAAAACAATGGGTCTCTTGCAATACATGGTGCAATGCGGACTTCCTATCCCCGTACGCGAAAATTCCACACTAGGCATTTTCTCCGACATTTTCATAGATATAGGTGACGAGCAAAGCATCGAAAATGACCTAAGCACCTACTCTTCACACCTACTCAACATGAAGGTGATGATGAAAGGTGCAAGTCCGCGCAGCCTACTGCTCATTGATGAATTTGGAGGTGGGACAGAACCTCAGATTGGTGGTGCATTGGCAGAAGGCATTCTTCACCGCTTCGTAAAAACAGGCACATGGGGTATCATCACAACACACTACCAGAACCTCAAGCATTATGCAGAACAGGAACCTACCGTTGTCAATGGTGCCATGCTTTACGATCGCGCTCAGATGCAACCTCTGTTCATCCTTCAAGTGGGCAATCCCGGGAGTTCATTTGCCGTAGAGATTGCTCGCAAAATTGGCATTCCTGAAGAGGTAATTGCTTATGCCTCAGAACTTGTGGGAAAAGATTACATCATGAGCGATAAGTACTTGCAAGACATCGTACGCGACAAGATGTATTGGGAAAAGAAGCGCCAAACCATTCGCTCACGCGAAAAGCAACTGGAAGAAACCGTAGCACGCTATGAAGAGGAAATGCAACAATTCCAGCAACAACGCAAATCCGTCATGGCGCAAGCTAAAGAAGAAGCCCAACAACTCCTTAAGGACACGAATGCCAAGATTGAAAACACCATCCGTGAAATCCGCGAAACGCAAGCAGAAAAAGAGCGTACACGAGAAATCAGACAAGAACTCTCAGACTTCCGTGACGCCCTAGCACAAACATCTGACGAAGAAAGCATCATTGCCCGAAAAATTGAGAAAATCAAACGCCGTCAAGAGCGCAAACAAGCGAAAAGCGAACAACCGCAACAAAGCAATGCAAACACAAACGGCAACATTTCTCAACAAAATAACGCTCCCCAACCCACCGCTATCAATGTCGCGAAACTCCATCTTGAAGTAGGACAATACGTGCGCATTAAAGGACAAACTTCGGTGGGACGCGTAGAAAGCCTACAAGGTAAGAACGCCAAAATTCTTTTCGGAAGCATGTACACCTCCCTACCCATCAACCGTCTTGAACTAGCGGAGAAACCCAAGGAGGACAACACGACAAAAGCGGCAACCTTTGTAAGTAAAGAGACGCGAGACGCCATGCACGAAAAACAACTCAACTTCAAGCAAGACATCGACCTTCGCGGTATGCGTGTTGACGAGGCACTCACGGCGGTTGCTTATTTCATTGACGACGCCATTCAAGTTGGACAATCCCGAGTGCGCATACTCCACGGAACAGGAACAGGAGCATTACGCCAAGTGGTACGCCAATATCTGAGCACAGCAACTGGCGTTACGAACTATCACGACGAACACGTTCAGTTTGGCGGTGCTGGTATAACCGTGGTTGAACTCATATAATTGATCTAATTCTCTTGCATTAAGTCAGTAAAAAAACTATTGAGTTCTTACATTAACCTCGGCGAAATTTTACCGACCTAAGTTTTCATTATCGTACTTCAAAACAGAAAAAGTGGAGACTGCTTCCGAAAGGAAATGCAAGTCTCCACTTTTTTGTTTCATATAAGTTTAACAGTTCTTCTTGTGCTATTCTTCCTCGTCAAGTTCGGTATGAAAAATCATTGAAGTAGCGCCAATCGTGATGATATCTCCAGGTTCAAGTCTCACTTGTTCTTTGAGTCCTACGAGGGTGTTGTGAACAAACGTACCTGTGTTTGAAGGAGCATCACGCACGGTGAAAACCACCTCGCCATTCTTCTTTTCTCGCACATTAAGAATGCAATGGGTGGTGTCCACACTGGGATCTACGGTCTTGATAGGTGTGGTTGCTTTCGTACCCTTCACTTGTCTGCCCACTACGTTATCGCCCAAATAGAGGGGCAACAACTGCTTGAAGTGAAAAGCATTTTCAATCACGGTGAGCCACCCCATCACAGGTGCTTCTTCCTCCTGCTCTTCCTCAACGGGTTTTGGCATCGGAATGCGCAATTTGAACTGCTTGTGACACTCGGGACACTCGAAAACCAAACTTCTACCAGGTTCGTATTGCGTTTCGTCAAAAAGGATTGCCTCGTCACACTTCGGACATCGTATTCTCTTCATAAACTATGGATTTCATTTTGACCTAACAGGTCACATTTATGTTGCTATAAAAAAGGAAAGACTGCGTCAAAATGATTGATTTGACACAGCCCTAAAATCTGCCTTACGGTTATTTCTTTAACACCCATGCATCCGCAAAACTCTTATTTATCTTGCGGTACTCGCGTAATGCCACTAAAGCATCCGATTCTGAAGGATAAGTGCCAACAACTACGCGAAGGATGTCTTTTTTCACAAATATTTCAACCTCTTGAATTCCCACGGATTGCAACTCTGCCACCAATGCTTCAGCATTCTTCTGAGGCACACAACTACACACAACCAGCGTATATTGCTTCTGAGGAGAGGCAACCACCTTTGATGCTTCGGGTTGAGAAGCAACATCCATACGTTCCGCCTCAACTGGTTCAGCAACTGATGCCACAACGACGGAATCTTGCTTTTCTTCAACAACGTCACTTTCATCCACAAATGTCGTTGCAGGAGAAAGCACGGGACGTGGCATTTCTTCAGGCGTAGCAAAGAGTTGTGAACTGAAGAGAGCTGCTTGCTGAACGCTTGCCTCAGACGTATTGCTCACGGGCACCGACCAAGCGAAGAAACATACAAGCATCACCACCGCAGCCGCCACATAATTAGCAACTTCACGACGAATGCGAATCGTATAGTGCGTTTCAGAACGCTCAATAAACTTCGTTGCCGTTTGCAAGGGTTCTTCTACAATCGTTTGCGCCACATTTTCTGCCTTTTCTTCCTGCTTGCGCATGACGAATGCATCTAAGCCATAAAGTTCGGGCGAAACAACACCCGCCTCACAAGGTTGAAAATCATACGTGCCATTAAGCGTGAGCGTAAATACGCCAATGCTTCCCAACTCATACGAACCCGTTGTGTGGAGTTCGGCCTTCACCTCTGCCACTACGGATGCGATTTGTTGCAAAGCCTCAACATATCCAATGCCGTAAGCGTTCATGTAAGACTGCACTAAAAGACCGTCGTTCAACGTCAACGAACCATTAAATCCTACACTACGGTAAGGCGGCAAAAACAATCCTTCCTCCTCAACAAAGCGCGCAGAAACCTGTTGCGTAACGAACCCGCCAAAGTCAGGAACGATTACGCAATCGTGCTTCAAAAGCAAACTTTCGATATGTCGAACTAATGCTATCACGCTTGTGTTAGTTAAAAGAATGATTATCAATAAGAAGACTGTTCACCCTCAAATTCAAGGGAAGTTTCATGCGCAAAATTACTAAAATATGTTTAATTCTACAACCCCTCCTTCTTCCTTTTTAAACACCATTTTCCGCTCTTTCAAGCAAACTTACAGAATTACAAAACGTTAAGTGATGTAAAAAAAATCAACCACACGAGGCGAATCGCTGTTTTCACGTTTTTGAGCGCGAAGCATTCTTCATACGCCATTTTTTGATAATTTTGCAACCGAAACTCAACCCCATTTTTCGCCTATGTCTACACATTACGACCTCATAACTATCGTGGGCCCCACGGCTTCTGGTAAGACCAAGTTTGCCACCGCTTTGGCACAACTTATTGATGCTGAAATTATCAGCGCAGACTCACGCCAAGTGTATCGTAGGATGGATTTGGGAACGGGGAAAGACCTTGCCGACTACATTGCCGCAGATGGCACCCGCATCCCCTATCACTTGATAGACATTGCCGAACCCGGAACGAAGTATAACGTATTTGAATTCCAGCGCGACTTCCTTGCCGCTTACGAGGACATCCGCCGTCGTGGCAAACGCGTCATCGTTTGTGGCGGAACGGGACTTTATGTAGAGAGCATCCTGCGCGCCTATCGCCTTAGTCCTGTGCCCCAGAACGATGCTCTTCGTAAGGAGTTAGAGGGCAAATCATTGGAGGAACTCACCGCAATCCTAAAGACATATAAGGCACAACTCCACAACACGACCGATGTTGACACCGCACAACGCGCCATTCGCGCCATTGAGATTGAGGAATATTATAAGAACGAACCCAAGGAGGAGCGCCCATTCCCCCAACTCAGCAGCATGACATTGGGCATCGATGTTGACCGTGAAGTGCGCCGACAGCGCATTAGCAACCGCTTGCGCCAACGTCTCGAAGAGGGGATGCTTGACGAAATCCGCGCCCTGCTTGACGAGGGCATTTCGGCTGAAGACCTCATTTATTATGGCTTAGAATATAAGTTCTTAACGCAACACGTCATCGGAGAGCTCACATTCGACGAAATGTACCGCCAACTTGAAATCGCCATCCATCAATTTGCCAAGCGCCAAATGACATGGTTCAGAGGTATGGAAAAACGTGGTACGCCCATCAGATGGGTGAGCAATACGCCCACCTCCATTCAGCAGATTGCGCAGGAAATTCTTCAAGGGGAATAAAATAAGGCCATCTAAACACATGTAATGCTACAAACAGAAAGTGGAGACACCCTCACTGAGGATGCCTCCACTTTTTTATATTGCTGTATGGCGAACTTTTTTGAAAAGTAACGACCAATAAGCGTCTAGTTCCGGAGAGACTGTCGTTTGCACGGGATGAAAAGCGTTGTTGTAGGGGTACAACAGTCGTTTGCATGAGATGAAAACTGCTGTTGTAGGGGTACAACAGTCGTTTGCACGAGATGAAAATTGCTGTTGTAGGGGTACAACAGTCATTTGCACGAGATGAAAACTGCTGTTGTAGGGGTACAACAGTCGTTTGCACGGGATGAAAACTGCTGGATCCATAGGGAAACAGTCGTTTGCACGGGATGAAAACTGCTGGTTCCATATGGATACTGTCGTTTGCACGGGGTTCAAAAGTGCCTCCAATAGCGTTGGAACGCTATTTCAATTTCTTCAGAAAGAAAGTGGAGACGCCCTCATCAATGAGGATGTCTCCACTATTTATTGGGCACCATGCAGCAACTTTGAATTACGCAAAGTTGAAATACTTCAACTCATTAACGATTGCACGCACTTCGGTTTCGTCCGTCTCGAAGCGTGCAAACTCGTCTTGATCGGGATTACCCATCTTTACGCTCTCGGGGCGATAGCGCATGGGACTTGAGAAGGAGCGACGCGCAGAGGCGTGAACTTCCGCTGCTTGAGATTGGCGAATGATTTCTGCCACATTGCTACTCTTAACACCACATCCAGGCATAATGGTGACACCCGTTTGCATTGCCATAAGTTGCTTAATCAGGGGAAGTCCCTGAAGCGCGGTGGGTGCCTGCCCAGAGGTTAAGAGACGTTGACACCCGAGGTCGCGGATTTCTTGGATGGCACGTAGCGGATTGTTACACATGTCAAAAGCGCGATGGAAGGTGATTTGCATTCCTTGCGCAGCAGCTACAAGTTGGCGACAAGTCTCCATATCTATAGCCCCGTCTGCCTTGAGAGCACCAATCACGATGCCGTCTGCACCATATTGCTTGGCAAGTTGGATGTCGTGAACCATGCCTTCTACTTCTGCCTCATCGTAGAGAAAATCGCCACCACGAGGTCGAATCAACACGTGCATTTTAAGTCCTTCAACTTGGCGCACCGCCTTCATCAATCCTGCCGAAGGGGTTATGCCTCCAATTTCGAGCGCTGAGCAAAGTTCAACGCGCTCAGCACCACCTTTCTTGGCGGCTATAGCACTCTGCAAACTGCCGATGCATACTTCTAATATAGGTGTCATTTTTGAGGGTTTTAGGTGTGAGGGGATTTCAGGCAAAGAGGTTATGAAGAGTTAAGAAAATTCAGCGTGTTAAAACATTCCGAAGGTCCTTAAATCCTCATAACCTCAAATGCAGATAGCCCTATTTCGTAATCAATTCAACAATAAAATCTACCCCGCTGGGCACTTCATCAAATGTGAGCGTAACGTTTCCTTGCTTGTCTTGCTTAAACTTTACGGGCGTGTTGCCTTCGTAGGTAAAGGCTTTCTTCACTTTGCACGTGAGGGGCAGCGTGAGTTGGTTTTCCTTCCAATCAAAAATGTGAATAAAAAGGCGTTCGCCCTTGCGTGTTGTCACTCCCCACTCCTGTGTAGGAATGTCGCCACCCGTTGTGCCGTAAACGGTTTCTCCGTTCTTACGAAGCCATTCGCCCATCCCCTTGAGTCGCTCCAAGGCAGCAGCAGGAAGTTCTCCATTTGCCTGAGGACCGATGTTCATAAGCAGGTTCGCTCCCTTTCCGGCGGCACCTACGAGATATTGAATTAAGGTCTCTACGCTTTTGTAATTTTGGTCAATGACCTTATATCCCCACATGCCATTCATGGTCTGACAGGTTTCGAGGGGCAGACGACTCACCGCTTGCCCTGAAAGTCCTGCCTTGTTTTCACCGGGAAGATCGCGTTCAAAGATTTGGATGTCTTCGCCTGGGACGGGAGTTGAATGGTGGTTATTACCTACGAGACATGCGGGTTGCAACTTGTGGATGAGGGCATATTGCGCTTCCAATTCCCAATCGAAGGGAATAGAATCCTCGTCATGATCCCAAACTCCGTCAAACCAGATTGCCCCGATTTCTCCGTAATTGGTGAGGAGTTCGGTGAGTTGGTTGTTCATAAATTTGTAATATGCCTTCCAATCCACCTTCTTCGGGTCACGCCCTGTTCCCTTTCCCGTGCGTCCACCAGGATATTCATCGCGTGTCCAGTCAAGGTGAGAATAATAAAGGTGGAGTTTGATGCCTTGAGCATGACATTCATCAGCCAGTTCCTTCAGCACATCGCGCTTAAAGGGAGTAGCATCAACGATGTTGTAATCGCTCTCGTTCGTGTCCCACATGGAGAAACTATCGTGGTGGCGCGATGTGAAGCAAATATACTTTGCACCAGCATCCTTAATGGCACTCACCCATGCCTTAGCATCAAAGCGCGAGGGGTAAAAACCCGAGGCGGCCTTGGCATATTCATCGTGATGGATGTTGGCGTTGTGCATATACCATTCGCCTTGTGCAAACATGCTATAAATCCCCCAGTGTAGGAAGATGCCAAATCGATTGTCGGCAAATTCTTGTCGTGCTTGAAGGTTTTCGGGGGTGGGTTGATACGTAACCTGCTGAGCAAAACTTGACGTGAAAGTTGTGGTGGCCAAAAGCGAAGCACAGGCCAATTTATGAATCCAAAAAGTCATGATGATAGTTGTTTTTTAAAAAAAGGAGAATGGATGATTAAGAATCTACAAGGTGGGAACGCTGAAAGGAAGAGGTTGTAAGATGGGGAGACATACATTGCGTGTCTACAACAATCTCCCTATCCTACGACCTCTCGTCTCTTAATTCAACTTATTGATGACCTTGCTGAGTTGTTCGCCCAAACCGATGGAATAACCTTGTGAGATAAACACGATTCTGTTGAACGTATCTGCCACAATGATGACGGGGCGTGTAGCATTGGTCAATTTCATATTGGTATAAACCTCGTTAAAGTTGGTTTGGTTGATGTCTGTACCCCAAACAATCGTGTTGGGAAGATTTGCGAAGTCAGCCTTTTGGAAGCGCTCCGCCTCAGAAGCGTCAGCAAAGAGCAACACCAACTTCTGTCCCCACTTTTCAAAGGCATCCTTATAGGGTGCAATGTCGCGGAGGAAATGGTTAGTTGGTTCGCTATTTGGCGCAATGAGAGCGAGGATGTAATAACCGCGTCCAGTTGCCGAGAGCAACGAACGTTGGGTTTGTGCTTCAAGGTCGAAAAATAGATTTTCGGAATTAAATGCGCCAATAACTTGGAGTTCCTCTTCGTTATAACGTTGAATGAGTTCGGTCTTTGTCTTTCCGTTTTCAGGCACACTTACAAAGTTCAGATGTGCTAACACGCTACCATCCGCCATTCGGGTGCCACTCACCATGAGATAATCACCTGCGTCAAGCCATAAACCATTCTTCAACAAAGAAGCCCAGGTTTCGTTGTAATCGTAGTTTTGAAGTACAAGGCGTCCCGCTTCAATCTTTGAAATGCTGAAATGCGTTTCATACTTGGGATTATCTAAATAGGGCGTAGCCTTAAATCTTGCTTGAAGAATACCCTTAGGAGCACTCTTTACTTCGTTGCTCGCTCCATCAAGTTGGGCATCTTGCCAATCCTTTCCTTGCCAATATTGCGTCTTTCCGGTCACCGCATCTATGCGTGCAGGAATGCCCATGCTTCGCGCAACCGCCACAAAGAAGATGTCGCGAGAATGCTTATCCGTTTGGCGAATGTTCCAAACACCTTCAGGAGACATACATAGCGCTTGCGGATTCCATACATTATCTATACGTATGCTATCTCTACACCACTCTGCCCAAAGTGCAGGTTCCAACTGGTAAGTTGCTACACGTGCTGAATCAAAAATATCCGTGAAGAACTGCTTATAGGGTGTGAGCAACTCATTGCTGACACGCGGATTCAAAATGTAGTTCTCATACACGTCCTGCTGGAGATTTGCATCGCGCGGTGTGTATTCCAAATGATCAATTAGCACGTGGAGAGTCACGTCTCGGCGGTCCTTTTGAGCGATTACCTGAAGAAGACGCAAGGCCAAGTTGCGCTCCTCGGTTGGTGTTTGATGGAGGAAATCCCGCAGGGTTTGATAGTTTCCTCGAGATTCTTTCATGACGGTTTGTAACACGTCATTGTCAAGTCCCCATGCCTGTGCCAATGCGGCAACGGTATCTGCCTTAATGAAAGTAGCGATATAAGCATTACGAATAGAATCCTCTTGGGCAAAACGACATTTATTCTGCTCAATTTGTGCTTCCGTCTGCTCGGGAACCGTATTGCGCTCAACAGGAGGAACGATGTCCATCTCCAACATTGCCGTATAACCAGGACCTTTATCAAGAATCACATCAATGGTATCGGTTTCGTCCGTCACATGCACCTTAGCAAAACCAAACTTGCCCTCCTTAGCAGCCCAAGCAAGCATATCGCCCTTTCCCGTTGTGAGTGTGGCAATACCCTCAGCATTCGACATCTTCTTAGCCGCCGTATAGAATTCAGAATAATTGAAAATTTTGAACTCCACTTCCGTCTCAACAGGGTTTCCGGCCTCATCCTTCACACGAACTACGGCGGTTGCGGTGGGAGCATACCCTTCGGTGACATTTATTTCGGTGTAACATGCCGTACGCCCTACAACTTCTTCCGGACCTGAGTAATTCCCGAAAACTTTTGTATGCATCAACATGCCTCGAGAAGCGGGAGCATTAAACCACCCGAGATCCAAAACGGCTTCTGGTTCGCATGCCCCCAAGAATCGCCACTTGCCATCCACCCAAGCTTCTACCCAAGCATGATTACTATCTGTGTGTGCCCAACGCGGGGTGTAAACTTGGCGAGCGGGAATACCAACGGCACGGAGCGCGGCAACGGTAAACGTAGATTCTTCACCACAACGTCCGTAAGCCGTACGCACAGATGCAAGCGGCGAACTCGTACGTGCATCAGACGGCGTGTAGGTCACCTTTTCGTGACACCAATGATTGACTTCAAGAACCGCATCGTGCATGGAAAGCGTGCAAACTCGCTCCTTGAGTTCCTCATAAAACACGCGACGACTCTCATCCATATTCTCATTATTCACACGAACGGGAAGCACAAAATGCAAGAACTCTCTGTCGGGAACATGCTTTCCCCAAGGCATTTCTTCACGTGCTTTCAAGGCGTAGTCAACGTTCATCAAATGAAACTCACCTGGATAATCAACAATATCGGGCAATGGCATGTAAGCATAAAGAAATTCTAATGCCTGACGTTGCGTCACATTAAGCGATGGTGTGAACACCGAAAACAACGTACTGTCTGCAATCGTAGCCCGTCGCTCAACAAAGTCCTTGCTTGCTTGTTCTAAGTCTGAAAACTCATGATGAATAGGATTACAACCAGCAAGCAAAACTCCAAGAACTACTGAATAAAAACTATACTTATACTTTTTCATAGCACAAAAATTATTAAACCTTATCAATAATCTTTTATCCTTAATTTGCTTATTAGAACTACAAAGAAAACAAAAAAATATGACAATTCAAAATATTCTCTCTTCCACACGCGAACGATTTGTTACTTTTCACCCTCTTTTTCTTTGCAAAAGTCAGTTATTCAGTTTTTTTATTAACAATCCTGCACCATAATCGCACCAAAACAAGAAAAACGTAATTTTTTCAAAAAATCTCCTATCCACTATTTTACCATCCAAACCCGACTCATCCACCTTACAATTTGTAAGCATACGCACTAAAATCGGACTTCCCCTAGAGCGTATTTTCAACCTCTTAAACTATTCAGCTCATTGTTGCGAAAAAAAAATTTGCTAAACAGACTTCATTATAGTATCTTTGCAAAGATTTGGCCTCACGTTCTTTCTTCTTATGAAGAAAACCCACCCGTCAGAGGCCCCCAGAGCAGTAACTACAAACTAAAACCAATGATAAAATCAATGACAGGATTCGGCAAGAGCGAAGTCTCACTGCCGACCAAGAAGATAACCG
>CALCHM010000152.1 GCA_937901345.1 uncultured Prevotella sp. | reverse complement strand
GCCAAGGTTGGGGTCGCGAGTTCGAGTCTCGTTTTCCGCTCTACAAAGAGCAGAGCAAACCGCAGTTTCGCTCTGCTTTTTTTATTTCAAAGGAGCTCGAATGGTGGAATGGTAGACACGAGGGACTTAAAATCCCTTGGGCAGAAACGCCTGTGCGGGTTCGAGTCCCGCTTCGAGCACAGAAAAAAACTCTTGTAGGTGAATAACTTACGAGAGTTTTTCTTTTTTTATATCAACCGCTTTTGTCAATCCCGTTTTAGAGCAAAATCTCGCGTTTTTCAGGGTTTTATACACATTGTGTAAACTAATATGTAAACCAATAATCAACATGAAAGTAACAGTTAATTTACTATGTTATAAGTCTAAGGATTCAAGCAATAGTGAAACACCTTTGATGATTAGTGGGTCTAAAGATAGCATACGCCAATAGATTAGTCTTGGGGTGTTTGTGAATCCAATAATGGGGACTTACTTGCTTATTCGAAGAAGTAAGTGTTATAGGTATTTACAAAATCTGATAAATGATGATTTACTGCAGGTAACTACATGGTTTGTTACCTGTAGGTATAGGAGTTTCCTAAAACGCGCAACAAACGAGTAACAAAAACCACGAAAAATAATTATTGCTGTCCGGTAAAGTTTTTGAGAAGTAACGGCCTGAAAGGCCTATAAGCACCCAGCCCAGGGCGTTGCCCTGGGCTAATGGCTTTATCCCCTTTTAGGGGAATCATCCAAACAGTGGGGCTTATACCATTCAAACATCTTTATATTCATAGAGTTAGAGGCGTTTGCCGGACAGCAATAAAAAATAATGTAATTCTAGGCAAGATATAGAAACAAATGTAAAAAGAAAGAGCGACCTAAAGGCCGCCCTATCAGTCTGTTATATTATATTGCTTTTCCTTGTCTTTACCTTTTACACATTAAATCTAAAGTGCATGATGTCTCCGTCTTGTACGACGTATTCCTTACCTTCAACACGCATGAGACCAGCTTCCTTAACAGCTGCTTCTGAACCTAGGTTAATGAAATCTTCATATTTGATGACTTCAGCACGTATAAAACCTTTTTCAAAGTCTGTGTGGATAACACCAGCACATTGAGGTGCTTTCCAACCGCGTCGATAGGTCCACGCACGTACTTCCTGAACGCCGGCAGTGATGTAGGTTTCTAGTTCAAGCATCTTATAAGCTGCTTTAATCAAGCGATTGCATCCAGATTCTTCAAGTCCTACATCTTGAAGGAACATTTGGCGTTCTTCATACGTTTCCAATTCTGCGATATCAGCTTCTGTTTGTGCTGCAACGACCAGAATTTCAGCATTTTCGTCCTTTACGGCCTCTCTCACACGTTCAACGTATTCGTTTCCTGTAGCAGCAGATGCTTCATCTACATTACAGCAGTAAAGTACGGGTTTTGCAGTAAGGAGGAAAAGATTCTTTGCAGCAAGTTCTTCATCCTTTGTGTCAAATGTTACTGTACGAGCACTTTTTCCAGCAAGGAGCGCTTCGCGAATAGCAATAAGCACGTCGTATTCCAATTTCGCTTGCTTGTCGCCTCCAACCTTGGCAATTTTTTCTACACGCTTAATGCGGTTTTCTACTGTATCAAGGTCCTTAAGTTGAAGTTCGGTGTCAATAATTTCCTTATCGCGAACGGGATCAACAGAACCATCAACGTGAACTACATTGTCATTGTCAAAACAGCGTAGTACGTGGATAATAGCGTCTGTTTCACGGATGTTTCCGAGGAATTGGTTTCCAAGACCTTCACCCTTTGAAGCACCTTTCACCAATCCAGCAATGTCAACGATTTCTACCGTTGTAGGAACGATGCGGTTGGGATTGATGAGTTCAGCAATCTTCGTTAAACGTTCGTCAGGTACTGTTATGACTCCCACATTGGGTTCAATAGTACAGAAAGGGAAGTTTGCAGACTGTGCTTTCGCATTGCTCAAGCAGTTAAAAAGTGTCGACTTACCCACGTTAGGCAAGCCCACAATTCCACATTGTAATGCCATGTATATATACGTTTTTTATTCTTGTGCAAAGGTACAAATTTTAAAGGAGACAGGAAGAAGGACTTCGGAGAAATAACCTTGCCGACCTTTTGTCTTCAATTGTTGGATTTTACCTTAAACCTTTAATATCTTCTCTCCTTTATTCCTTTTTCTACTTTGACTACTTTAATTCTTGTTCTATTGTTTATATTTATTTCACCGCTTTGCGATAAACATTTGTTTCGCGAATTTCGTAACCCTCGCTTTGGTATAATTTGTTTGCCGCAATACGTGAAGGGCGCGACGTTAAGTTGAGTGATTTTGCTCCCAATTTTGTCGCTTCTTCTGCTAAATGCTGCAACAATTGACGCGCATATCCCCTTCCGCGGGCAGTTTCGTCAACAACAACATCTTCCACCCAAGCTTTCGTCCCAGTAAGTAGTTCCTGAAAGGAAAGTGTAGCAGTGCCTCTGATCGTTCCCTCTTCATCGCGAAGTGTGTAAAGTAGCGTTGTGGGGCAATTCAGGAGCGCTTGCAAGCGTTCAGTTGTGAGTTGTTTCGCGTTCGAAGACAATTGGGGCAAAAGGATATTGAGACTATTGAGAAGTTCTGGAGTCACTTTTGTTTCACAAGTTATCATAGCCTTATTGAGTTGTTTAAGCAATGTATTATAAGTTGTATGCAACGTTGGATGAATTCCCTCCGGGAAGATTTCGCAAAGCGGTTCTAGCACGAAGCGTCTCTTGTGAAGACGAGGGTGGGGTATTGTGAGTGAAACGGTATGTATCACCTGTTCGTCGTACGTCAGCAGGTCGATGTCAATTGTTCGGTCGGTATGAATACCGTTGATTGTTTTAGAAGTACGTCCCAACTCACGTTCAATCTGTTGTGTGATGTGAAGTACCTGTTCTGGAGGAAGTGAAGTTTCGAAAAGCGCAACTGCGTTGACAAATTCATTTGGTGATTCAAAACCGATGGGGGCAGTATTGTAAAAGGTAGAGCACTTGAGGAGCGTACCGATGTGCGTCTCAAGTGCTCTTATTGCCATTTTTAACTGCGCTTCTTTTGCTCCTAAGTTCGCTCCAAGGGCAAGAAGGAGTTGCATAACTGATAATTAATCAACAATTAGGAGGCAGTCTCCATAAACTCCAAAACGGTAGTCTTCTTGAAGTGCAACCTCATAGGCTTTCATCGTGTTTTCATAACCACCGAAAGCTGCGGTGAGCATCAAGAGGGTAGAATAAGGTAAGTGGAAGTTCACCAACATGCTATCAGCTACGGAGAATTCATAGGGTGGAAAAATAAACTTGTTTGTCCATCCTTCAAATTCTTTAATACGGCAGTCGGGACCTACACAAACTTCGAGTGCGCGTTGTACTGTGGTGCCGACAGCCAGAATCTTTTGTCCGTTTTCCTTCGCGCGGTTGACAATTTCACAACACTCACGGTCCACCTTCATTTGCTCGGAGTCAATCTTGTGCTTGGTGAGGTCTTCAACGTCTGTGTCGCGGAAGTTACCCAATCCACAATGGAGTGTGATAAACGCTTTGTCGATATCAAAAATTTCCATGCGTTTCATCATTTCGCGCGAGAAGTGGAGTCCTGCTGTTGGTGCCGTTACAGCACCTTCATGTTCGGCAAAGATGCATTGGAAACGTTCTAAGTCTTCGGGTTCGCTACCACGTCCGATAAAACGGGGGACAGGAGCTTCTCCAAGTGCATAAAGTTGCTGACGGAAGTCTTCATGGTCACCTTCATAGAGGAAACGTAGTGTGCGACCACGACTTGTAGTGTTGTCAATAACTTCAGCAACGAGTGAATTGTCTTCACCAAAATAAAGCTTGTTGCCAATACGAATTTTACGAGCGGGATCAACAAGTACGTCCCAAAGAAAGAGGTCAGGATTCAACTCACGAAGAAGAAATACTTCGATAACAGCTCCAGTCTTTTCTTTATTACCGTAAAGGCGTGCAGGAAAGACCTTAGTGTTGTTGAAAACAAAAAGGTCGTGTGGATTAAAATAAGAAAGGATGTCTTTAAACATCTTATGCTCGATCTCTCCGGTCTTACGATGAAGTACCATCATGCGACTTTCATCACGAAAACGTGCGGGATATTTAGCAATCTTTTCTTCTGGAAGTTTGAAGTTAAATTCAGAGAGTTTCATAGTTGACTTTTTTCAATTTATTGAAGGTGAAGAGGACTGGTTTTATCATCCTCTGTAACAACAATTGATTTGAGGTGTTTTTCGAATGCTTCAATAGTCTCAAAGCAGTTGTTTATTGTATATTCTCCCACTCGAGTGCGACGCAGTGCGGTGAGGTGTGCGCCTGATTGTAACGCTTGTCCAATATCACGAGCCAAGGCGCGTATGTAAGTTCCTTTGGAACATACTACACGGATAGTGACTTCCATTTGTTCCAAATCACAGGATAACAACTCAATGGCGTCAATGCGCAGCGGTTTTGCTTTGAGTTCAACATCCTTTCCCTTGCGTGCAAGGTCATAAGCGCGCTTACCATCTACCTTTACGGCTGAAAATACAGGAGGTGTCTGCATGATTTCGCCTACAAACTGTTGTAGCACCTGTTCAATGCCCTCACGTGTGATATGACTTGTGGGGTAGGTTGCGTCAATTTCTTTTTCAAGATCAAAACTAGGGGTCGTTGCTCCTAATTTAAGCGTGGCAATATACTCTTTTACGCCTGCTTGGAGTTGCTCAATCTGCTTCGTTGCTTTACCTGTACAGATAATCAGTACTCCCGTTGCTAAGGGGTCTAGTGTTCCAGCATGTCCCACTTTTATTTTACCACCAATATGTTGCGATATCAACCAGCGCACTTTTGCAACAAGATTGAAAGATGTCCAAGTAAGTGGTTTGTCAAAAGCAAGAACGGTTCCTTGCTCAAATAGATTTGGCATATTTTAAGAAGATAACGTTTGAAGATTATGAGTCAAAGGGACTTCGGTTTTTCATTCGGTGGGCAGTGATTCCTCTCATGATGATTTTTTAGAAAAATACTGCACAAAGTAGGTTCAATCGTTCGAACGATTGTTTATGCCTTATGCCCTAAAACGGATAACCTTAAAGAACACTTGTAACCAAGGTCACCATACCTACAATCAGACAATAGATAGCAAAGTAAATCAGTTTACCTTTGCGCACAATGTTTATCATCCACTTACAAGCGATACAACCTGATACAAACGCCGCGATAAAACCAACAATAAGTGAAAGTGTATCGCATCCTGCAAAAGCAACATCCATACCCTCCTTATAGGCTTTGATGCTGTCAAGTAGCGCCTCACCTAAAATGGGAGGAATCACCATAAGGAACGAAAATTGTGCCATGTTCTCCTTTTTGTTTCCTAATATCAATCCCGTGGCAATAGTACTACCCGAACGACTCAAACCAGGCAACACGGCAAGCGCTTGTGCAAGACCAATGATAAAGGCATCACGAAGTGAGATCTTTTCCTTCAATTTGGGCTTCGCAAAGTAAGAATACGAAAGCAATAATGCAGTGAGTAATAAGCATGAACCTACAACGGCAAGTCCACTTCCAAAGATGGCTTCTACCTCATCCTTAAAGAACACACCAACAATTCCGATAGGAATCATTGACACAACAATGTTTAATACATATTTGTGGTCTTCATTTAATTGTCCGCCTACGGGAGAAAGAAGTGCACCAGAGAGAATTTTCCATATTTCATGGCCAAGAATCACCAGCGTGCTCAACACTGTTGCAACGTGAACGGCAACGGTGAACATCATACTTTGGTCTGCCTCAATGCCCAGTAAATGGGAACCAATGGCTAAGTGACCACTACTACTGACGGGGAGATATTCCGTCAATCCTTGTATCAAACCAAGGAAAAGAGCTTCTAACCAATCCATAAACGCTTATTCTTTTTTGTTATATTCTGATGTTACTGACTTACCTTTGGGTTGGTAAAGTATAGCGACTACAATAAAAAGATATCCAAAGAAAGTAACCATGGGCGCCACACGGATGCGTTGTGCATTAAAAATTTCAGGATCAAACTGTTCGATAGTAGTTCCTCCGCCTGACATCAGTAAAAGACCAACCATGACAATGGCAATGCCTATGGCAAGGAGAATGAAATTGGCCTTTGAAAACGCAAATTGATGTTTCATGTTTATAGAGTATTTATGGTATATGCAAATGAGTCTATAATAAAATAGGTTCTTCTGAGTGTAAAGACTTTAAAATCAAATGGGTATTTATGGGTAAGTCTGCAATCTATGGATGTGAAGGTGGTTTAATTCATGAAAAGTTGACTGGTTGTCATCTTTAAGAATTTATTTACCGAAATATATGCACTAATGATGGTTAAACACAGGCCGCAGGCAAAGTTTATGCCAAAGGTTGTCCATACAACATCCTGTGTGACAAGATTTCCTATATACGCATCCAAACTATAGAGCCAATACATGCCAATTCCCACCAAAGCATTGGCCACTATCGCTGCCCAAAAACCAATCCAAAATGCGCGAAGCATAAAAGGACGTCGAATGAACCCCCAACGCGCCCCAACGAGTTTCATCGTATGAATCGAAAAACGGCGTGCATAAATACTCATGCGCATGGTGTTGTGAATAAGGGCAAAAGAGATAAATCCCAATAATGAGGCAACAAAAATAAGAAGCGTGCCTATCAAGGGTATGACATGATCTACAAATTCCATGGCATCCTTGGGGTAGATGACGTCTGTTACTTTTTTGTAGTTGTACAAATCAGGAATGTAATACAACAAACTGTCTTGATTAGCGTATGCTGCATTCAGAAACAATTCAAATTCGGCAGGAATAGGGTTAAAACCCAGAAATTCCTGGGGACCTCCTTCAAGAACTGCTGCCATCTCCTTCATACCTTCTTCTTTTGAAATGTAGGAAACCTGCTTCACATAAGGCAATGCCGTTAATTCTTGATGCATAGTTTCGCGTTCTTCCTTTGTGATGGCATCATCAAGAAGAACTTCAACCGTAAAGTTCTCTCGCAATTCTCTACCAAAATTCTCAGAAAGTTTGATAAAAAACGTTGCTGTACCTAAAAGAATCAACACAAGCGATGTGCTGATACATGAGGTGATGGTATTGAATTTTCCTGTTTTTTTCTTTTTTACTTGAGTCATAAAAGAACGATGCTAATTGCCACTAGTTAGCATAGGGGCACATTAAGGCATAAATTACTGCAAAAGTACTATATTATATTGAGAATAAGGGTGAGTTATGCTCTTTTAATGCTAATAATTGTGCTTTTTCAACCATAAGAGTCCTAAATAGGAGCGTTGCTATCAATTTTTGAAATGGCAATAATATAGGAGTTGCCCCAAGAACTTTAACAGACCCCCTCAGCAACTAAAGTTGCTCGTCCCCCTAACTTTGGGGGACAATTTAGTTAGTCTGCCT
>CALCHM010000151.1 GCA_937901345.1 uncultured Prevotella sp. | reverse complement strand
CCCCAGCTCGACAAACCTGGCACTGCTTCGGTGCCTGTCAAGAAGGTGGAAACGTCATCAAGTTTGTGATGAAGCACGAGAACTACACGTTCCCACAGGCGGTCAAATCCCTGGCTAAACGCTTCGGGATTGATTGCTTTGAGGAAGAAGAATCGGATGCAGAGCGCGAACAGCGCCTGCATCGTGAATCTATCTGGAACCTCAATGAACGTGTGGCCAACCACTTTGTACAAAACCTGTATGACCCTACTAATGGTAATGCTCTACAATACGCTATCAATCGTTTTGGAGAACAATACGTCCGAGAGTCAGGAATGGGTTATGCAGCCAAAGAGAACGACTTGTTTAGTTGGGCTGGTGAACATGGTGAAAACTTTGAACTTCTCGAAGAAGCGAGTCTCCTAGGTGTGAACTCTGAGAAGAATGAATACTATGATTTCTTTAGAGACCGCATCGTTTTCCCCATTCGTGACCGAAGCAAACATATCGTAGGGTTCACTGCCCGTGACCTTTCTGGTTCTAGTAACAGCAAATACCTTAACTCTAAGGAGAGCACTGCCTACAAAAAGAAATACTGTGTATTCGGCATTGATGAAGCGATTCGTGAAGCCGTCAAGAAAGACCAGTTCTTCTTGGTGGAAGGTGCTCCCGACGTTCTAAAGATGCACTCCGTAGGCATTTATAACGTCGTCGCTCCTCTCGGCGGTGCCTGGACCAAGGAACAATTCGCTTTGCTCAAAAAGTCTTGTAATTCGCTTTGCTTCATCAATGATGCTGACCCTCCTGCTGAAGGTGAAGCGTTCGGTGCCGGACTAAAGTACGTCATCAAGAACGGGAAACAAGCCATTACCATGGGCTTTAGGGTTTCCGTTCGTGAGCTTCCCCTTGGAGAGGGTAATAAGAAGCAAGACCCAGGCAGTTTCTTTACTGCTGCTTCGCAACTGGACTTGCTCCCAGAAGAGGAGTTTTGTGGATGGTATGCACGCAAAATTTGGAGCGAGAAAGACAACGTCCATCAAAAGACGGACAAAGTCAAGGAAATTGCAGAAGTTGCCAGTTACATTGAGGACACCACGACGATTGATATTCTTCTTGACGAACTCAACAAGATTCGTAAAGGAAAGGACACTTGGCGCCAACGCATCATGAGCGCCAAGTGGGCACGTCAGCGTGAGGAAAGCAACCGAAAGCAAGAAGTTGACCTTCATCAGTATGGCTTCTACGAAGTGAATAACTGCTATGTCGGTCTCTCTGACAAAGGTGAAGAGACTTGGTGCAACTTTACCATGAAACCGCTCTATCACATCATGGACAATGATAAGTCTCGACGTACCTACGAGATTAAGAACTTTCGAGGAACGACCAAAACCATTGAACTCATGCCGGAGGACTTGGTTTCACTCAGTCGTTTCCGTCAGAGACTGGAGAGTCGTGGTAACTTCACTTGGGAAGTCGGTGAAGGTGAACTCATCAAACTTAAACGCTATCTCTACGATAATACCGAAACGGCGTCGTTGGTCAAGCAAATGGGATGGAATCCCGTTGGCTTTTACGCTTTCGGTAACGGCATTTGGAAAGATGGTTCCTTCATAAAGACCAACCAATACGGCATTGTCTCTATCGCCAAGGACGACGAGGAGAAGAAAGGTGACCAGGAACATTATAATTGGTACATACCTGCGGCTGTCGTCAGTAATGATGAAGGCGATAGTTCCTATGAACGCCAACGCAAGTTCGTCCATCGTACCTTGCAGAATATTCGCTTCGATGACTACATGAAGCAATTCATTGACGTTTACGGAGACAATGGCAAGGTTGGACTGTGCTATTGGTTGGCATCGTTGTTTCGTGACATCGTAACGAGTTACACACGCTCCTTCCCTCTCCTGAACCTCTTCGGTCCGAAAGGTTCTGGTAAGACGGAATTGGGTGCTGCGCTCATGGCGTTCTTTGTTGTGGACAACAAGGCACCTAACTTGAAGAACTCTACGCCTATCGCCCTCAATGATGACGTGGCGTATGTCTGTGATGCTTTGGTGCATTTTGACGAGTACAAAAATGACTTACACCCTCGCATGATTGAGTTCTTGAAGGGTCTCTATGATGGTGTAGGACGTACTAAGATGGGTGGCAGTTCCTTTGAGGATAGAAAGATGACGGCTGTCAAGACTGGCGTCATCTTCAGCGGACAGGAAATCCCGACCGCTGACATCGCTTTGTTTCACCGTTGCGTGTTCTTATCCTTCCAAACGTCTGAGTTTACCAAGGAACAACGCCAGCGTTTTGCGAAATTGAGAGCCATTCAGGAAATGGGACTCACGCACCTGACACTCCAGGTGCTGGAACTACGCAAGCGTGTTCAAGGTTCATTCTTGGCCAAGTACAGTGAGGTAGCGGAAGAAATCAACAAACGCACCAATGGTGCTCCGCTCGAAACGCGTATTGTTGAGAACTGGAGTAAACTTCTGGCGATCTTCTCCTGCGTCGAGGAACGCTTGAAGTTTCCTTTCACCTATGATGAGATTTTCGACATCAGTTTGAAGTTGATGGTGAAGCAGAACAGCATGAGTGGTGAAGGCAATGAACTCGCTCACTTCTGGCGTATGTTGATGTTTCTTCGTGATAACGGAAACCTATACGAAGAAGGTGACTATCGCATTAAGAACTTTGTCACGTTCAAAAGCGACATCATCAACAATCGTGAGTTTACCTCTCCTCGCCCAATCCTCCTACTGAACGTGAGTCGTGTATTTACACTCTATAAAGAAGCGGCAAGACGTTCTGGAGATAAAATCATTCCTGACGATGCGCTGAGGGAATACCTCAAACATACGGAATACTACTATGGGTACTTGAATTGCGTACGCTTCAAGAGTTTCGCCAATGGGTATCAAGAAATGAAGGAGGATGGAATTGGTGGTATGAAACCCGTTACTCGTGTTCTGCGTGCGATGGCATTTGATTACACCATACTCAAAGAGAAATACAACATTTCTTTGGAGTCTTCAACGTCAACCTTGAATAAAACGGATGACGAACTCCTAGAGGAGGAAGCCAGGCGCAAAAAGGAAGAACGTATGAAACCCAAGGAATTTCCTTTTGAAGAAAATGAATAAGCAAAAACCTTAAATCAATACATGAGAAACATCTCTACATTTGTTTGCATGAGTCAGCCTGTTGGGAAACACGCTGGCTCTTTCTCATTTTATATACTAAACACGCATCCCGCTTTACACATCCGAGAAAATAGGTATCTACATACTCTACAAATATCTACATTTTATAAAATGATTAAAAATCAATTATTTAGGAAGTCCCAATTTGTAGAATTTTCTAAAAAAACATTCTACAACTATCTACAAATTTCCACCAAGGTTGGTGGTCAATCGAACAAATTGCCTATTCATTCTACATGTAGAATTTGCAACTATTTGATTATCAGCATGTAGATAGTGATTCGGTTTGTAGATAGTAAAAACACCTCACGTGCGCGCGAGAGAAAAACAGAAAAATTATTGTCCTATGAAAGATATAAGAGTACACATCAAAGTTGAACGTTACATCAAAGAATGGTTGATTTTCCATTTTGGCAATCCCGTTCGTTTTCCTGACCGTTCCTTCGAGAACGAAGTCCTTCATCGTATGCTAACCCGTCGTCCGCCCAACGAACCGCCGGAGTTACCTAGCGATGATACTGTGTCGATTGTCATTACTGACAACAAACACCGTCGCCCAGAGTTTTACAACCATCTTGGCTTTGATGGTCAGCGTACTGTCGTGTCCGCCATTGATGGTCTGTTTCGTATCAGTCTTTGGAGTGGCTGCTTTCCACTCATCCATTCCAAAGGTGAACTCAACCGGGGTATTGATTTGTGGTGCGAACAGAACGGGATTTCACTTGATGCCCGTGAGGCAGTAAGGCAGAAGTTTTACAGACTCCGAAGACAATATCATGAGAAAGGTGTGATAGTTGGCAAAATTTATCACAAAAAGAAATCCACTTACCTTTCACAAATCGTACAAACTGACAAAAACAAATCCCATGGCTAAAATCTATATGAACCAGATGCAACGTGAAGCGACGCTTTACCGCGCA
>CALCHM010000150.1 GCA_937901345.1 uncultured Prevotella sp. | reverse complement strand
TTTTTTATTGTCACATTGTCACATGTCACAAAATTGCGTAAGGCTTGCCCACTTGGCAGGTACGGACGCACGGCGCGTGCGTCCTTCATTCACACGTTTGCCAATGGAATATGCCGCGTGAGGAGGACGCACGCACCGTGCGTCCGTACCGGTCAATTGGGGGGGCGCGTGTTCAGTTGCTGGGAAATTTTAAAATTATTTAGGGTGTATAATTGGTTGAGATTCCGTTTGTTAGGTGCTAGAAATTGCTCGTTTTTGAAATGCTAAATGCCAATAAATGACACCTCGCTTTCCGCGTGTTGTATCTTTGCAAATGAAAACGGACGGAGAGGGCCCTCCGTTCGTTTCGAGGCAGAGAATTTGTAAGGAGAGGGTAGTTCATTCGGCCTACGTAGTGACGTCTCATGGGGCGAGAGAAGTGAGGTGAGCATAAAAAGTGAGACTGCTCCGTAATTACGATGCAGCCTAACAATGTAAAAAGAGTTATTAAAAGACTTTGAGATTTTCAAGAAAGCAGAAACTTAGGCACTTGCGCCCGTGATGAGGCGATAAAAATTGCAACCGATGAAGTTTCCGATAACGATAGCGACGTAGAAGCAAAGCACTTCGATCATGTGTGAGAATAGAAAATCAGTGGGCACGGTAAGGTAATAAAACGCATCTGCCACACAGTGAGGAAATCCGCAAACAATGAAGAGGGGAACACCAAAGAGGGTGGGGAGCACGTTCCCCTTTCGTGCAAAGGTAACAGCTGTGGTCATAATAAATCCGCAACCGATGGCAAGAAGTCCACCGCGCAAAGGTCCGACAGCGAGACGACCTTCAAGAATCGATTGTGCAGCATCCTGTAAGGGCAGGGGAGAGGTGCGCGCAAGAAGCGCTACGAGCAAACATCCGAGAATGTTGCCGAACAATACCAGAAACAAGTGGGGCACTTCATTGCGCTTGATAAATCCAGCAAAACCCGTATAAAGGCGCAAACGATAATTGATTACTGCCATCAAACCGAAAGCAAACAAAATACTTCCAACGATATCGCGTGTGGCGAGGTAACCAAAACCCGCAATGCCAACGCATACACCACTGAGCAATGAGGATTTTAAGATATCGGCAATCTTCTTAAATAAGGAAACTTTGATAGTCATGAATCTTAGGTGTATTAGTTTGAAAATAAGATCATGGTGAACATGTTGCTAACTTTGGTTCACCCACCTCAAGTGGGGTCACCTCAAAAGGTTCAGATGTCTCATTCTCAAATAAAAATGGTTCTTTACACTAAAACATGGGCAAAAATACAGCATTTTGCTTGTTTAATGAAGCAGATTTTGCTTTTTCTTTAGCAAAAATTAACTTTACTTGCACAAAAAATGGGTAGTTGTGTAATAATTAGTAACTTTGTCGCCGTTTTGAGTGCTTGTGTGACGTAGCATGACATCATTTTGCAACGCTACACCTCAGAAACTATGCAATCAGAATTTTCTAAAACGAATTCAATAGTTATGAAAAAAACTTTAGTTGACCTCTTTGAGGCTTCCGTAAAACAGTTTGGCAGCAACACCTTCTTGCTTGAAAAGACGGGTAAGAAGTTCGAACCCACTACCTACGCACAGGTTAAGGACCAAGTGTATCGCTTGGGTGCAGGTCTTCAGGCACTTGGTGTGAAGAAGGGTGACACGATGGCATTGCTCTCAGAAGGTCGCAACCTTTGGGTAATTGGTGAATTGGCAATGTTCTACGCTGGTGCCATCAATGTGCCCCTCTCCATTAAGTTGGAAGAAAGCAACGACTTGCTTTTCCGTTTGAAGCATGGCGATGTAAAGTTCGTAATGGTTTCAGGCACACAATTAAAGAAGGTGCGTTCCATTAAGGATCAGTTGGATGCCGTAGAGAAGATTATCGTGTTTGACACATGTGGCGAATTAGAAGACAAGGAAATTCTTGTTGACGACATCTTCGCCATGGGTGACGCATTCTTGAAGGAACATACGATGGAAGAGTTCCTAAGCATTGCCAACTCTTTGCAGAACGATGATTACGCTACAATTACGTATACCTCTGGTACAACAGCCGACCCCAAGGGTGTAGTGTTGACACACCGCAATTATACGGCAAACGTAGAGCAAGCACTGACGCTTGTAGATATCGATGAAACATGGCGTACGCTCATCATTCTCCCTCTTGACCACTGTTTTGCCCACGTTGTAGGTTTCTACATCATGATGTCAGTAGGTGCAACGGCCGCAACGGTGCAAGTGGGTCGCACACCGCTCGAAACGCTCAAGAATATTCCGCTTAACATAAAGGAAGTGAAACCCCACTTCATCCTTTCTGTGCCCGCATTGGCAAAGACCTTCAAGAAGAACATTGAAAACGGCATCCGCGATAAGGGCAAGGGTACGGTTCGCTTGTTCAACTTTGCGTTGAAGGTGGCTCAGATCTACAATGGCGATTCTAACATCGACTTCAAGGGGTGGCGTTACATCCTCGCCCCTATGGTGAAGTTGTTCGACAAGATTCTCTTCTCAAAGGTTCGTGAAAACTTTGGTGGCGAAATGCGCTTCTTCATCGGTGGCGGCGCGCTTCTCGACAAGGATCTCCAGAAGTTCTACATGGCAATCGGTATGCCCATGTTCCAGGGTTACGGTCTTTCA
>CALCHM010000149.1 GCA_937901345.1 uncultured Prevotella sp. | reverse complement strand
CAGTAGCTGTGAAAAGGTCGAGAGTTTGCATTTTATTTTCCATTTGTTTTGATTTTTTTGATTTCTCATTGCGTCGCCTATCGCGTCGCGGTTTGTTCGCTTTTTTGATACTGCTATTTGAGGGAGCAAGAGAGAGGAACAGGCATAGGGAGGCCGTCCGAAATTTTTTCATCCTCCGGACTCTAGAAAAGTTTTGGTAAGAGTAGCGTCAAAAGTTTTTGCAAAAATCTTGGATACCCTTGCAGACCATGAACGTAGCCTACCTTTGCAGTTCAAAAAGATGAAAAACAGACCGCAGCGTTAGGTAGCAATGGCAAGAAATCGAAAGAAACAAATGGAGAAAATAGCAGAAATGCAACAAGACCTTGAACAATAAAGCAACTGTAGCAAATCCTCGTAAACGAAGAAGAAACAAAGCAAGGATGAAATCCTATTAAACAATTCCTAGGCAGGTGTCGAGCAAAGAGAGACTTCTGCCGTCTACTAAAAACGAAGCCACACGACTTATCACAGAACAGCGAACGCAGTGGCTATTCAGTAATAAGTGGTGTGGCTGACCCTCTTAAAATCGTGTCAGAACGCAGATGGCGACACGTGAGCAACTGGAAAGTGATGAGCAGTCGTAGGCGTAGATGAAGTAATTTGCCGTAAGGGAAGGAAGACGACAAGCATTGAGGGAAATAAGGAAAGTGTGCGCAGTACTTTTTCCTCCCGAACGTGGTCTTCCTGACCTGGAGTCAAATGGCGTAAGCGTAGAAGAAGACTGCCCATGACTTTCATTCCGCTAAAGCGCCCGTTTCGGGGACCCGTGACCCATCACTGCAAGCGATGTGTTATGGGCGAAACGGGCAAGAAACTCGGCAAAAATGCTGAAAATGTGACTTGGAGTGTATGTAGCCGCGTGTGTGTCGCACTTAATGCGGTCGAGAATACAACGAAGAGTCTTATTTTCAGCATTTTTGCCGACCCGTCTCCGCATTTTCATGCGGATAACGTGCGAAGACACCCCCCACCGCCCTCCGCCCGTAAACTCATCACCTCAAACGAAGAAAGGCGGAATATGCACCGACTACGCGGTCAAATCGCCGCACGTGAGGGCGAACTGCGATTTGAAGCGCGCTCCGAGTTCTGGGCGTATCGATTCGGGCGAAGGTCGAACCGATTGGAGTGGTTGGGCAGAACACGAGGAGCGCACACATATCCGCTTGCGGCAGCTGGTCAGAAGTTAGAGATACCAAAGAAAAAAGCGACCACCGAAGTGACCGCTTTTACAATAAATTTAGAGTAAAAATAATTTGGTTAAATCCATCATCAAGAAATCTTCAATGCTAATTCCACCATCACCAACAATAAACGATTTGTGAGGTTTGAACAATTCATTGAACTTATCAAGTCCAGCAGTGTGTTTTTCGCTATTGCTTTTAACTTCAATAGCAACTAAGACACCTTTTTTTCGTAGTATGAAGTCAACTTCATCATTTTTTTCTCTCCAATAAAACACTTCAAAACGATGAATAAATGCCTGACTTATTAAGTAACTACCAATAGCAGATTCAACGATATGCCCCCACAATTTACGGTCCATTATAGACTGTTCAAAGGTCGTTGGGGTATAAACCATTTTAAGAGCATTGTTGTACACTTGAAATTTAGGAATACTCGCTTTTCTACGCGACATATCAACACTATATTTCTGAAGTCCGCATAGTAATCCGCTTTCATCTAAAAGGTTGATATATCCAGCTAAAGTAGATGTATTTCCGGCATCCTGCAATGCGCCTAACATCTTAGTCAGAGAAAGCAAGTTTCCAGAATAGGCAGCAGCCAGTTCAAAAGTCTGTTTTAATAACGCAGGTTTACCGATTGGAGTATCCATCAAAATGTCTTTATTGATAGTCGCTTCAATAATAGCAGACTGAATATATTGCTCATAACGGTCACTATGTTCTATCAATTTAGCCGCGCCAGGATATCCCCCATAAAAGAGGTATTTGTCAAGACTAAATCCGAAACATTCTTTCATTTCCTTAAAACTCCAGTGACTCATTCGAATTTCCTCAAATCTACCAGCAAGCGATTCAGACAAACCTTTTTCTAACATAACGCGACTGCTACCGAGCAACAGCACTTTAATGTTACAATTATAAAAGGTATCTGTATCCCATTCCTTTTTTACAACCTCACTCCAATTCGTGATTTTTTGAATTTCGTCAATTACCAGAACAACCGAGTCTAATCCATTATTCTCTTTCCAACTACGTACGGCAGCCCAACAATTAGAAATCCAGGCTGTATTCGTTGCTGGTACGTTGTCTGCGGTATAAAGTTGATAAGGTATGGTTAAGTCATCTAAAACTTGTTTAACTACAGTTGATTTTCCCACTTGTCGTGGTCCCATTACGACTTGAATAAACATTCTATCTTCTTCAAGCCTTGATTTAATTGTTTGGTATTCAGCTCTTTTGTACATATCTAAACATTTTACGCAGTCTATTGCGTATTTTTACGCAGTCTATTGCGTATTTTTACGCAGTGCAAATATAAACAAAAGATTTGAGCAAAAAAATAGAGATTAGAAAAATCATGAATAAAACTTTGACTAAGAATCAGAAGTCCGAGGTCACAGGCAAGACCACAGTCTCTTGTGGGAAACGCTCGCATCCAATGTAGAGCGTATCGAACGCATCCGAGAAGTCCGTGCGTTCCTCTAGTTTACTCTCCTCCGTCTCCATCGTTTTCTCCAGTCGCTTATCCTTCTTCCCATTATACACACCAGCCGTCTGTACTGAGATAAGCAGACTCTCGTTATTCTGTTCGTTGAAGTAAGGAACCAAGCGTGCTCGTCCATCAAATCCACGATTGATAAGCAACTGCTTCTCCAAATGTCCCATCGGGCGACCAATGGGCACAGGGCGGACTTGCCAACCATTCTTCTCCAACTGATTGCAGATAACCCAACGGAAGTCCTCATCATTCACCGCATAATTAGAACCCAAAGCCGTCGTGTCGTAATAGAAGATAACCTCATGCGTCTTGAAGTAATGATAATACTTACAGAAGTCATTCACCAAGTCAGGAAGTTTCTTCGTGTACTTCACATAGAAAGATTTCACTACATTCAAGCGACGACGTCCTTCATCCGTTTGTCCCACCACCATGCAGTTGATGTTGCTATTGAAGTCAAAGGCAATGCACAGTGGTTTCTCAGACTGAAGGTCGCCATCCATACGGCAATCCTGTTGCTGAAGTTTCTCCATGTCGTACCCCAGACTATCGAGATAATGAAAGTCCGTAGAGTTATATTTATGATTCGGACGCATGGATGAGTAGAAACCATCCTTCATGATGTCCACAGGCAGACAAAGGATAGATGTTCTGAACTCCATCGGAGGTAGATCACGCTTCATTTGTCGGAACCAAGCTTCACCCAACACCTCGATGTTGGTCAGTGAAGAATAAGTACCGAAGAACGTAGCATTACGGCGAAGGTCATTCAGCATCTTTTGCACCTCTTTGAGACGCTGACGATAGTAAGGCGTAGGATGTTGGGCAAGTTGGTCCTTGATGAACCATTGTTCAGCGACCAACGCCCGAATACATTCCAGAACTTCAGGGTCACAATCCTTTTCGTATTGCAAGAACCAGGAACCTTGCTTGGTGACGGGCATGTCGGATGTAATCAGCATGCCATGATGAAAGGGCAAGTGACCAAACTCCGTCACCTGGCCACGATTGGCAGGAAAGGTTTCAGACTTCAGCTGCTCGAAGTCGATGTACTTGGCTTCATCAATGTCGAGATAGTCAAACGATTTCGAGTTTGACGTACCTTTTCTGTCCTGCGAAATGATTTGTCCAATGGCACCCGTGTAAAAAGAAATGATGTTGTCGTAGTTCTCAGGTTTGAAGAACGGGTCCGGCCAACCTAATGCCTTAGGTGGTTTGCGACCAACGCACCAGTGCACGTCACGTTTGTACCCCCAGTTTTCCCAATGCTGAAACATAGAGGGCAACGTATTCGTGAGTCCACGTTTCGCATTAGGCACGACAAAAGCAGTTGTGGAGCGAGGCATCAGTTGGAAGTTCTCCAACTGCACAGCTGCATGAAGCAGACCTTTACCCGTACCACGACCAGCACAGACGATTGTTTTGTTTGCGCGGTAAAGCGTCGCTTCACGTTGCATCTGGTTCATATAGATTTTAGCCATG
>CALCHM010000148.1 GCA_937901345.1 uncultured Prevotella sp. | reverse complement strand
TCCCACATCGGGAGCGGACCTTTTCAGTCTGCGAGGTCGTGTCCCGAGTCGGGAGTCACCTTTCTCTTTATAGGAAGGAACATCGCAAAACCTTACGTTTGTTCTAAATTATTGCTGTCCGCCGGACAGCAATAATTTAGAATAAGAAATGCGTTTATCTGTATGTAATGAAAACAGATGCAACTAGACCGCACATGCTCATATTGTACGCATTTTTGGGGAATGATGGAGTGGGAAATCACATTTAGCATGATGACCTATATATACAAAAAATACCCCCAAAAAGTAGGAAACTTTTGGGGGTAGATAAAATTGATTTGTTTCTCAAGCGGGTTAGAAATTGCCTTGCTCTTCTTCAAAATCGAAATATGCGTTGACGAGAAGATATACACCCTCTTCGTCAAGTGGAGCATAGGCATCCTTCTTTGCTACTTGCAAGATGTAATCGCTGATGACTTCAAGATCTAGTTCAACTTCTTCTTTTGTGAAATCAACCTTTTCTGTGAGGTAGGTTTCTACAAGATCGAGGATGTAATAGACGTCGTCTTCACTAAACTTTTCTTGCAATTCCTGTGAAAGATGGGCTTGCATGTAAGCAACAGCTTGTGCATCGTGTTGCGCATCTTCAAGGAGTTCGTCTTCAAATCCTGCCATAACTCAAAAATTGTTTGTGGGGTGAGTGAGTGGATTATAAAATAGCTTGCAATTTTTCAACAAACACGTTCTTTGTTGCTGCTCCAACTTGCTTGTCAACAACTTGACCGTCCTTGATGTAGAGCACTGTAGGCACGTTGCGGATACCGAATTCCATTGCGAGATCTTCGCATTCGTCAACGTCACACTTTCCGACAATAACTTTGCCTTCATATTCAGCAGCAATTTCGTCCATGATGGGAGCAACCTTCTTACAGGGACCGCACCATGTTGCTGAAAAATCTAACACGAGGGGAAGACCCTTTGCTTTGTAATCTTGGAAATTTTGATCTGTAATGTGTTCCATAAATGTTGTATATCAATTAAATGTTTCGATAAAATTCTTTGTGATTTCACTGTGTGCAAATGTACGCAATAGTTTTGGGATATGCAAGAGCGTCTAATTAATGGTGTACTCAAAAGCTTCTGTATTTGTGAGGAAATTTATCATAGCTTTTGTAACGTTTACCGTCACAGTTCTTGATTTGAGTGTAAATTGCGTCTTATATCCGTAACTTTTGAGTTGCACTCTTAGTTGCGTGTTTCCTGGGTTTTGTTCAACAAGGGCGAAGAATTCTTCAAGCGTGTCTTCTTCAAGTTTTTCAAGCGTGAGTTGAACCGTTATCTTCTCCAGTTTTTTATCTTTTACATCTGGCAGAAATTCTATGGCACCTATTCTGAGGTCGAATTCGTTAGGTTTAAAACGATGGGGTTCGATTCTTGCGTTAATGAATACGGAATTTCCTGGTGTAAGATATCCCTTCCACTTTGCCCAGTCATCACCAAAGAGCGCTAGTTCGTAAGTCCCCGTGTAGTCTTCAAGAAGCACGATGCCGAAGGGTGACCCTTTTTTCGTTTGCCCTTCTTTAAGACATGTGTTCACTATGCCACCGAATGAGATGTCCTGCATGGCATAGTCGGATAGGTTTTGAAGATTTTCTAAGGAAACCGTACATATATTTTCGAGCACCACTTGATACTCATCAAGAGGGTGAGCAGAAATATAGATGCCGATGAGTTCTTTTTCCTTATTGAGTCGCTCAATGTCACTCCATTGACTATAGTTTTTGGGTGGCAACGGTTTTGCAATTTCAATTTCGCTCATATCGCCAAAGAGCGAGTTAAGAGAGGTTTGCCTATCAACCTGGTAGCGTGAACCGTATTTAATTAGCGCATCAAGGAAGGTTTCGTTTTCGTTGATTTTCGCAAAATATTGTTCGCGTTTGTATTCCGTAAAACTGTCGAAAGCACCTGCAAGAATGAGACTTTCAATACACTTACGGTTACATGCGCTGAAGTTGACACGCTCCATGAAATTGTAGGCTGAGGTAAAGAGACCATTTGTATTGCGCTCTGCAAGAATACTCATTACCGCGCCTTCTCCCACTCCTTTGATGGCGCCAAGACCAAAGCGTACGTCGCAGGCATTGTTTACGCTGAACTTTAGTTTAGATTCATTAACGTCAGGCCCAAGAACAGGAATGCCCATGCTTTTACATTCACTCATGGCCTTGGTAATTTCCGTAATGTTATCCAAACTTCGACTCAAATATCCAGCCATGTATTGAGAGGGGTAGTTCGCCTTGACGTATGCCGTTTGATAAGCCACCCATGAATAACAAGTTGCGTGACTCTTATTGAATGCATACGATGCAAAGG
>CALCHM010000147.1 GCA_937901345.1 uncultured Prevotella sp. | reverse complement strand
GACAGTTTCATTACAACCAAAACAGTGGTAGGAGATGCAATTCATATTGGTGATACGATTATTTTGCCATTGGTAGATGTTTCTTTTGGCGTAGGTGCCGGTGCATTTACCGGTAGTGCTAAGAACAATGCCGGCGGCGGTATGGGCGGAAAGATTTCCCCGAGCTGCGTACTGGGAATCAAGGACGGTCATGCAAAGCTTGTAAACGTGAAAAACCAGGATGTGGTGACGAAGGTCATCGATATGGTTCCGGACGTTTTGGACCGTTTTACAAAGGATAAAAAAGAAAAAGCGGATATGGATCAGAAAATCAGCGAGGTAGTAGAAGGCTTAGAATAGCGGATTTATCGCGATTTTTGAAGAAAAATAAAAAAATAGAGGTGGCGATTTTTTATTTTTACCGCACAGATAATCAGAATGTTAAGTGCTGAAATCATGAAATATTGTGACAAGCTAAATGACAATAAATGACAGATGGCCCTCCGCATGTTGTATCTTTGCAGATGAAAACGGACGGATTGGCGCCCTCCGCTCGTTTTGATAACTCTGAGGATCCTGAACTCTCCAATAACTCCCCAAAACCCTCTGAAAACTCAAAAAGTGAAAAAATCTAACCTGAAGGCTTCAGCATGTCTGTTTTTTCTGCTAACTTTGCACGGATAAAGTTTAACTCGTTGAAACAATAAACTAAAACAGATATGATTAAAATTACTTTTCCTGACGGTAGCGTTCGTGAATACGAGAGCGGCGTTACTGGTTTGCAGATTGCGGAAAGTATTTCAAGTCGTCTTGCACAGGACGTGTTGGCATGCGGCGTGAATGGCGAAACGGTAGAATTAAACCGCCCCATTCTCGAAGATGCTACCATCAACCTCTACAAGTGGGAAGACGCTGAAGCGAAGCATGCCTTTTGGCACACTTCTGCACACTTGATGGCTGAAGCAATCGGTGAAATTTGGCCCGGCACTCAGTTTGGTATCGGTCCTGCAATTGAAAATGGTTTCTACTACGACGTGATGCCCCCTCAGGGCGTGAGCATCCGCGAAGAAGACTTTGCGAAGATTGAAAAGAAGATGCAGGAACTCGTGCAGAAGAAGGACGCACTCGTTCGTGAAGACATCTCAAAGGCCGACGCCATTCAGTTCTTTGCCGACCGTGGTCAGACTTACAAGAACGAACTCATTGAAGAACTCGAAGACGGTAAGATTACAACCTATACACAAGGCGCCTACACCGACCTTTGCCGTGGTCCTCACTTGATGACAACCGCTCCAATCAAGGCATTCAAGGTGATGAGCGTAAGTTCGGCATATTGGCGTGGCGATGAAAAGCGTCCTCAGATGACACGTGTCTATGGCGTTTCATTCCCCAAGAAGAAGATGCTTGACGAATACCTCCAACTCCTTGAAGAAGCCAAGCGTCGCGACCACCGCAAGATTGGTAAGGAAATGGAACTCTTCATGTTCTCCGACCTCGTTGGTAAGGGTCTACCCATGTGGATGCCCAAGGGTACAGCCCTCCGCCTCCGCTTGGAAGACTTCTTGAAGAAGATTCAGAAGAAGTTCGGTTACCAGCAGGTGATGACACCCCATATCGGTTCGAAGAGCCTCTACGTCACTTCAGGTCACTATGCAAAGTATGGTAAGGACTCGTTCCAACCCATCCACACTCCCGAAGAAGGCGAAGAGTACATCTTGAAGCCCATGAACTGCCCCCACCATTGCGCAATCTACGCATGGAAACCCCGTTCATATAAGGAGTTGCCCATCCGTATGGCAGAGTTCGGTACCGTTTACCGCTACGAACAGAGCGGTGAACTCCACGGTTTGACTCGTGTGCGTGGCTTTACTCAAGACGATGCCCACATCTTCTGTCGCCCCGACCAGGTGAAGGACGAATTCCTCCGCGTGATGGACATCATCATGATCATCTTCAAGGCGTTGAAGTTCGACAAGTTTGAAGCACAGATTTCACTCCGCGATAAGGTAAATCGTGAGAAGTACATCGGTTCGGAAGAAAACTGGGAACGCGCTGAATCAGCCATCATCGAAGCATGTCAGGAAAAGGGACTCCCCGCCGTTGTTGAATACGGTGAAGCAGCCTTCTACGGTCCTAAACTCGACTTCATGGTAAAGGATGCCCTCGGACGCCGTTGGCAATTGGGTACTATCCAGGTGGACTACAACCTCCCCGAACGCTTCGAACTCGAATACACCGGAGCAGACAACCTCAAGCACCGCCCCGTGATGATTCACCGTGCACCCTTCGGCTCAATGGAGCGCTTTACGGCCGTGCTCATTGAGCACACCGCAGGTCACTTCCCCTTGTGGTTGACTCCTGACCAAGTTGCCATCCTCCCCATCTCTGAAAAGTATAACGACTATGCAGAGCAGGTGCGCTTGGCGCTCGAAGCACAGGACGTTCGCGCCATCGTTGACGACCGTAACGAAAAGATCGGCCGTAAGATTCGCGACAACGAAATGAAGCACATTCCTTACCTCCTCGTAGTAGGTGAAAAGGAAGCGGCCGAAGGTCTCGTAGCCGTGCGTAAGCAGGGCGAAGGCGACCAGGGTAGCATGAGCATTGCTGACTTTGCGAAGAAGGTGAACGATGAAGTAGCAGAAATGCTTGCATTCTAATCACCCGCGTACACATATATAATAATGAGAGTTGAGAATTAGGCGCCCTGCTTAGTTCTCAACGCTTGTAAATAAAAGGGTAGGGCAGAAATGTAGAAAATGTGAGCAGGCAAGTGAAAAATGTAGGTAAAAAGTTTTGCCGACACACAAGGTTTTCGTAATTTTGCACCCGATTACTGCCAACGTGCAGAAGTAATAACCTGAAACATCAATCAATAAGCTAAGATTAATATTCTGAATGAAGAATGACAAAATGAAAGCGCAGCATCGCATCAACGGACAAATCCGTGCGCGCGAAGTGCGTATTGTAGGCGATGATATAGAGTCAGCCGTAGTGCCGACACGTGATGCGCTTCGCCTTGCAGAGCAAAAGGGACTTGACCTCGTTGAAATCTCTCCCAACGCAGAGCCTCCAGTTTGTCGATTGATTGATTATTCAAAGTTCCTCTATCAACAAAAGAAGAAGCAGAAGGAACTCAAGGCAAAGCAGGTGAAGGTGGAAATCAAGGAAATTCGTTTCGGACCTCAAACCGACGAACACGACTACAACTTCAAACTCAAGCATGCCAAGGAATTCCTCATGGAAGGCGATAAGGTGAAGGCACACGTGTTCTTCCGCGGTCGCTCTATCCTCTTTAAGGAACAAGGTGAAGTGCTCCTCCTCCGTTTTGCTAACGACCTCGAAGAGTATGGCAAGGTAGAAAGCATGCCCAAACTCGAAGGTAAGCGCATGATTATTTACATCGCACCCAAGAGCGTGAAGAAGGCAAGCAAAGTTGTTGACCATGACGACATGGAAATAGACAACGTGCAGAAGACCGAAAAGAAGGCGCCCCAGCAAAAGGCAAAGAAGGAATTCACACTCAGCGTAGAAGGTGAAGACTTCTAACCCATTAGGAGTAAATTCCACATCCTCACCCAAGAAAAAGAAATGTAGCGCGTTAAGTTTGGTATCTCACTTAACCGCACACTATAGTAATCATTAAATATTTAAAAGAAAATGCCAAAAGTAAAGACTAATTCTGGTGCAAAGAAGCGTTTCGCGCTCACTGGAACGGGTAAGATTAAGAGACATCATGCCTTCCATAGTCACATCTTGACTAAGAAGACAAAGAAGCAGAAGCGTAACCTCGTACACGACGCTATCGTTGACACAACAAACGTAAAGCAGGTTCGCGAACTCCTTTGCATGCGCTAATCCTCAACCATTAGCACTCTTTTAATCTAAACAAACTAATTTCTAACCGAATGATTAGCAACGCAAGTCCGTTTAGTCGCAAAGCGATGTAGATTCGGCGCTAACATTCAAAAAGTACATTAACTATGCCAAGATCAGTAAATCACGTAGCTTCACGTGCTAAGAGAAAAAGAATTCTTAAGTTGACTCGCGGTTACTTCGGCGCTCGCAAGAACGTTTGGACAGTAGCGAAGAACACATGGGAAAAGGGTCTTACCTACGCTTTCCGTGACCGTCGTAATAAGAAGCGCAACTTCCGCGCGCTCTGGATTCAGCGTATCAACGCAGCTGCTCGCCTTGAAGGTATGTCATACTCACAACTCATGGGCGCGCTCCACAAGGCTGGTATCGAAATCAATCGTAAGGTCCTCGCTGACCTCGCGGTAAACAACCCCGAAGCGTTCAAGGCTATCGTTGCTAAGGTAAAGTAAACCATCACAACGATAAAAAGATTACTTCTCAACCCTGAGAATATAATCACACACCCATATAAGTGGCACATATAATGAAATCATTCATTGTATGTGTCACTTTTTTTCATCGTTTATTTAATAAAACACTCACCCCCCAACAAATCTCCAGTGCTCTGAGGACAAAAAGCTTTGAGGTACAAAAAAGCGCTTGAGGTACAAAGCCAACACAATGCGCCCATAAAGGGATAAAACAACAACCAACCCAATGCAAGAGGCATAACCCCACCACGGGTTGGATAATAAAGGTACATGCGCCCCATGCGCCCCAAACACCAAGCGAAGACCAACGAGACACACCTCCCCATCAAGCACTACCCTTTACAGTTTTACAGATTTACAGATATTTTTTTTGAAGCGCGAAGGGTAGGGCATTACTCAACGCAAGCCAAAATAGCCGAATAATTATCATCCCCATTCTTCTCACACAAGAAATCAAAGACATCAAGAATCTCTTCGGGCGTCTTCTCATCCATCACTCTCGATTGAAGAATTTCAGGAGGCATGCTCTTATACAACCCATCTGAACAAATGAGAATCCTATCGCCAGGTTGGAGTTCAAATTGTGCAATTTCTGGTACTGCCGCTTCAGGTTTATAAGAGAAAAAGCATTTTGTGACAATTTCCCAGCCAAAGCTATCTCCTACGTGATCTTTTGTTTGATAGACCAATTCGTTATCACGCATCAAATAACAACGGCTATCGCCACAATGGGTGATGGTGATTGTGTCACCGTCAATACTTGCCATTACAAGGGTGGTTCCCATTTGGATATGATTCATTCCAAATGCAAGCTCATCCAATTTAGCGGAAGCGGAACGGCAAGCTCTTTTGGCTTTAACAACCAAATCCTCATCAGTAAAACGTTCCCAATAATCGCATATCGCATTACCTACCGTCTCGCTAGCCACTTCTCCCATAGCATGTCCACCCATACCATCACACACGACTCCCAGCCAGCGTGATTCATCCGACTTGTCTATAATTTTGACAAAGTCTTCATTATTTGAGCGCTTACCCGTCTTACTAATATAAGCGTACTTGATTTTCATTGGTTATGAGGGTTGAGTTAAAAAAGATGATAGAATCGGTTACATTTTGGTTATTTTACCTAACCATAGATCATCGGCAACATGGAGGATAACGTCGTGCAATTCCAAGTCGTTTTTGAAATACTGAGGAATTGTGTCATACCCTATGGCGGCACCCAAAATGTTGCCCGTAACGGCTCCAGTAGAATCGCTATCTCCACCATGATTCACTGATGCTATTAGCGCCTTCTCAAAGTCCTTGAAATGTTTTCCCACACAATAGATAGCAATAGCAAGAGTTTCCTCTGCCACCCATCCCTCACCAATTTCTCGGATAGCCTCGTGGTCAGGAATGTTTTTGTCGGCTAAAATTAATGCCTTGTCTATCAATGTGTGCAATGTTTGTAGTTCAATTATTAGTGAACCATACTTTTCATCTGCCATTTGCATCGCTTCACAAACATAATCTTTAAAAGTCTCACGAGTAGGAAACTCATCAGTAGCCAATCGATATATGATGTGCGACGTGATATAGGCGGGGATGTATCCAAGAGGATGTTTATGGGTGATTTTTGATGCATCAGCCGCTAACTCATTGAGTATTGCCACGTTGCTAATACGGTTTTGCGAAAGTCCATACAAGGGAATCGGAGCAATACGCATAATTCCACCACATCCCTTACTATTGTTGATAGGTTCGCGACCTTTCATTATAGTTTCCAATGCAGAAATACATGTTAGTCCTGGAGCACGTCTGTCATTTAACTCTGGTATATCGCTAATCCAACAACTTTTAAGTCGTTTTTTGTAAAATCGATTCTGGGTATATAACCACTCAATATATGCGTTGCAAATAGATGAGACTGGTGCCATCCCATTTGTTTTTGCATTCAGGAGACCCATTGCGGTGAACAGAGTCATTTGAGTGTCGTCAGAAAGAACAGCTTTGCCAGTATTCGTTTCTGTCCACCATTGACTTGTGTCTAATCTTGTGATGCCATTTTCGCCATATCGTTTTTGGATACCCTCAAAGGAATAGATAAATTCTACAGGATATCCTAAGGCATCACCAATAGCTCCACCAATTATGGAACCTCTTACTCTATCTTTAATTTTATCTTGATTCATATTTCAGTATCATTAATGAGTGAATAATAGTATCCATTACTCGCAATTATCGCGCTCGTTCTTGTATGAAGCATAAAAAGCGCGGCATTCTTCATCAAAGCATTCGTTATAGTGTTTATCAAACTTCATTCTTGACTTCATCGAACCGCGTGCGTTAGTCGCCGCCTCAACGAGTCGAGCCGTCTTATGTCCGCTCGCAAAGGGTACGCTGATGCCGTTAGTCATTTTCGAAAGTTCTTTGTACCAAGGCGCATCGGTGATTGTTACGGTGTCAATCTTGATTTTCATTTCGGCCGCCTTTTGAGCCTCCTTGCGCCAATCAATTTGGTTGCCTACGACATAGTCCTTAAAGGTGTATCCCAATGGATGAGGGTCAGCGTCTGAAATCAAGAGAATGGCGCGTGTAGAACCCTCACGCCAAGGTGTTTCTTCAACAATCTTCTTGATGACTAATTCGTAGAATTCATCTCCATCGCCTCCGCTAGTATCTTTCGTTTCGCGTACGAATTTGATAATTTCATTCTCGTTATTCGTGGGCATCAAGCATTGATAAGCATCGCCAAAGTCTTGTGCATTATTCATGTCACAATAATCGCCGAATGCCACGATACCGAGGCGCAGGTCCTCATTGTCTTTGAACAAGTTCGGAATCAATTCAGCAACTTCTTGTCGCACCGCATCGATGTAAGCCGCCATTGAACCCGTAGTGTCAAAGGCTATGACCATGTCTAGCACACCAATCTTTTCGGGAGCAACCTTTTCAAAGGGCTTCTGCTCATTCTTGTCGGTACAAAGGTTCTCATCCGTAGTGATGGTAGTCGTCGTGGTGGTCTCTGTAATAACCTTCTTCTTCTTTATAAAAAAATTCCTTAGTTTCATGGTTCTGTTGTTGTTTTAAAAAGGTTCACCCCATTGTGGATATGAGGCGAACCCTCGTTGCTTAATCTTGTTCTTCGTTCATATCAATCTCTACGCTAGAATCGTAGGAATTGGTAGCCTTCAAGTTAATGACAGGTCGAATGAAATATTCCACCTCTACGGTATCCTGAATCAAGCGCATGATTTCTTTTGGATCCTTGTAGGCCATTGGGCTTTCATCAATAGTTCCTGTACCTACAGAAGTGGAGTAAATCCCTTGCATAGCTTCCTTGAATTCATCGAGGTCGATAAGCGCCTTGGCATCAGCACGAGAAAGTAAACGACCCGCACCATGTGGAGCACTCTGATTCCAATCATCATTACCCTTTCCTCGAGCAATAATCAATCCGTCTCGCATATTGAAGGGGATAACCAACTTTTTACCAGCGGGAGCTGCTACGGCACCCTTACGAAGCATCTTCATTGAGAAGTCGATGTAATTGTGCGTGGTGTAGATTTGCTCCACAATATGTGCATTACGTTCGCTTCCCTTGCAGAGTGCATCAAGCACCAAGCGGTCAATTACAATGTGGTTGAATTCCGCATAAGCCTGAGCCACCACCATATCGGTGATATATCCCTTCATTGCCTCACCAACCAAGAAACCATTGACCACACTCGTAGCGTTGCCTGCTTCCTTCTTCCAGTATTTCCAAACCTTTTGTCCGAGGTTGCGGCTTCCGCAATGCACGGTGAATGCATAGTTGCCCTCAGAGGTTTCTCCAACTTCTATGAAGTGGTTGCCACCGCCCACCGTGCCAATGCTATTGTAAAACATGGACTCTTTCTGGTCGATACGCTTAAGCATAGTCGTGATACCACGCTCTGAGACGTCGATATTATTCACCATCTCTGGCCATTGTTGGAGGGCTTGTTGCAAGCGTAGTTTTAGGTGTTTGTAGAGTTCCGAATAGGGATAAACGGCCTTTGAGTGAATAGACATACCAAACTTAACATTGTCTCGTATGTTCTTCTCTATTGTTGCGTAATTATCAGGATTAATGGGTAAATCCGTAATGGCTGTTGAAACCGAGCAACCAATATCTCCTCCGACATGATCAGGATTAACATGGTCTGTAAATGGAACGGTAAATCCAACGACAATGTCCTTACCTGCATGTACGTCAGGCATAATTCTTATCTTAGCATCCTTGAACATAGGATGATCCAAGAAATGATACACCATTGAGAGTGCTTCTTGTTCTATATTGTCTGTGAAAATCTTGCAATCCTTGCAATATTTTCCTTTAAGTTCTAACATTGTTGTTTATATTTTGATGTGACAAGTAATTGGTTATTTGATATACTTGTCTGATTCTACTATTGTGTTAAAAATGCGTCATGCTTAGTGTTATACGCCTTTTCACCTATACCTTCGTCTCGGTGCGACATGACATAATGATGATTATTGAAGGAAGGGAATACACCAGTATGGACGTTTGTCTTTCTTTTTTTTGCAACCATGCAACGCGTTCCTACCTTAGTGCTTTTCTCTCATTTTTTGATAATTACATGATTTTTTGGTGAGTCTGCTTACTCGTATCTGCTTTGTTTGGGTCTCTTAATTGTTTACTGAACTAATGAATTGAAACCCAACAAACTCATTATTCAGTTTTAGTCAATCTGCTGATTTTAATCATGCTTATTAAATATTAGTTGAACATCTCTGTCTCTAATTTAAGGTGCTTTTTGTTTCTTTATGCCATAATAGAGTTATAAGTAACCCTAAATCTATCACTTCCTGTTTTTTATGGATAAAATTCTCTGTTGATTCCATCATTACGTGTCTAATCGCTACATATAATCCAGTGTTCGTTTGTCATATATGCCATTGTAGAATACACTTATTACTTTTTCAAAAATATCTCCAGGAGAAACAGCATCGAATAAAGTCATACATGAGCGTACTTTCATTGCATCCAAACCGCCGAAAATATCATTGACATCCTGACCTCTATGAGATAGCAGAGCATTTGTTACTTCTCTTAGTCGTGTTCCGAGAATGGGATGATTCATGTAGGCCTCAGCCTCATCATATCCACTGATGCCGTAGTATTTTGCATTACTGCTATGACCAAGAGATGCGAGTTGAGGGAAAATGTACCATATCCAGTGAGATTGTTTGTATCCATCTTCTATTTCTTCTAAGGCCTGCTTATACATGTAATTTTGTGCCTGGACAAATCTCTCCAGATTGTATTTGTCACCAGAAGTGAGAATGTCTACAAATTTTTCAGGTAGAATGATGTTCTCTATTTGCATAGCATTCTTAAACAATGGTGCAATCTCTGCCACTCTAAAGCCAGCAATACCACAACCTATTTGTGTTACATAGAATATCAACTCTTTTTGTTCCCTGGCAAACTTAATAAACTCATCCACATATGGCTTGATAGTTTCTACTCCTCCATGCATGGTAGGTATGCCGTAGCTTTGACCTTGCAAGCCAACACCTTGTCCCCATATGGCACCAAAGTGCTCGTAGGCTTGACGAGCTGCACCACCACCATGTGAACCAGCTAGGTTGCTTCCAAATACAAATATTTCATTCTCCTTGAGTTTAGTTATTCTCTCGGGTGTATATTGTCTGTTGTACATAGTCTTACATGTTTTAAAATTCCAATCTAAATCCCTTTTGCTTCAGTTCTGCATACTTCTCGGCATTGAAACGGTATTTACATGGAGTACGTCTCGAAGCGTTTGCTGGTCGAGATTCTGCTTCGGTGAGAATACCGAGTTTGAGCATCTTGTTGTAGAAATTTCGACGGTCAAACTTAACCTCCAAGATTGCTTCATAGAAATTCTGCAATTCGGTCATGGTGAAGACTTCTGGTAATAACTCAAAACCAATAGGTTTGAAGCAGATGCGCTCCTTCAATCGGTTAATTGCGATGCGAAGGATACGGTCATGATCAAATGCTAGACTTGGAATCTCGTCCATAGAAAACCATTGAGCAAAAGATGCATCATCTCCGCCCTTAACTTCCGATAAACGCACTAAAGCATAGTGTGCAATAGTAATAACGCGTTCACGTGGGTCACGATGCACATCCGTGAAGGTGTAAAATTGCTCCACCGAAGTGTTCCTTAGTCCCGTTTCTTCCTCCAACTCGCGCTTCGCACAATCCTCGGCCGTCTCGTCAATTTTCATGAATCCGCCAGGGAATGCCCATTTCCCCTTGAAAGGTTCAATGCCTCTCTGAATGAGCAAAACTTTTATTGTAGTTCCGTCAAACCCAAAGATTACACAATCTGTTGTTACGGAAGGGTGGGGGTATTGGTATGTATATGGCATGTTAGGCTTCGTTCTTGTATAGTTAGTTCTGTTCTCTTAACCAATTTCGTACTTCCATCAAGGCACATCCAAGTAGATTCTGACCTTTCCAGTCATCTACATGGTTGTTTTGTGCGGTCTCTATATCCATACCAATTCCCCAAATTTTGTCATAAGGACTTGCTTCCACTAATATAGCATTGTTAGTTGCGAGTAAAAACTCTTTTAACTCCGGACTTTGAGAAAACTTAGCTTTATTGCCCTCTACAACAATGTCCAATTTCTTGTCATCCCAGATAGCCGCATCAAAATCTTTCACTTTTCTCCCAAGTTTTTTGTGATCTGCTGGTGAGTAAGCCTCCATAATTTCTTTCAAGGTATCTTCATCGCCAAATAATCTTGCTTTGCTTGCCATCATGTATTGTTCTGTAGTATGGTATGAAATTCCATCAACCACAAAATATACGTCATACCACTGACTAAAGCATGATTTAGTAATTTTCTTGGGATTAGGTGTGTGTCCCCAGAAATATATAATCTCAGTTGTAGGATTCTTGCGAACCATTTCCTTTATTATTTCAACATTGTATCTCATTTTTTCTTCTCCTTATCTCTTATTGTCATTAATATTTTACCTAAATGATTTTCTCCGCTCCAACTATATAGGTCAATGCCCCAATAAGTTTCATGCTTGTTGTTCCCATTAATGAGAATCCGCCCATCTGTTTCTATGAGTCTTTTCTTCAAACTGGGGTTCTGGTCAAATTTGGCTAAAAGAATAGATTCCATAATGTATAACTTGGACTCTTCCCATTCTATAGATGGAGTGCATTCCATACTTTTCTTTATAACCCTTTCTGCAGACATTCTACTAAGAACTTTGCGTTCAGCTTCGTCGGTATATTTGGAGGCATAAAATGCGGTATCTACATTATTGTATCTTATACCCTGCCATACAAAAGAACATCCAAACCGATTGTTTAAAAAATCATACTCTCCCTTAAATGAACTTATCACGTCTGGGAAGTTATCCGGATGAAGTTCTTTAAATATTTCCCAAACACTTGGTACAAGTAATTCCTCGCATGACTTTCCCAAAAGCATCCGTTCTCTGATAAGTGAAGAACTTATTCCGACTATACCTTCGGGTGGGGGTAATACAACGATGTTCCTGGTGTGTTTGGACAATACTCTGTGATTCTTTAGACTTTCTTCTATTCCTTCTAGATTTCTTGAATATAGAATGACATTAGAGGTCTCAAAGAACCCTCCCTTTTCTGCTAGATGAGACAAAAGTTCCAACTTATCATCTCCCATCACAAAGTAAAGTTCATATTCAGGAAACTCCTCCTTAAATGATTTTAGTGTAGGCAAGGTTCTTGCTTCTATTGTTCCAATTTCCTTATCACACACCTTCATCTTGCCTCCAGAGCACATAGTCTGCAACATTTTAATGCGTAGTTCCGTGGATAATACAATAGGGGGATGCGCGTGTCGCATTTTTCGCCTTAAATAAGCATCACTTACGGGAACAAAGTAACCATGCGTTGCATCTAAAGTTTCGATGGCGTGCTTCATTAACCTGTAATGTGCTAATGTAGGAGGGTTAAAACTTCCTCCCATTATTACTATTTTATGATTCTTATCTTTCATTTATGCGTTATTTTTACGCAAAAGTATGCAATAATTTCAAACCAACAAAATTTATTGCGTTATTTTCACACAATAATTGTGATTTTACTTTAGAAACAAATTAGTTAGAATGCTTTTTTGTTGATTTCGTAAAAACAAATATAAGAAGTAGCGTTATTAAGTCTCAAAGATTTTAAATTATTTGAGACTTAGTTTTTCCTATTTGAGGAGTTCTTTTTGGTGTGTTTAATAAGGGTAAAAATCGTGTTGATTGGGGGAGGTTGTTTATTGTTCTAACAAATGTTTTGTGTAAAAATAATACCTGAAAAATTCCACTTTCTTTCATCTTTACTCCGTGTATATTCAACAAAAAAACAAGACCTTTTCCAAATTTAGTCTTAATGAATTTTTTGAATTCGTCACTAAATTTGAAAAAGGTCTTGGTTTGTACGAGAGTTCTTAATTTTGGGTACACCGTAGCATTCCTCTTCATCCACAAGTGTGCTAATTTCACCACTCTTACATTATAATGCGTTCATATCAACATCACAATGATAATCGTGCTTCCTATAAGTCCTTTGGAAGAAGATAATCAAGAACAGCTTTCCAATCTGGAAATTTCTCAGAGCCGAACTGTATCCATTCGCCTTCAAACTCATTGGCGCCATTCTTGCCTCTGTCATCAATCAGTATATCCCCCTTGCATAAATTCTTACAATGCGTGATTACCATCCGCTTGTGGAATACGTCGTCCATGTATTTGGTGACCCACAATACTTTATCACTCCACGCTGACGGATTATTCCACGGGGCTGTTGAGAGTATGTAACAATCGTAATGTTCGTTGAGACGGTGAACAGCATCTATCGCTCCGTTGATAGGTGACATTTGTCCAAACAATCCCGGTATCTCATCAAATCTACCTTCATATTCTTTTAGCGTTTGTTCGTCCTGCTTCGCCAATGCCGACTCAAAATCAACAAGCACGCCATCCATATCGAAATATAGGCGCTTCTTGTGTTGGGGAGTTTTGTTGTTTATATCATATGAGTCTCGCATTTCGGTGAGTACAGAGCAGAATTCAGATTCAGTCAAGATTGTCTTGTATGGACTTTGTTCACCCTGACTATGATACAATTTCATTCCTCGAGTTGACATCAAAGCAATACGGAAACGCTCATTTTGCTCAAACATTGCTTTATATGCCCTGCTTATCAAGTCCTGAAACTCCTTGCTTTGACGGTTTATAGCAACACCTTTCCACCAAACTATTTGGTCTGTCTGCCAATGAGTCGAGGTCATATTTTTGGCGTTCTTGCCCTTCATAGAGCATATTTGCCTTTGTCTGTTTGCATCCTGGTATTTCAAAGCCTGGAGGAAGCCCTCCATACTTCCGCATAAAACACCGTCAAAACGGAACCCATTACTGCACAAGTTTGACAGGACATTGGCAGGATATGGGCTTTTGCTCCATATATCCAGTGCCTTACCTCGCCAAACTAACCATCTTAAGTATAGCTTTTTTAGTTTCATAACAGTTTCTTTAAGTTCTATATTTGAGAGTAAAGTTACTACAATTCTATCATTTACTCATTTCCAAAATTTAGTCTCAATGATTTTTTTGAGTTCGTTACTAAATTTGAAAAAGGTCTTGGTTTGTACGAGAGTTCTTAATTTTGAACTAGGCTGTCTCGCATTTCTTGATTTATGAGTGTGCTATCTACATCTACAATCTTTGCATCTACCATTTTAAGAATGCCGGCATCCCAGTGAGGCATTAGTAAACGCTTCTCTCCGTTGCTTGATTGCAGACGATAGAAATATCGCGAGTCTTCCTCTTTTTTTATATCGAAAAACCACTCCTCACTCAATAGTCTATGCATATCAATGTCGTAGATTTGGAAAAAGTCTTCCTTATATACTTTGACGTAAGGTTTATACGCTGAAATAAACTCGATGCGATCTCCCACGAGAGAAACCATGCCATATCTGTCGCGAAGTCCTGTCTGATCTCCGTCTGTAACGAACGAAACTACCCCAAAATAATGAAAATAACTGGGGCGCACTTTGTAATCAATAGCAGTGTAGGGATTGTAACCCATACTTAGTAAAGGCATCACAAATCCCATCAAGGAAAACATCATCCCGCCAACCCACATCTTGCTATGTTCTTGTACAAAACGCACACACACCGCCGCCACACATGCCACAGATATGAAGAGTAAAACTATGCGTTGCATACCTACAACGCTAGGTGATATCCAAAATAATGTCGCTCCGAGGGAGAGTAGCAACATGTCCAAGAGATTTTTCTTATGTCCAAAGCACCAACAAAAGAGTGCATAAGTTGCCAACGTTGAAACATAAAGGACAATACTACCGCTTTTGTTTAAATTAACACCACAGAAATAGCAAACTCCCATCAATGCAAGCACGCTTAGATAGAGGATTTCGGTACGCGAGAGCAGGTCCTTCAATTCCCCCTTGTAAAACAACATGAGTCCAATGAGTGTGCAGATGCCCAATGTCATTACAACGAAATACGTACCTACGTGACCAGCAATCAATATAGCAATAACTATCACTATCATGTAACCGATGAGTCCTGCCATACATTTCTTGCTAAAAGGCAGAGTTTGTAATTCGCCCTTCCACCATCGATAGCACAAGAGACATGTAGGTGCGAGTAATACCCATAAACATCCCAGAACGTTGACACCATCCCACAGAGTCGTTTCACGCATTGTCTCTAATGCCGAGTCAACGATATGCACATCTCCACCAAATAGTAGATATACTGTTCGCGGCACATCGGTGAAGGGGTCCCAAATCCATTGGAAGGTCTCATTGCCTAATCCAAATATTTGCACAAGCAAGAAGAACGTGATGACACATAGAGGCGCTATTGCCAATTTGCTCTTGCGATGTAATAAAAAACTCGTCCAAATACGCATGAGTGGAAGCAAGATTAACCATGCCGTCCACCTATGTTCGTGCCATAACAACGCTAACCATACACCACATATAACCAGGTCAACTGCCCACCAGCGTTTGCTTGAAAGATATTTTTTCATTGTCATTTTATAAATTATGATTTGTAGCAGAGATAAATTTTTATGACATACACCATTATAAAGAGGTGTAAGATTATTCCATAAACTCTCTCTTTGTATTACGGTATTGAGTTCTTACAACCCCCAGAATCCTCAATGAATGTTCAATATTATTCTTCAGGGACTCTTCATCAGTATAGTAGAACTCGCTATTTGCTGTTACACTTTTAAATGTAGGTTCTACGTATACTTTTATCAATTTCAATTCACGTGTAATCTTGTTGCATGTAGCTAGTGCTATAGGTTCTTCTCCATCTTCAATTTCACAGAATTGCGGCATAATCAAAACTATGTATTGTTCTGATTCATCGCCAACAAGAGCAAATAGTTCTTTCATTTGGTAGCGAAAAACCAAATCACCATCCTCATCTTCGCGAGGTGTGAATCCCATATCCTCCAGTACTTTAACGATAAGTTCTTTCTTATTCATGTTTTATCCTTCTATTCATTATTATCAGATGCCAATGTTTCCTCTTCATCACCTTTCACCTCAGTGTTCGTCATGATTTCAGTCAAGGTCTTTCGTGCAAATGTGAGAGCACCTTCCAAATGCAGAATCATGCGTGAAATGACCTTTACTAGGTCTTCTTCTCCTAAAAGTTCACGTTCGTAGAACAACCATATACATTTACCCAACTCATAAGCTTTGATGTATTTCAATGTAGAGTTAATATGATTCATGAGTTCAACGAAAATCATGGGGGAGTCCTCTTCCAAATCATAAATTCCTGGTACGGAAATGTTCAAGAACTCTTTGTCATCCGCACTGGGCATGAAAAGGAAATTAATACCCTCATACTTGAATCCATAGAAATTGTCGTCCATCTGCTCCAACTTGAATCCAAGTTCTTCAAAAGCTTCCAGAATTTTTTCTTTCATTGTCATAAAAATTTTACTATTTATACTTGAAATCCGATTCTCACATTCTTTTTTTTCTCGTCCTTCGGAGAGAACTCGTTTCTTACCCGTTCATATTCCCTTAAATCCTTCTGACTTACAGATGGCGATTTTCGCGAAATGGTTTCTTCCAAAATATATTGTGTTATCTTTTGAAAGCATTGATCTTCATGTTTGATTGTCGCATTGAACATCTTTCTAGATGCAACTTTTACAATATAGTCAATGTCGCTGCAATTATACCCCTCTGTCATAGATGCCAATTTCTTGAAATCTAAATCATCAGCAATAGGCAGTTTTGTCAACGTCAGTCTGAAAAGGTTTTCACGTGCTTCCATATCTGGCATATCCACATATATCAGTTCATCGATTCTCCCAGGTCTCAAAACAACTTTATCAATCCGCTCTGGATGATTTGTAGCAGCCAGAACGTATATTCCGCGTTCACTAGCATTGTTAAGCATACAAAGAAATTCATTGACTTCACCATTATATGCCTGGTTGGCCTCATTCTCTGACCTTTGTGGCACCATGGCATCAAATTCGTCAAAGAATATCAATGTCGGTGCTTTTTGTTCTGCTTTACGGAACAATTCTCCAATTTTCTGTTGCGTCCCGTGTACCCAAGTACAGGCCAAGTCATCTGGAACAACCTTTATAAAGTTTATGCCAAGTTCCTCTGCAACCTTCTCGGCAAAAAAAGTCTTGCCGCAACCTGCAGGTCCGTAAAATAAGAGACTGGGCGGTTTGATTCCGTAAGCTTCGGCACATTCCTTGTGCTTCAGTACATTGATGAATCCTTCCACAACAAGTTCCTTCAGTTGTGTCATTCCTGCAACATCATTAAAACCTTTACCCTCCTTAATCGATTTTACCCGTACCTCCCTATTCTTGGGTTTTTCCTCTGTATGTACTTCTTTTGTCGCGAAATTGTTCTTCCCAATTCGCTTCAACCATTCTTTTTCAGCTGTTGTTGTACTCATCTTATACCTCCTTTTATCATTTATGAGTAGAGATGCGAAAAAGTAACTTAAACTATCAATGAAAGAAGAAAAAAATCCCTTGTCGGTTAAGTTTTCTGACAAGGGATCATATTATCGATGATTTCACTCGCATGATAGTTCTGTTTTCCATTTTCGAACAAGTTGTTCACATCCCTTTTCAATTTGTTCTGCAATCCTTTTATAAATGACTTCAGATTGCATATGTGGATCTTCCAAATCATTATTCTCTCCAAAAGCCAATTGGTTGAATAATGAAATCTTATCCCATTGGTTGTAATCCAATACATGGGTTATTTGGTTCCTATGTTTGGTTTCAAAGACAATAATAACGTTTGCATTCTTCAACAAATCACGAGTCATAAGAGTCGTAACACCTGTTAGTTCATATCCCATCAGTTTGGCGACATGACGCATTCCTTCATCGCGTGGATTTTCACCCCAGTTCAAAGTTCCGCAAGAATACACTTCAATATGATTAAGTCCTTCTTTGTTTAAGAAGACTTTAGTCACGCACTCTGCAAAGGGCGAACGACATGCATTCCCTGTACAGACGAAACAGATTTTATAATCATTTTTTCTCATTATACAATCTCTTTGCTTTGCTTTTTAATAATATCCTTACGTCGCTTAAATTCCACCATTGCCATCGGTTCTTGTCCGTTATGTTCTGTCATATATGAATAAACAGCATTCAATACACGCATAATCTTGCTAGTATTATGGCCGGAAGCCTCATGATAACCTCGTATTTGCGGTGGTTCCAGTCCTCTGTCAGCCCCATAGAACACCCAGTAGGTGCATAGAGCAATATCGGTGCGATGCAATCCCATGGCACAAGCGATATAGAAATTACCCTCATCTATGTGACGGCAGAGTTCAGGAAACAGTCTCACCATGCTTTCTATTTGGTTACATCTATTATCTACCGGATAATAAAAATACCTCATACCATATTGTGCACACTTTTCCTGCATACTTGATTGCAGGCTGTCTTCACGCAGGTCAATAATGGTATGAATTCCGGCATCACGGATAATCGGCCAGGCATAACTTTGGTGGCGTGAGGACATGGTACGTCCTCTCACACCTCCATAGACAGGTGCAATATCAGGAATCTTGGTCGCAAGTATCCTATTTATATCAAGTGTCGTTCCAATCATAATTATATGCTTTCACCGTTATTTAATTTAACAACCTCATCTTGCTCGTCCTTATCATCGGTACTGAAGCTTTTACCATCGAACATTAGTCCTATGGAAGGAGATAATCAAGAACTGATTGCCAATCAGGAAATCTCTCTGAGCCAAACTGTATCCATTCGCCTTCAAATTCATTGGTGCCGTTCTTACCTCTATCATTTATCAATATATCACCTTTACATAAATTCTTACAATGCGTGAATACTACTCGCTTATGAAATACATCATCCAAATATTCAGTAATCTACAATACCTTATCGCTCCAAGCAGAAGGATTCTTCCATGGGGCTGTTGAGAGTATGTAGCAGTCATAGTATTCATTCAAGCGATGAACAGCTTCAATTGCGCCAGGCATAGGTTGCATCATACCAAACAATCCTGGTATTTCATCAAAACTACCATCATATTCCTTAAGTGTTTGATTACTTTGTTGCGCCAGTCCGGATTCAAAGTCAACAAGAACACCGTCCATATCAAAATAGAGTCTTTTCTTTCTTTCAAAAGACTTCTCCTTGAGTTCCTGTGTCATTGTCACGCTTGTCATGGTTATCTCTTAACTGTATCAGAATACCACATAACTCAGCAGGGGTTAATATTGTCTTATAAGGATTCACTTCACCACTAGAATGTGCAAGGTTCATGCCTCTTGTCTGCATAAGGGCTGTACGGAAACGTTCACTCTGTTCAAACATTGCTTGATAGGCACGCCGTATCAGTTGTTGGTATTCCTTACTCTGTCTGTCTATCGCTTGTCCCTTCCACCAGACTATCTGGTCTGTCTGCCATGAAGTGACACTCATCTTACGGGCATTACCTCCCTTCATGCTGCATATCTGACGTTGCTTGTCAAGTTCCTTTCGCTTTAACGATTGAAGAAAACCTTCCATACTGCCGCATATCATTCCATCAAATCGAAAACCGTTGCTGCATAAGTTGCTCAACACGTTAGAAGGATAAAGACCGTTTGAACGTATATCCAATGTATTGGTTTCCGGATTATACATATCCTTCAATTCATGGCCATTTCTAGAGGTTCCATAATAATTTTCTTCCATATGCTTTTAAAAAAAATAATTTTTGTACTACAAATAATGAACATTTTCTCACATCGCATCTTGAATGCGTGACAGGGTCTCTTATTTTAATTTAAAGACAGATTTTTATCTTCCTTGCTTTTCTGTTGGTGGGATGCCAAATGGAATGCGTGTGGGGGAAATCAACCTGTGGGACGCCAATTTTATTTTAAATCTGCTCCCGACAACTTGCGAGGCGCTAAATGCGAACCATCTGGGGCAAATCAAGTCGGCGAGACGCCAGATTTTTTCCAAATTTGTCCCCGACAACTTGCGGCGCCCCAAATTGAAGTTTTTTACTGTCCTCATCATCTTGTAGGGGGGATTTATTTACTTGAGAAATACTAATGGGAGTTGACCTTATAACTAGTCTTTAGTTCATGTCTATATAGAGAGTTAGTCCATAACATTATAAATGACCTTCTATGTCCGATAGTGAACTGTTTCACAATGTGTCAAACTCTACCAATTCGCTCGCCGTTTTCCTACGTCTAAGAATGCAGCCTTTTTTAGGTCATAGTTCTTAGTTCATCATCGTTAACAGGAAGTCTACTTGTTTCGGACAGTTAGGGCATATCGTCATGAAACCACTTCGTCCACAAAGACTATTCCATGTCCAAGCGGGTGATGAAAATTTAAAAACAACCAATCGCTCCCCGCACTCGGGACACACACTTTCAGATACGACAAGATGCTCGTGTTTAGTAAACAAACAGGCAAGAACATCACGCCACGGAAAGAAGACTCTTTTAGCGCATTCTGGAAATTTGCTCCTATCCTCTGCATTCAACAGAGGGGCAATGCCCATCAAGTTAACAGGACATCCGATAGGCAGTTTTCTATTGTATGATTCGACGAGTTCCTCAATGGAACTCGTCGTGCCTAGTTTGTGCATTATCGTTTCAACGAGTTCTGCTGAAACCTCAGAACTTGTCGTCGTCAGGGATTCGGAAGGTGACTTAATTACGTTAATACCTTCAAACTGTTTGATGTCTGTTATAATCATGATCGTACAATATTACTTATTATTCAATATCCACCCTATGTACTTCATCCACGCCCTTGATGGCAGAGATTGATTTGATTGCACTGTCTAACTCGTTCGCAGAGTGTACAGTAAAGTCTATGGAGCAAATTGCGATGCGGTCAATGGTCTCAGTTGTGAGTTTATTGATAAACAAATGCAGTCTCTCCGTGATACATTTTATGATGTCACTCAACAAATGATAGCGGTCTACGCTACGAATTTGCACACGTACGGGATACAAGAATTTTTCATTCTCGTCAAATTCCACTGCAACAATAGAATCACCTTGTTGAGATGCAATCCTGATGGCAGTAGGGCAATTACGCTTATGAAGCGTGATATCTCCTTCGGCGTCTTTAAAACCGATAACTTCATCTTGGGGTAGGGGATGACAATGTGGACAACGTTTATACTCAATGCAACTTAAAGAGGAAAGGTAACTGCGCAAATGTCGCTTCGCTTTATAAGTCAGCACATGGTCAACCCAATCCGTTTCAGGAAGCGAATTCTCGTCCGTCCCGATCTCTACGCTGTCTCCTCTATAAAGTACGGTTTTTACAGACTTCAGTTTGCCATTGATACGTGAGTATACTGCATGCATGCCAATTTTACTATGTATCTCAAATGCGAAGTCCAATGCAGTTGCACCTTTCGGAAGGATTATGCCCTTGCCTTTCGGAGTGAAGACCAAAATGTCATCAGGGTAGAACGATGAGGTGACACCATCCATATAGTCCATATCCTTACTGTGGAATGCTACATCCTTCAGAACCTCCTTGAATTTCTCAATCCATAATGAAACATTTGCTTCTGTGCGCTCGGCCGTACAACCCAAACGCGAATTGCGAACCATACGTTCAGACGAGATATGTACTTCTTCCCACATGCCCTGTTTGCTAAGCAACTTCACATGAAAACTCTGATAACCATTTTCCTTAGGGGCATCGATATAGTTCGCAACACTGCCAGGACGTTCTTTGAACACCGAGGTCAGATCACTATAAATCCAAATTGCCTTTTTCTTTTCGTCATGCTTGTTAAACGGGATTTGGGGCATGTTCATCGTCGATGTGTGTTCAGTTTCCATGGTAGTGGAATCAAACACAATACGAATGTAGTGTTTGCCATCTACGTGATTGAAGTCACAACCGTTGGCTTGCATTTTACGCCATACACTATAGGGGGTGCGATAACGGACTTCCACATGTGCTTGGCGGTATAATGGCGAAATCACTTGATGGATCGTTTCTACAAAAGCATCAATGTTTGCTTTGTTTACTGTCTTTTCGTTTTCTAACAAAGTCTCTATCTCGGCATATTCACGAGGACAACGATAGCGGAATGAAAGATTTTCCAATTCACTCTTGATTGGGTATAACCCCAAACGGTTTGCCAACGGAGCATAGAAGTAATCAGTCTCACCGGCAATCTTCATTTGTTTGTCTCGACGCATACTGTCGAGAGTGCGCATATTGTGAAGTCTGTCAGCTAACTTGATAAGAATAGCTCGCACATCATACTGTACCGAGGCAAGAATTTGAAGGTAGTTATCAATCTGCTTAGACTTTTCGTATTTGTCCTTCTTTTGTTTAGTAACAACACCTACCAGGAAAGCCACATCATTACCGAAACGCTCACGAATATCCTCAATGGTGTAATGCGTATCTTCTACCACATCGTGTAAGAAAGCTGCGATAACAGGGTTAGCGCCCAATTCCAGTTCTTCAGCAACGATACGGGCAACGGCAATTGGATGGATGATGTAGGGTTCACCCGTCTTGCGACGCTGTTCCTTATGTGCTTCGGCTGCTAAAGCATAAGCATCACGCACACGCTGCATATCCTCAGCCGAG
>CALCHM010000146.1 GCA_937901345.1 uncultured Prevotella sp. | reverse complement strand
GGAACTCTGATATTCATACGAACATCAACATCCAGATGAACTACTGGCCTACGGAAATCACGAACCTCTCTGACCTCCACAAGCCTTTCGTAAACTTCATCATTCGTGGTGCACAGAGCGAAGGTTGGAAGGAAGTAGGTAATCGTTACAACGATGGACATGGTTGGAGCGTGCTTACAGAAACTTCACTCTACAACAGTATGAGTACTTGGGGTGACAACTACCTCGTAGCAAACGTTTGGTACACCAGTCACCTCTGGACACACTACCGTTACACTCAGGACAAGGAATTCTTGAAGCAGGCATTCCCCGTAATGTGGAGCGCAGCAGAATTCTGGTTCCACCGCTTGATTGAAGACCGTGGTTTCAACAACCTCGAAGACGAACAGGCATCTGTACGTAACTACCACACTCCCTACAAGTATGAACCCGACGGCACATTCGTTGCTCCCAACGAATTCAGCGCAGAACAGCACGACAACCAGACTGAAGACGGTACGGCTCACGCTCAGCAGATGATCAGCTACCTCTTCCAGAACCTTGCTGACGCTATTGAAATTCTCGGTGTAGAAAATACTGGTCTCTCAGCTGAAGATATCGCGAAGCTCAACCTCTATCTTGAAAAGACAGACAAGGGGCTTCACACTGAAACTTACAACGGTCGTTGGGGTAATCCTTACAACGGTGTGAAGCAAGGCGAAAAGTTGCTCCGCGAATGGAAGTACACTCCATTTGATATTTCTAACGACTGGGGCCACCGCCACATGTCACACATGATGGCGCTCTTCCCACTCGATCAGATTACTCCCGAAAGTGAATTCTTCACTCCCGCTGTTAACTCACTCAAACTCCGTGGTGATGCTGCAACAGGTTGGTCAATGGGTTGGAAGGTTAACCTCTGGGCACGTGCTCAGGATGGCGACCACGCTCACATCATTATCAAGAATGCGTTGAAGCACTCTACTGACTACGGTACAAATGCTGGTGCAGGTGGTATTTACTACAACCTCTTCGACTCTCACGCTCCCTTCCAGATTGACGGTAACTTCGGTGTATGCTCAGGTATCGCAGAAATGTTGATGCAGAGTGCTCACGGTTACATCAACGTGCTTCCCGCACTTCCTGCTGTATGGAAGAAGCAGGGTGATGTTAAGGGTATGAAGGCTATGGGCAACTTCACAGTTGACTTCAACTGGAACGCAGGTAAGTGTCAAAAGATTCAGATTGTAAGCCATGCAGGTGCTGAACTCAAGGTTCGCTGCAAGCGTGGTGCTATGAATATCGAAAAGGCACTCATCACTGTAAACGGTGAAGAAGTTAAGGCTACTGTAGATGCAAATGGTATCGCAACTATTCCTTGTGCTAAGGATGATGTTGTTGTTATCAACTTCACAGAAGAAACAACAGGCATCAACGGTGTTGCAACTCAGAACGCTGGAAACAACCAGGCAATGTATGACCTCAGCGGTCGTCGCATCGCAACTGCAACAACTGGTCAGGTTTACATTCAAAACGGTGTAAAGAAACTTTCAAAGTAATACGCTTGAAACAAGCATAAGCAAAGAGGGTGTTCCGAAATGCAAAATTTCGGAACACCCTCTTAAGTTGTGTAAGAGTGAGTAAAATGCAAGGCGCTGAAATTTTGGATGAAGGGAGTGTACTGAAGTACATGACCAAATCCGAAATTGAGGAGCAACGCAGCAGTTTGCTCATTATGACACAACGCCGTTTTTTCGTTACTCAATTAAAAAACCTCATTATGAATGTTTCAAAATTCAAATTCTTCCTTTGCTCCGTAAATAACTTTCCCTACCTTTGTGAGGCTTAACACGATAACAATTTAAATGAAATACAATATGAAAAAGGCATTGATTACCGGTGTGACAGGACAGGACGGTTCCTTCCTCTCTGAGTTTCTATTAGGTAAAGGATATGAAGTACACGGAACGATTCGCCGTTCCTCTGTTGATTTTCGCGAACGCATTGCGCATCTCGAGGGTGAACCCAATTTCCATCTGCATTATGCTGACTTAGGCGACTCCATGAGTTTGATGAAAGTCATCTCAAAGGTGCGCCCTGATGAAATCTATAACCTTGCCGCACAAAGTCATGTGCAAGTAAGTTTTGACGCTCCCGAATTTACGGCAAATGTTGACGCAACAGGTGTGCTCCGTGTGTTAGAAGCAGTTCGCCTTTGCGGTCTCGCTGAAACCTGTCATATTTATCAAGCGTCTACGTCTGAACTATATGGTAAGGTTGAGGAAGTTCCCCAAAACGAAAAGACGCCCTTCCACCCCTATAGTCCTTACGCTGTTGCAAAACTTTATGGTCACTGGATTGTGAAGGAATACCGTGAAGCTTACAACATGTTCTGCTGTTCGGGAATCCTTTTCAACCATGAAAGTGAGCGCCGTGGTGAAACCTTTGTAACACGCAAGATCACCCTTGCTGCAGCACGCATTAAGCAGGGTAAACAAGATAAACTTTACCTTGGTAATCTCTCTTCACTCCGCGACTGGGGTTACGCTAAGGACTACGTTGAATGTATGTGGATGATGCTGCAGCACGACCATCCTGAAGACTTCGTAATCGCTACAGGTGAACAACATTCCGTGCGCGATTTCTGCTATTACGCATTCAAGCACGTGGGCATCGAACTCGAATTCGTTGGCGAAGGACTCGACGAAAAGGGTATTGACAAGGCAACAGGAAAGGTGCTGATCGAAGTATCGCCCGACTTCTTCCGTCCCACAGATGTCGTTAATCTTTGGGGCGACCCCTCAAAGGCTAAGAAGGAATTGGGTTGGAATCCGCAGAAGACTTCTTTCGAAGAACTCGTACGCATTATGGTGGAATCAGATATGGCGAAAGTAGCCGTAGAGCGTGCTGGCGAACATATCCGCCTCAACTTGGAAGAGTATTTGGAAAAGGGGATCGTGAAATAGAATACAGAGTACAGAGTACAGAGTACAACCGCCTTGCGGAGTGAAAACGCCCTGTAAGGGCATAATCTACATAGCGAAGGGCAACGCCC